>JALOQS010000168.1 GCA_025459355.1 Pirellula sp.
AAGAGATCGGATTGCGTTCTGTCTTTGTCTTACCAATCTTCAATCATCAGTCGCCAATCCAAAATCCTACGCGTCGGGTTATGATCGACATCATCTCCATGTTGAGGCACTAGTAGGAAAGTCCAGTTCAAATCGCTAGAACAACTTTTCTACTGCGGCAATTGGGGCGCTTCCTAGCATGCGAGACTTGTCCATTGTGCGCGTTTTGACAGGAAAAGGTTTCAGGCGTGCAAGATCAATTTGTCTCTTGAATGTATCATGAGAACTAATGACGTCATGTGTTATGGTCTTGCGGAAGTTCCGTTTTGGTTTTTGACAACACTATCCTTGGTATTGAGCCACGATTTGACGTACACGGTCCAAGAGTCGTGGACATTGCGTAATAGAAAATTGATGATGAATGTAAAGCCTACCTTCCAAAGGATTGTCACCATGCAGCATAACTTGCTTCTCCCCGTAAGTCGGCTTGTTAAAGCTGTGTTTTTATTACCCGTCTTTGCCATTGTTGCAATTCAGGCCTGTATCGCGCAAACGGCCACGGATTCAACCTGGCAGAGCTTTGCTGAGCCTCGACTAAAGTCGATCTACGACCGCGGGGAGTTTCGTCCGAAGAGCGTTCAGCCGAAGTGGCTCAGCGACAGTTCGGGATTCTTGCTCAGTGATGTTGATCCTAACACAAAGAAACAAACTAATTGGTTCTATGACGCGAAGACTGGCGAACGTCGGTCAGCGACGGATGACGATGTACGAGCCGGCTCAACCATCGAACAACGCTCGGTGGCTGATGAGTTGGAATTGAGGGCAAACGATGGCAAACTCCTGGCCGTCCATCGAGAGAATAAAACGGAAATCACGCTTGCATCATCGACCAATGATCGCGAAGTCGATTTCCGAGGTGCGGTCTGGAGCCCGGATGGGTCCAAGGTGCTGTTTATCGAATCTGACCACACTGACGTTCAACAAAGATGGGTCTTGGTTCCAGGTGATCCATCCTATCCTGAAGTGCAACAGAATCGATTCGCTCGCGTCGGTGGGGAGATCGAAAAGCTACGAATCGGCGTTGTAAACAAAGACGGCAAGCAATTGACTTGGCTACCGGTCGATTGCCCCGAGGAGGGAATGTACTTGGGGCAAGTCGAATGGGCAGGAAACTCGCAGGAAGTTCTTGTGGAGAGGTTCAGTCGATTCCGTGACAAACGCGACTTTCTTTTGATCCGTGTTGGCGGAGAAGTCAAGACAATCTTCTCGGAGTCCGACAAGGCTTGGGTGGAGGCTAGTCAAGGCTGGAACTCAGGACTAGCGTGGATTCGAAATGGCCGAGAGTTCGTCGTTATTAGTGAAAAGGACGGTTGGAGACACGCTTATCGCTATTCGCGTGATGGTAAGGAGTTGGCACTACTGACACCTGGAGACTATGACATTATTGAACGCGCGGTCATCGACGAGGAGCGAGGATGGTATTACTTTTATGCGTCGCCACAGGATGGAACTCAGAGGTATCTTTACCGAGTTTCCTTGGATGGTTCTAGCAAGGCAGTTCGCATTTCGCCGGAAAGTCAACTTGGTACACATAAGTATCTCTTTTCGCCCGACGCCAAGTGGGCCATCCACATCTACTCAACGCTGAACACGCCTCCGGTATACGAACTGATTGAAGTGGAAACGCATCGAGTTGTGAAGATCTTGGAGGATAACTCGGAGATTCGCGAAAGAATGAAATCGTTAGCCTGCCAGAGAGCCGAGTTTCTCAAGCTTGATATCGGCAACGACATCGAATTCGATGCCTGGATGCTGAAGCCTAAAGACTTTGACCCGACCAAAAAATATCCTCTATTTATTTACGTGTACGGAGAGCCTCACGCCCAGACTGTATTAAACGAATGGGGGACCGGGCAGATTGATTTTCATCGGGTCGTTGCCGAGTTGGGATACGTGGTGGTGTCGATCGACAATCGTGGAACGCCATGCCCGAAAGGGGCAGCCTGGAGGCGAGCCATCTTTGGTAGCCTGGGTCCCCTGTCGACAGAGGAGCAAGAGGCGGGTCTAAAAGCTCTTGCGAGGCAATGCGAGTTTATCGATACCGATCGCGTTGGAATCTGGGGTTGGAGCGGTGGGGGCTCGAATACTCTCAATGCACTATTCCGTAAACCCGAATCCTATCACGTGGGTATCGCCGTTGTACCCAAGCCTCAACCTCATCTTTACAACGCATGGTTTCAAGAGATTTTCATGCGAACCCGTGAAGTCAATCCGGACGGATATGAAAAGTCAGCTCCTATCAATTTTGCCGAAGGACTCAAAGGCAAGCTATTGATCATGACCGGTTCTGGTGAGACCAATACACATATTCAAATTATCGAGGGGTTAGTCGATCGCTTGATTGCAATAGGTAAACCCTTTGACTTCATGGTGTACCCCAATCGTGATCACGGACTGCGCGAGGGGGATGGCACGGTAGTGCATGTTCGAATGCATATTTTGCGATACTTGATTAACAATCTACCGCTAGGGCCTCGATAAGAAAGACATTGTTGGAATCCTTGCTGACGATCTCGATTACGGGACCGTCGGTGGTTACAACCCACAATGCATGATTGCAACACCTCGACTGGAGCTCACTGAGCTTTGATCGCTATGCGATAAGTCTATAGATGATTGCAGCGATGATGCCCCCCGTGATTGGACCAGCGACCGGGATCCAGGCATAACTCCAATCGCTGTCTCGCTTGTTTCGAATCGGCGACAAGGAGTGAATGATTCTAGGACCCAGGTCTCGCGCGGGATTGATCGCGTATCCGGTCGTTCCTCCTAGTGACAAACCGATTCCGAACACTAGCAAGCCAACAGGCAATAGTCCCAGCGAACCTAAACCTAACATTGGATCCGTATCGACGGGTACATCACCTGATGCAAGTCGCGGCGTTACCATAAGAAAGATCGGGAAGATGAGTGCAAAGGTGCCAATTGCTTCACAGAAAAATGCTTGCTTGAAATTTCGGATCGCGGGCGCGGTGCAAAAACAACCTAGCTTAGCGTCAAGATCTTCCGTGACATTAAAGTGCTCTCGATAGAACAGATATACCACCGTGGCTCCTAGCATCGCGCCAGCCAATTGGGCCAGGATATACCCGATCGCTGAACCGATTGAGAGTTTTCCACCCACTACCATCGCAATGCTGACGGCGGGGTTGAGGTGAGCACCACTGAACTCGTTGACACAAAAGGCACCGATGAATACGGCGATTCCCCAACCGGCTGCGATTACGATCCAACCGCTGTCGTGCCCGCCTGTCTTCTGCAAGCTGACATTAGCACAGACTCCGCCACCAAACAAAATAAGGATAGCCGTGCCAATAAACTCCGCCAAAAATGGATGCATCTTGGTTACTCTTTTCGCAAGAAAGTCTTAATAGGTGCTCAACGGATTAGGGAAGATAGGACTGGGCCAACGTGTTAAAACTGGCGATTTGGCTATCGATCCAGTGATTGTCGCGTCCGAGTTGCTTGGCCATCAACTGGGCCACTCTCGGAGCCACTTCAATCGCTACGCGAGCGTTGAGAATCAATACTCTGAATCGCCTAGATAAAACGTCTTCGACGTTACGTGCCATTTCATATCGAACAGAATACTCGACGTCATACTCGGACATTTGGAATGACTCGTGCAAGCTCTCGCGAGCCTCTTCTTTCTCGATTCGACTTCGGATTTTCAAGTCCGCGGTTTTGGATCTTGATGCGGCTAAGTGAGCTTCAACAATGACTCGATCGACGCAGTCTTCTGCCATCTTGCGTACGGTGGTCCATTTGCCACCGGTGATCGTTACGAGACCAGATCCGGAGACTCGTATCACGTGATCGCGAGAGAGTGAGGCCGTGCGTGCTGAGGGATCTCCCTTGACTAAGGGGCGAATGCCCGTAAATACGCTAAGTATATCGCCGATCGCTGGTGTTTCATTGAGATAGATGGCTGCTGTTTTAAGGAGGAAATCAATTTCTTCAGGGGTTGCTCTGGGGTCAAGCGTTGCCTGGTCAATCGGTGTATCGGTCGTCCCAACCAAGACGTGATCGTGCCAAGGAATAATAAAAATTACCCTGCCATCGGACGTTTTCGGTACCATCAGTGCCGTCTCACCCGGAAAGAATCGTTTCGGCAAAACGAGATGTACGCCTTGGCTTGCTGAAACCATCGCCTCACTTGAAGGGTCATCGAGAAGACGGACTGAATCACAAAACGGGCCAGCAGCGTTGACCACACACCGAGCATCCACTCGATACGTTTCATTAGTTTCGCGATCCATCGCCGTCACTCCGGCAAGTCGACCATCATCGCTGTGCTGCATCGCCGTCACCGCCATGTAGTTTACTAGGCAAGCTCCGTGATCACTTGCTGTGGTTGCCATATCAATCAGCAATCGTGCGTCATCGAATTGGCCGTCATGATATACGACTCCTCCGCGAGCGATCTTTCGACTTAGTGCGGGAACAAGTCGAACGGACTCATCAAGTGATACGCCATGAGAGCGGCCGAAACTGTTGCCAGTTGCCAATAAATCGTAGACCTTCATTCCTATGCCATAGAAAAATCGTTCCCACAAATTGTGACACGGGACGAGAAACTGCAAATCGTGAACAACTTGCGGTGCATTCTTTCGCAGGAGTGTGCGTTCGCGAAGGGCATCTCGTACTAGCGTTATATTCCCTTGGCGAAGATAACGAACGCCGCCATGCACTAGCTTAGTACTGCGACTTGATGTGCCTTTACCAAAATCCGATTGTTCAGCGAGTACGACGCTCAATCCACGAGTGGCGGCATCCAGTGCCACACTCACGCCCGTCGCACCGCCACCGATGACGACTAAGTCCCATGGGACTTTCCGGTCTTTAAGCCGTTGGAGCGATGTCTCGCGATTCATTCCCAAAATGCTCATCCGACTGAATCCCAGTTTCTTGCGCGGCCTAGAGCGTCTGTCCAACGGGCTCGACGATGCTCTACCTCGTCACTAGACATCTTGGGCTCAAAGATTCGCGAAGCTTTCCAAACCCGTGCGATTTCCTCGGCTGAGCTCCAATAACCAGTCGAAAGTCCGGCCAAATACGCTGCACCCAGAGCCGTGGTTTCTATCACTTCCGGCCGAACGACGGGAACGCGTGTAATGTCTGCTTGGAATTGCATCAACAAGTCGTTTGCCGATGCTCCGCCGTCAACTCTCAACTCAGCCATCGCAACTCCAGAATCCCGCTTCATTGCGTCGAGCACGTCAGCGACTTGAAAGGCGATTCCCTCGAGGGCCGCGCGGGCAATGTGTGCACGTGTGGTTCCGCGAGTTAGTCCGACGATGATGCCGCGCGCTCGGGCGTCCCAATGGGGAGCCCCGAGCCCGGCGAATGCTGGCACCATATAAACACCATCGCTGTCGGGGACGCTCGCAGCGAGCGGCTCGATTTCTGACGACGACTCGATTACGCCCAGTCCATCGCGCAACCACTGCACCGCCGCACCCGCGATAAAAACGCTCCCTTCGAAAGCATACTGTCGCACATCGGTGGTGCTGCAAGCGATGGTCGTCAGCAAATTGCACTGAGACGCTTTGGGCTCATGCCCGATATTCATCAGCATAAAGCAGCCCGTGCCATACGTGTTCTTGGCCATACCATGGCGAGTACAATTCTGGCCGAACAGGGCGGATTGTTGATCTCCAGCAGCACCACCTAGCTTGATCGGCGCGCCAAACCAGTCAGGGTGCGTCTGTCCGTATATTTCGCTTGACGGTACCACTCGGGGTAGCATCGACCGAGGCACCCCAAACAAGCTCAGCAACTCGTCGTCCCAATCGCCGGTGTGAACATTCAGAAGCATTGTTCGCGATGCATTGGTCACGTCGGTAACGTGCAAATTCCCTTTGGTCAGATTCCAGAGCAGCCAACTATCGACCGTTCCGAATGCTAATTCACCACGACCCGCTCGCTCGCGGGCTCCAGGTACATTGTCCAAAATCCAACCAATCTTCGTGGCACAGAAATACGGATCAATCACGAGCCCTGTCTTTTGCTGGACTTGCTCGGCGTGTCCATCGGCTCGCAGAACATCGCAGGCATCGGACGTTCGTCGATCTTGCCATACAATGGCCCTATAGAGGCATTTACCAGTAGTTCGATCCCATACCAATGTCGTTTCCCGTTGGTTAGTGATCCCGATGGCCGCGATATCATGAGCGGTCAATTGATTTTTTTCGAGCACGTCGCGCGCGACCGCAAGCTGAGATGTCCAAATCTCGTCCGCATCGTGTTCGACCCAGCCAGGATTTGGATAATGCTGTGTGAACTCTCGTTGGCTCACACCGCAAATCAATCCGGTACGATCAAACAGGATTGCTCGCGAACTCGTGGTTCCTTGGTCCAAAGCTAAGATAAAGGTCATGCTCATCGTTCTCGATTGTTATCGCTTTGTGTGCATCAATCTCGTATAGAATACCGAATTGCGATCCGACCGTGTTCGATCGATCCATAGTACGCGAAAGAATCCCAACAATGACACCGACTCCCTCTTTCCGTACAGGGCAGCTGGCGTTCTCGTCGCACTTCTCGGTAATTTTTAAACTCAGCTATGGCGTTCCATGGCTCCCTTACCGGCAAGAATTTTGTCGCGAAACTTGGCGATACGTGAAACCCTTGTTTGCGAATTCTTGGCTGAGTTGAGATTGAGGATGTAACTTTTTTTCCTCCCAGGCGTAAGTTGGCTGAACGCGTCCGCAAGCTCTGGATCGCATTCCAAAGCTTCGATCAGCTCTTCAGGAAGTTCCATCTCGACAAGCACCTCTTTGGGAGGTTTGATGCCAGCTTCGGCGTAGCTCATCGCTTCCGTGATGTACGAGACGATGAGTGGTTCTAGCTCCGCAACCCGAGCGTTATCGGTGAAGCGAATCATATCAGCATACTTCGTATTGGGCCCTTGTATTTCAAGTACGCGCTGTGGGTCCTTCATCAATGCGGCGTTGAAGAAGCTGATGCGCAAGTCATTGCGCAGTGCACCCAGAATCACAATGTTTCGGCCAGCATGCATATAACACGGATGCCCCCACTTCACGGTCTCGATCAGGCCTGATTCAAGGCAGATTCGCCGCAGTCTCTCCAACCCAATCGCCCAGAGCTTGGTCGAACATTCCGCAGTCGCGAATCGCTCACACCGACCGCATCCCAGTGTAAAATAATCTTCGATATCGGTGATCATGCTCTACTTTCTTCGCGAATGCTTTCCTCGCATGAATATAATCCAACTACCATCGCTATCTTGATATTGCGATGAGAACAGATACGTATCCTGGTCAATCACTTCGATGATATCGTGATACTTGGCCATACTACCGTCGCCGGTGAAACTGGGGCCCTCGGCTTCCAAGGTCAAGATTCGTCGATCAGCGTCGAGTGAACCTTCGTAGAGCCAGTGGTGGGTCATGCAAGATGCAACGAACGAACCGACAATCTTACCTCGTGAAGGGTCGTAGCCTAAAGTCATTAGCGAAATCATCGGTTTGTCATCGGGACCTGCCGTTTCCATTTCCCCCAATGTCCAAAACGATCCAATCGCCCGCGTTGATTGCGTACCAGTTGACTTGGACGGCGGTTGGCCCGGTCCCATCTCGCATTCGCTTTCAATTTCCCATTCGCCTACAAGTTGCAAAAGATATAGGTGTTCCGGAGTAGGTTCTGGCATCTGCATTTTTGAAACCGTTTATGGGCCGAGGCCTTGTCAGACAATTTGGTGGACCATCAACATGATAAAGTCGAACGGACCGCCATGGCAATCTAAAAGGGACGAATTAGGCGAGGTATAGAAAGAAGCAATCGCCGTGACGAGTGCAAAAACGACAGTGCTCGCGGCCAATCGGATCAAGGTAGTTTTTCGTCTCTGGGATCGTACTTTCGCGATGGTTGAGGCGAGAGTTCCTCTTTCGCAAGGTGTCCAGTCTGTATCGTTGTTCGGCAGCATTTGAAGCGTTTCCTCGTTTAACGGATTGATCGTGTAGTGGTCGTTTTTCACTCCTCGAAAGATTGCTAGACCTTTCCGTCGGTCCAACGCTCGCGATCCGTCTTCTCGCAAAAGTGGCGCCAATTGGCACAAACGATGACTTCGGTCGTTTGGGGCACGAGATAAAACAATAACCGCTTCGTCGTTGCTCAATATCGTTCCGAGTGGCCTCTGTGATCTGTGAGAACTATCACAGCCAGCTTCTGTTTTTGGAAGATAATTTGATGACAGAATCACAAAAGGGGACAGTGGGGCACCGCGATCGGCAGCCTCTTTCTCAGGTTCGATGTGCACATCGGATGGTTCCAGTCGTACGCACTAGTCAATGGAATCGCCGAGCTCCAGACGAAGACGTTTGAGAACGCGGGATTTGGCAACTCGAACGGC
>JALOQS010000169.1 GCA_025459355.1 Pirellula sp.
CAATGGTGGCGTCGGCATCCATTCTGTCACGACTTGTCAATTTGTTTGCTTTGATTGGACGATCGTACTCAACCAGCCTGGAAGCGCGTCCCATTTTGACCAAGAGTTGCACCGCGGGGTTGATTTTTGGTTTGTCGGATGTCTTGGCGCAAAAGATTGAGAGATCTGCCGACGTCAAGGTCAAAATGGACTGGAGACGGTTGTTATCCACCACCTTGGTGGGATTGCTCTACTTTGGACCGGCGGCGCATTATTGGTACGAATGGATTTTTCGTCTGATACCAGGAACCGGGCTAACCTCCACACTCTACAAGGCCTTCTGGGGACAACTCTTGTTTGGACCGTCGTTTACGTGCATTTTCTTTGCAGCAAACTTGCTGCAATCTGGTGAGTTTTCGCTGAAAGCTTGGTGGAACAAGGTGACATATTGATGGTTCTGCGAAGTCGGGCGTTGGATTTGAAACGGGAAGAGCTCCTCACGGAAAGAGAGGTGGCGCTTGAGAAGCTTCGATCCATCGAGTCCTCGCGACTTGGAGATCGCCGCAATCGTCCGCAAGAATCGGCTCAGCAAGTAGATTGGTCTGCGGCGGAGACGGAGCTTCGAGAATTGTTAGACGGGCAAAGCGAACAGCTATTGATCATCGAAGAGATGATGAAATCTCTGGTTCTGCGAAGTCCGATCTCTGGGCAGGTAATCACTTGGAATAGCTCGCGAGAATGGTTGAGACGCCCGGTTCGACAAGGTCAGAAGCTGATATCAATTGTCGATGTAACGAGTCAGGGAAAGCTTCGATTGGTGGTGGATGATCACGAAGCCTCCGTGCTGTACAACAGTACGAGCCAGTCGGATGGGGCTGCGAAAATGAGATTTGCGTTTGTCAGTTACCCGGCGCAGTCCCTTCGCGCGACGGTGGAGCATACGGCGATCAATGCCGATCGGTCTGAAGGTAAGGGAGGTGCGATTCGAGTGGAGGCATCGGTTGAGACCGATCAAGACTATCCCCGTTTACCGGGAGCTGCTGTCCGTGGCCGTATTGAATGCGGTACAACATCCTTGGGTAGATTGTGGTTGGATCGGGCGATCAGGCAATGGAGGTTGTGGTGGTATTTCTAGTATACATGTTGATTGCATATCAATCTTTTTCATGTTTTGTTGGACTATCGATCCTGGAGCAGAAGGACGAGCTCGTCATTTACCCTGTTCTTTTGAGGGCGCTTGAAGAAGCGGAGGTTCCAGCGCTTCATGACGGTTCCATTGAAAAAATCGTCGTCAAGGAGGGAGGGACAGTGAATGAAGGCGATGTTCTTATCCAAATGGACCAACGCTATGAACGATTCAAGCGTGATCAATCCGCATTGCAGGCGAAAATCGCGGAGCTGAAGGCCACCGATAAGTCTGCGATTCAACTTTCAGAAACAGAGGTAGAAGTCGCGAATGCAGCATTACAACGCGCTATCGAATCTCGCAAACGTTTTCCAGATACTCCGTCTCAAGCGGAGTTGGATCAGTTGAGGCTCAGGCTAGCCGAAGCTGTTCAGCATTTAGAGAGAGCGAAACAAGAGCACGAGCTCGCAATTCTCACGAGTCAGCTTGCCTCGTCGTCGCTGCAAGCGGCCGAGTTGGAGCTAGATCGCTGCCGTATCCGGACACCGATTGGGGGGGCTGTCGTTGAGGTCATTGCGAGACCGGGCGAGTGGGTTAAGCAGGGGAGTCCAGTCGCAAGAGTCATACAGCTGAAAAAGCTTCGTGCGGAAGCCGTCGTTACACGCGAGCAAGCGGCCAGCTTGTCGCCAGGGGCCCCGATCAAAATCTTGCTTCCCGAATGGATGTCTGAAGAGTCTGGCTCGGATCGTTCGAAAGAATTTACGGCTACGATTGTATTTATAAGTCCGGAGGTCGACAGAAATGACGACCGAAAACGGATTGTTGCCGAAGTTGATAACACACGAATGATCTTAGCGCCAGGTATGAGAGTGGCCTTGAGACTTCCTCAAAGTCTCTCGGTCCAACAAAGCGACTTAAGAAAGCCGAAATAAGGTCTGCGTTTGATGAATATCTCTGCAGGGCGATCGGTCCGGAGTCAAGCCGTTCCTTTGAGAATGCGTCGCGATCTCGTTATTCAAGAGTCATTCGGTCGTGAAGGGACGCTCCATACCATCAAGGATCCTGTGACGCTTCAGCATTTTCGATACTTGGAAGAAGAGTTTTTTCTCCTGAGCTGTCTAAATGGAAAAGCGAGCCGAGATGATATCCGCGCGAGATTCGAAGCAAGATTTCCAGGCAAAAGGCTTAGTCTTCCTCATTTGGAAAAGTTGATAACCAACTTTTTTTACCAAGGCCTCGTGGTTGCGGATCGCTCTGGTGCCGGCGATCGTTTGTACGATCGGTATTTGAAGAGCCGCGGACTGGATTCTCGATGGTCGTTGGATCATCTGCTTGCCGTGCGGTTGCGCGGAGTTTCGCTTCGCCAACCGCTGGACTGGGTTGAAGCAAAAGTGAGTTGGTTGATCGAGCCACTACCTGCCATTGCCGCGCTGCTGTTCGTCTTCTTTACACTTGGATTCGCTGTTTTGTATTCAGCTGAGATTGCTGTCCGACTTCCCTCATTTCGTGAGTATTTATCGCCGCGCTATCTCGGCGTCATGCTCGTTGTGATCGCATGTACCAAGGTGGTTCATGAATTGGGGCATGCGATGGTATGTAGGCGATTTGGTGCGGAGTGCAATGAAATTGGTTTGATGTTGTTGTTCTTTATGCCGTGCCTCTACTGCGAGGTGTCGGACTCATGGTCTCTCGAAAGCCGTTGGAAGCGGGCTGCAGTCGCTGGAGCAGGGATCGCCGTCGAATGTTTGATTGCGGCGATATCGTTCTGGGGATGGTGGCTCACTTATCCAGGTGTCCTCAATGCGATCTGCCTCCAGTTGGCCGTCGTCTGCTCAGTCAATTCCTTGCTCATCAACGGCCAACCCTTGCTGCGTTACGATGGGTATTTTGTGCTATCCGATTTAACCAATCGTCCCAACCTTTGGGGTGCGTCTCGCCGAATGCTGAATGATATTGGTTCGGCGATGTATTTGAAGCCTTCCAGGAAGGGGAATGAATTCGTCAGTCGCCAAGATTGGTTTACCTTGATCTACGGCCTTTTATCAAGGATCTATCAAGGGTTTGCAGTCGCTTTTATGGTGTGGTTCATTTATGAGATCTCTGTTCTCAATGATGTCGTTTCACTCTTTTGGTTTTTATCGGCTTGCATTCTCATGATTTCAGTTGGGCGTAGTGCGTATCGCATGATTCAAGCTTCGCAAAACCCTTTGGTGCTTCGCAGGTTCAGTGGTGTGCGATTGAGTTCGAGTTTGATCGCAGGATGGTGTTTGGTTTTGCTTCTGCTCTTCGTCCCCATTCCATGGGACTCGAGCTCGTTTGGGCTTTACTATGCGTCGCAAAGCCAGTCGGTGATCGCTGTGGTGGGCGGGAGATTGACTAGTGTCGTCGAGAGTGGGCGTGCAGTGAAGGCAGGCGATGTCATTGCGTCGATGGAGAATAAAGAACTAGCGCTCTCAAAGCTACAGAAGGAGGTTGAGCTGCAGCGAGCGAAGGGACGATTGAGCGGACTACTCCGCAAGAGAACGGTGGATAGTACCGCTGCGAGTGAGCTGAGAAGTGTCGAGCAGCAGGTCTCTGGTTTAGAGCAAGAGGTCGCCTTGTTAAGTCAGAGTATGGAACTGCTTACAATACGCGCCCTCGAGGATGGCGTTTGCGCCGTACCGAGACGGCGCGATTCCGATAAGGAAACGGAGGTGGATTGGAAGGAGCCGCTCTTGACGGAACGCAATCTCGGGGCCTTCGTCGAACGAGGGACACGGCTCGCAACAGTCGAGCACCCAGGAAGTGCAAAGTTCCTTGCATACTTTCGAGAGTCTGAAGTTGCTGGTGTTCGATCTGGTCAATCTGCTCGCGTCTTGTTGAGGAGAGTGCCCCATCAAGTATTGCATGGAACGGTCAATCAAATCACTTTAGAGCCGACGAACGATGTCCCCGAGGCCTTGCTAGAGGAGTCGTTGATTGGATGGAGCAATTCAAGTCAGGAATCGAAGTCTAGTGAATCCGTTTATCGAGTTGAGATCGACTTAGCAGAAGACCATATGCTCATGGCGAGCGAGAGTATTGGGCGAGTTTGGATTTCAACTCCGTCGGTCACTCTTTGGTCTGTGTTGATGCGAAGTATTTACACCAACCTGAGATTGTAAGAGATCCGGCGCAGCGATATGTTCAGAATGGCAAAAGTCTTTGAGGCGATCCCAAAGCGATTAGCCGCTCTGCCTCTAGCCGCGGTTCCCAATGGTTTGCGGAAAGGTTCTTAAACCATACTTGCGATCAAGGTATAAGAAAGGCCGCTCCCGTGATCGCTGTTCCTTCTAAGAGGAGTGAGTCCCATTGAACCGGAGGGAGTTCTCGCACCGGGGGAGCTGCAGCGCCAGCTGGATAGGGCCAATTCCAATAGTACGCTTTGCGGCTATCGTGGACGGACATGGCATAGGGAAGAGCGGGGATGGTAGCGAGGAATCGCATGCCTGAGATAGCAGGTTGTATTGCCCCGCATCCGCGCCCATAACGTTCCAAGTTTACTTCTTCAAAGTACAAGGGTTGATAAGGGACAGCGGAAGCTGGACGCGAGGGGGAGTAGATCTGGCCTGGGTGCGATTGAACCCACTGAGGAGTGACCGTTGCGATGGGGCCCATGATCGAAGCGACTTGGCTTTCAGGGACCAAGTTACTATTCCCCTTGGGTTTGGGAGCGATTTGGATTGAAACAGCTCCGATGGACTGCATTGGTGGAAGAAAGTTTGGAGCCGAATTCGAGGTTGATGGAAGGGGGGCGACAGGAGCCTGTTCGGGTGGTGCAGGCATGCGGGTCGGCTCATCGTTGCTCCAAGAGATTTCTTTTGTCTCCAACACGACCCCGGCTTCTCCCACCAAAGCCGAACCAAATCGGCGGCTGCCAGAGTCCGCGAGGCAAGGCATCGCGATTCCCAGCCCAGCGACCACTCCCAACGACGAGCGAGCGATCCTCGTGAAAGTGGGATTGGAAGAGAAGGAAATAGGTCCGTTCTCAAGGTTTTTCATGGTTTGAACATCCTGTTTCAAACGCAACATATGGCTCCAAGCGGAGCTTCGTCACGGTATCCGTACCGTCTTCCCTCTTGTTTTCGAGGCATTACCCTCGCAAAGATCAGTAATTGATGGCATTCCCTAAATGCAGAAAAACCCTATCCACTAGCAGGAAAGGAACAAATGGACCTATTTTGGGCTCCAACCACGATAAGGTGTGACTTTTGGAGCGGTTGTAGACGAAAATCAATTCAAAAGCGAAGAGAATGGAAGGCGAACAGTTAATATTGTACGGCTTGTTTAGATTGCGGATATCGTGCACGAAGATCTGAGAATAACGATTCATCCATGGTACCATTTTTTCTCAAGTTGTTTCGGGCAGTCACCGGCAGGGGGAGCCATGGTCGCGACACAGCCAGATCGGACATTTTCCCTCGCCTCTACGAATCCCGACTAGAAAGCAGACGCGTTCTCAACGGAGCAGCGCTATTCACAGAGCCAGGTCACCTGGTGATCGATGCTGGCCAGGGAAAGAACGATGGTGTTGCTGATACCTTCGAGATAACCAAATCGGACAGTGGTGAAAGCGTCGGGTTGAAGGTCCTCGTTAACTCGACGAAGGTGTGGGAGGGGAATGCGACGGAGATCGCTTCGATCGAGATCAATGGATCGAATGATAGCGATCATGTCTTCGTGAAGAGCGACCTCCCTTGGGCTGGGAGCATTCGATTGTCCGGTGGGGAACAGTTTGGCGCAGCTGCTGATACTCTCCGTATTGAAAGTTCTTTGTCCTCTCAGTTCGATGCCATTCTTTCCCGATTAGATTCCGGAACCTGGGAGAAAATCTACTATCGGTCACCGGAAGAACCGAGTCTAGGAATCGTCGCGTCTGGTTTTGAAATCGTCGAGGACCATTCGCGGGCGGATCTTCAGTCGATGGAATGGGTTGATGAGAGTGAAGCCTGGAGGCTTGAAACCGTCGGTACGCTTTCGTCGGATGCGACAGGTAGCGGAACAATTCAAGTTCTCTCTTCATCGACTCAGTCAATCTTTTTCGCGGATAGCAATCGACTAGACCTGGCGTGGAGGAACGCTGGAGTTTCGTCTTCGCTCACAATCGGTGATTTTTCATCTCAGGGAGAATCGCTCCGTGCGACTGGTACTTCGATCTACGCAACCGGTAGGCTGTCGCTGTCGTCGGGTGGAAGTGTCTTGCTCGATGCAGGTATGGATGGCAGGTTAGTTGTTTCGGGACAGATCGATGTGTCTGGAGGGGCTTTGACAAGTGGCGGTCGGATTGTCTTGCTGGGAGACCGTATTGAACTTGCTGATGGTTCGCTCCTGGACGTGACTTCGGATCGCAATGGTGGCGAGATCTACCTCGGTGGTGGTGAGCAAGGTGTCACTCTCTCGCAGCGAAACGCGAGTTCAGTTTCCATATCAGAAGGGGCGATCCTCACCGCTGACTCCCTGCGGGATGGTAACGGAGGTCGCATTGTCATTTGGTCGGAAGAGGAGACTATGATCGAAGGGACCGGAAACCTTCGAGCTCGAGGCGGAGTTTTGAGTGGAAACGGAGGGTTCATTGAAACATCCAGCCGCGGGAAACTGAACTTTAGCGATCCCGTTCTATTGACTGCTGCAAATGGAAAGGGGGGGCTATGGTTGGTTGACCCGAAAGATATCGCAATCGTCTCATCACCCACTGCCGATACGTCTTCTACTACTTATGTCCTCGCGAGCGTGATCGAGGGACAGTTGAACAACGGTGTCTCGGTTTCCTACGTCACGGCGGCAGGAGGAGATGGGCAAGGGGACATCCTGGTGCAGGCCGCGATCTCTGTTACCGGAAATAAAGATGCGACCTTAACTTTAACGGCCAGCCGTGACATACTATTCAGTGCTGCAGGGAATATCGCGGGCAACAACCGACTCTCATTGCATTTGAACGCCGGGCGAGATATCGATACGGATGCCGCGGGCTTGACTGCGCTCCGTGAGTTACATCTTTCCGCGACTAGCGGGGCAATATCGCTAGGGTCAGCTTCTGTTGGCGATGGAACTGACCTCGCTAGCTACGCGATGTCATCGATTTCGCGTACTTTGGTTACCACGGGCACTATAACTAGCGCTGGAGGTGACTTGCAGTTGATCGCTACGGAAACCTCCGGCACATCGATGACTCTCGATGATATCAATACAAACGGTGGAGACCTTGAGATTCAAGCGGCAGCGGCCGTAGCTTTAGCCGGCGGTGCAAATTCGATCCAGTCGACCGCGGGTCAGCTTCGAATCCGCGGAACGAGCAGCGCCACCACGATTGGAATTGGAAATGGTGCATCGGGGCAGCTTGTGCTGAACAACGCATCGATCAGTGCTATCGCGTCCGGATTTACAAGCGGAGTTCAAATTGGGGCAACAAACCAGTCGGGCGATATCACGTTCGCCGGGCTAGCACAAACTTATGCCAACTCACTGACCATTATGGCCAACGGCGGTGCTGATGTTGATTTTCTGACTAACATCACACTCAGCGGCTCCGGTAACTCGTTGTCGGTTCAGAGCGATTCTACATCGGTCATTGAGCTTAACTCCAACATTACCACCAATGGTGGTGATATCAGTATTCTATCCGGTCGTTTGGACGTCGATGGCACGGCGACACGGACACTGGCAACCGGCGGTGTCGGAGGAACGGCGACGGTGGCTGGGGATGTGATCTTCGGTGCATCGAGTAGCATTGCTGGAGTGGATAAGGCCGCGTCCTTGCTGATTGACACGCGAGGAGTAGATGATGGCGGGGATGTGACGTTGAGTCCTGTCGTTGGCGCGGGAACAGGCATCAACCGGCTTTCGATCCAGACGAGTGGTTCGGTAACAGATGGAACAGTGACGCTTCGTGACGTTCGCTTGGTACGCGATGGAGGCACGGCTGCTTTATTCGCTGTGAACGAACTAGACACGAGTCCTTCGGATATCGTGGCGGCGGGTCTGATTGACCTGAGTGAGTCTTCTTTGGGACGTGTGGGTGGTGCGATCGATTGGGGTTCTTCTCGAATTCGGCCGACACTTGCAAACAGCACCTTGGAACTGCGAACGCGACACGATGGCGTATCGGTTGCAAACAACGGCAACGATGGTGGCTCGATTCGCTTTGGTGGGGTCGTGGCTACAGGTAGCGATTACTTTGACAGCCTCATCATCGATTCTCGGGGAGCAGGCTCATTGAATGAGAGCGGACTGATCGAGTTGACGGGAACAGGAGCGCGGGTGTTGGCGGTCGATGGCAGCAACGGTGGTGGTCGACTGCAACTGAGCGCATCGAATCCTTTGACGTTCCGCACGAATCCAGGGGCTGTGAATGGATTGAACTCGCTGGCGATTGACTTGAGCGAGGCGCAGTTGGTCGGTAGTGGATCGTTGAGTTTGATCACAGGTAGCGGCGTGTTGGGAAACACGTCGAACATCGCTGGCAATGTGGTGTTGGGTAACATCTCGATGACGGGAGCGGGTAGTGCGTTGCTGAGCGACACACGCGGTACGACGATTGGCCGGACGCAGTTGAGTGATCTCTCGGATGCGACCGTTGCCATTACGGTGGCTGGAACATTTGATTTTCGCAATACGCTCACCGAGCTGATCGATTCAGCCACCCTTACCACGTTGGGGGACGCAAACGTATTGCAATTGGGCAATGTGACAGCATCGGGATCCCAAGGCTTAAGCCTCTTGTCGGAGGGTAGCATTTCGACTGGTTCCATTGATTTGAATACGGGGAGTTTGAGTATTCAGCTGGATACCGACTAACGACGACCGGGGCGCTGGATGGGTCGACGGTGACTTTCACTGGTTCTGCTACAGACGACGATACGATTGTCTTGGGAGGTGACGTCATTACCACTACCGGAGCTTTATCGTTCGTGAATGTGTTACGAGTGCAACTCGAATCGGATGTCGATCTTCGATCTGCGACCAATATCAACATGTCGTCGCAGCTTGGCGGTATTGATTTGCTTGGAGTTAGTGGCACCAACATCATCGAGGTAAAGGGAAACAATACAGTTCTGCAGCTGGTGGAAACCACGGGCACGGGGAATGTGACGTTGCAGTTGTTGAGCGGTCATTCGATCGATTTGCTCGGAAATATCTCGTTGAGCAACGGAATGGTGGATGCCACGATCGGCATCGCTACGACGAGAACGGATACGTTGTTCCGTGCGTTGGGGGTGCAAGCTCGAGGGCTAGTCGTTCGGGGGAACGATCCAGCAAACGACCTGGTAGAGTTTAATGGTTTGTTGAACTGTATGTTGGCTTTGTTATCACGGGGCAGCCAAGTCCTGCAGCACCGGTGTACAGAATATACGCAGTAGCCTTTGAATGCAGGCTGCATATTTTGATATAAACTGACTGCAAGCCAGCTAGACCCCCAGCCGAAGAACTTAACGAAAAAATCTGGCCGAAGGAGTTTTCGGTGGTAGTCCGGCTACCCACATTACAGTTTTTCCTGCCGATTCTCGGTCAGTGCATTTTCCAGTCGATAGTTAAGCGGTCTCCACCTAAAGCCTCCGTATAGTGAAGTAAACATCAATCCCATTATACTTTTAAAGTTACACTGAAGGTAGCGAAAATTAGTTTCTTTTAAATGTTTGACGCTTGCAGACGGTACTCAATTACCTCTTGCACCTCGTTATGTCGTGAACTGTACCAATGACGTCAATTGGGAAAACGACGACGTCAATACGACAACACAACCACCACCTTCACCATCGGAAGGACTCCAGGTCTACCCACTGCAAACCAAGGTATCTTCATTTTCAAGTATACACAAAGAAACAACATTAGTCGATTGTATAAACTACGGACTTCAGATACCAATTTGACGAAGACGTCGTACTATCCACGACGTCCTGTGTCACACGTCCAGTGAAGTTGTTAGTCAAAATGTTCGTACCCAGTTGTCATTGGTACAGAAACCTTTTATAACTAAGACAATGAAGAGAAAAATCTATCTTTGCAAGTGCAAATCGATTAGGCCTAAAACGTGGGGAATTGGAAACTCATCTTGTCAGTGCAAGTAAGGCTCACCCACAGTTCCTGTGTCGTTGAATTGCGGTAAGACTTTTAGCGGCAGAAATGGTTGCTGTATTCCAATCATTCCAGGAGAAGTTCTACTATAGGCGGGCTCAATTGTAACATATGTCTTTGAGGCGCTCCGTTTAATTAGTTTTAACGTTACTTTGCGTTGACTGATTCGTCGTTTACTGTAGTGAGAGTTTAATCTTTTAAAATCAGACGATTTTCTGCGACTGATTTTCTGGATAGTTGCAGAAGACATCGCCCGCTAAGGCACCGCTCCAGACAGCAGTTCGCGCTCAGGAGATTAACAAGTCGAAACATCGATTTGACAAAGACTCGACTTTCAGCGCCGGAGCGAGTACAGAAAACGTCAAACAACTTAACAAGAAAGCAACCAGTGAAAAACGTTCGTCCGTCTGCGTCATATTGTAGTTAGTTTAGCGTCGTACATGCGCGGTGCACATGAGAAATGACGTCAGAAATCGCGCAGTGCATGCAGCAAAGTTTCTCACTGCGCAACTGCAGTTGACGTTTGCATGGCATTCACGCATGTACGTGCGTGTGATTTGAACTTTATTTTGAGAGTCATTTTCTTTTAACTGGTTTTGTTGAAAGCTGACACAACGCCTGTCAACACAAAGGTAAACAGCGGGCAATATTCCTTAAAACGGTAGTCTTAGCCCTCGCCAAGCTGTGCAATATGTTCTAAAATATCGTCATTGTAATCATTTTTCGTGGTTTTCTTGTATTATTACGAGCCGATCGTTATCTTTTTGTGCTGTGTTTTGATTGGATGTACTTCAGTTAGATTTATAGCAGACTTTAAACAAGCTAACTTATATTACTTCTTCATAGGTTGGAGACTTGAACGAAGAGTATTTCGTCAGCTGGGTAGAGCGCCTGTCAAAATGTGAATGGAATATTGTTAATGATGTTGATAAACCATCGGACTTGACTCTATTGCATTTATCTGCTGGCCTTGGGTATCAGTCATTGATAACAGCACTGTTCAACTGGAGGTCTGTTTATTATGTTTTGTGTCGTCGATTACATTATTAATACTCTAGCTTATTTTTCGTTTGTAGTTAATGGAAAATTTTGTGGAAGTAGCCCGGCCCTGGTGATATGGTGATTACTATATTAATCCTGCTCCAGCAGTCAATTTGTTTACGCTTTAGCTAAGCACAGCTCTACTACTACCAGCTGAGCTGAGCAGAATGACATTTTCTAGCTGCGCGGTTGCCCTCACGACAATCAGACTATCGGCTTTGATGAGAATATTGCCGCTCCAATGTTTATTGTCGATGCGGAGAGTTTGTCCGCCGTTAATGAACAGCGTAGTATCGGAAAACGATTGATGCAGGGTATCTTTGCTTTCCGTCGGTTTAACCACGGTTGATTTACCAAAACAAAAACCCAGTAAAGCATCAAGATTCTTTTTGTTGAATTCGGGTAATTGATACTCACTTTTTTTGGAAGGC
>JALOQS010000170.1 GCA_025459355.1 Pirellula sp.
TTCGATAAAACCGACAAAGTCGCTCGGAAAGCGTCGGCTTGGATTGTTGTTTCGATCGTAGACCACGTTGGTCCGCAACGCGTACTGCGCACCTTGTGCTGTCCGCTTGCTGACTTGGTTAATATAGTTTCCGGTGGTCTGCTGGTTCACTTGAGGAAAGAACTGTCCCAACAGTGGATCATTAGGACGGTTAACAGGGCGATCGTTCTTGGCCCAGAACAATTGAGATGAAACGACCGCATCGAAATCGGCGAGCGCGGCTTCAACGCCACCGAGCGGATTCAAATCGGTCAGCGCGGCATCGAGTTCTGTCGCTTGAGCTTGAGGGGCTGTAACGACGGAACCGCCTAGATTTCTGAGAACATCGCTAGACTGCAACGCGGCCGTGATCGCCTCTTGCAATGTGATCTCAACGGTTGGCAAATCGCTCGGATTCTCAATCGAAAGCGGTAACGGAGTTTGCAGGATATGCAAATCGGGCTCGGCCTGCACATCAGGATACTCGATTTGGGTCACATACTCTTGAAAGTACGAGGTGTTTCGATTGTCGGTCCAGGCGCGGAAACGATCCACAGGCTTACAACCCACCAGCATTGTCGCAGAGATGCAGCTCGCAGCAATCCATTGTTTCAGGTTGGTTCTTTTCAACATCATGTTGACTCGTACTTTGTAACGTGGGTCGTCGTTCCTCGTCTAACACGCAATATGCATGCATTCGTTACTATGCGAAACGACCGTATGTCTAGAACTATCGGCCCCACTCTTACAACCGCTCTAACCGAGCCTCGCTATGTTTAACGGAACTTAAAATGTCAACGCACACAACTGGCACACATCGCAATCTTTACGCAGCCGTTCTATTTTGACACGCGAGTTTCCGAACCTGTTTTCGTCATCGCGACCAGGTGGTGCTGAAGAAGCAAAATAGCGAACGGCAGCCGCAAGATATTTTGCGTTGCATTGATCCGGCTCTAGGTCGTGCCCACTGGGGAATTGAGCCTGCTCCTCGACGCGAGGGTCAGTGTCATGCCATCCCATAATTTCAGTCTGTGCTCTAAGGCCTCGAGGGCAGCTCGTTGGGCCCTCTCCCACTTGGCTGAATCGTCACCACAAAGCTGACAAACCAAACGTTCCGCCAGAGGGCCGTGGACATCACCGTCCAGCCCGATATGTCGTTCCAGATAGTACTTTAACATCGCGACTTCACCGCCGGTCTGCTGATCAATCTTCTCCACAATCTGACCAAAAACGCCAGGCAGCAAATTTTCTCGACCAAAAGTAAATGCGGAAACGATCTGAACAGGATCTCGGCTGTTCACTACGGAAAACGTATGCCCTACGAAGTCGCAAACCACCTGCGGCGCATCGATTTGCTTAAGTGCCGATTCCAGAGCAACACCTTCGCGAACGAGCTCAAGAAACCGCTCGATCGGCGTCGTATCGGCTTTGCACTGTCGCATACTCCTGAGGTAAAGTTCGAAATGACTCGCGTAGCCTCCGTCCCCGTCCGAGTCGGTTTCTTCTTCAAGAATAATTTCATGAATCATTCTTGCGACGAGAACGTTGGATGTTGGAGTCCAGGGAATCGATGTTCCGCAAAAATGAGACTGCATCGCTTTGAGTAACGACATGAAATCCCACACAGCAAAGACGTGATGCTCCATGAAAAATCGGAGCGATTCAAGATTGGTGAGATCGTCGTAGAGCGTGTGTTGGAGTAGTTTTACGCGAGTCGGCTCAATCGCTTCGATGAGTTCGGTGAGTTGTTGTTTCATGGTACGCTGGTCATCTCAATGTTGGGGTGGTTCGCAGGTTTGCTTCACATGTTTAGACGTTACATGGCCACGTTAATTGACGATAGGCACTGTCCCAAAACATCCATTCCAATTGGGTGGAGCGTCGGAAAGCCCGATGCATTAGCTGCACGTCGCGCGACGAGGCGTTGTCAGCTAAATTGTTAGCAACGGCGATAACTGCATCGACAGACTTCTCAAAATCTTCGCCCGAATAGGTGTCGATCCATCGCTGATATGGGTTAGGTTGATGTGCGATCTTCATAATGCGTTTGCCGACTTCGCGATAAATCCAAAAGCATGGCAACACACCGGCTACGCCAACCTCAAATGGTTCTAACGCAGCGAGTCGCAATAGGTAGCTGATGTAGTGTTCACAAACCGGTGTAGGCTCCGTGGCTTTAAATTCTTCAGGAGAGATTCCGAAATCAACGAAGTACTCGCCGTGCAGAGATCGTTCGACAATAATGGCCACACGAGCTGCCTCGGCGAACTGAACAATGTGTTCCGATTGGTGCCCTTTGGCAGATAGCAGAGCTAGAGCCCGGGCGAATCCCTCCAGATAATGAGCGTCTTGGATCATGTAATGCCGAAATCGATCTCGTTCCAATGTTCCCTGTGCGAGCTCCGCATTAAAGGGCATAGAGGCTATCGTCTCGAAGAGGTTAAGGTTCTTTTGCCAAGTTTCTGAAGAAAACATAAGCTTTGATTAGTCGGTGTCATGCCGGCGGAGATCCGTATCGGAGCAATACGCTATTGCTTCTGTTGTTCTATCGATCCGCCTCGGTACCGCAACATATTAGCTTACATAACTAAATCCAAACAGCCTTTTTTGTGCAGCTCGAGTGAATCGGTTACACCATCGTTGGCCGATCCGACCAGGAGTTTTTCGTGGTCTGATGTCCGCGACTCTCACCAAGTCACTGTAGATGACTCTGCGAATTACCCACGGGCGCAATAAAAAATTTTGCAGAACGATGCGTTAAGCCGGGCAAAACGCCTCAAGGTGAGTCTCACGCATGGCTATCCCATCAATAGTGAAGCAGGGTGTAGGGTCGTATTTGAGTAACCGTATACCTTCTAACCCAACTTTGGACAACAACGCAACAAGCTCGTCTTTAGCTGGTACAAATTGAATGCGGTCCTCGTAACCGGGGATCACTGGATTCGGGTGTTCAGCCGAACCACTTAGGATACGCAGAAGCAACCGTCCACTCGGACGCAAAGCACGCTTGGCTTCGACTAGAACTGCTGTCCGCTGCGATTGATCGAGAGGCACATTAAACGTCCCTTGCAATGTTATCAAATCGAGCGACCCGTCGCACGCATCGATTCGGACGGGAAACGGCGTTCCCAATTTGTGTTCCCAAATAGTTTGCTCATGAGGCAATGTGCTGCTGGTCATGACATCAATTGATTGCCCAGCACCGCGATGATCTAGTTCATCATCATCTAGCGTATAAAACTCCCAAAGTGTTAGGTCAGGGTCCTGCACCCAGAACTTGGTTTGCTTTGCATAGCAGCACTCGACACCTTCTTCTCGCTGTGATCGAATTCCCTGTCTTTCTAATCTTTCTTGTAACGCAACTAATTGGCGATCATCACTCAAGCGGATTCCCAGATGATTAAGTGTTCCACCTCCGACTCTGCCATTCGGCTCCAAGGATATGACTAAAGGTGGATCGTTTGGTTCGAATTTCGCGTAATCCGCCCGACGTTTGGCTGGAGGAAGTCCGAACAATATCTCGTAAAACTGGACCGATTTTTCCAAATCGGAAACGTTAAGTGAAACGTGAAATCGTACTGGCTTAGCTAATTGCAGCGAGATCGTCATTGTTAGTATCCTTTGGCAACGGAATAAGTGCAGCCCAAATGCCTAAGAGAAAAGCAAGTGCGCTGAGGGAAAAGAAAATTGTGCTGTAAGAATCGGTTTGTCTCTTTGCCCACGCAAATAGGACTGGGCCTAAAGCCGAAGCAAGTACTGTAAACATTTGCGCGATCGCTTGAATATACCCTAGGTCACGATGCCCAAAAAGCGTGCCCCAACATGAGAAAAATAGTAAAGCTACACCACCCGACGCGATGCCACCAAATGTGGCGCAGAGATAGGCGTGCCAAACATCCTTTGACAAGGGCAATCCTAGCAGAGAAATGCTGGTGAGTATCATCGTCAACGCTAACAAATGATTCAATCGAACTCGATGATTAAGCCATCCGAAAGCGAACTTGGAAACTAAGCCTACCACCGCCGTGTACGATAGGATGTCAAAGTACAGCTCTCGGCTAAACCCTCGTTCCAAAAAAATATCTTGATTGAAAAGGGAGCTTCCTGCGTAAATCATTCCCCACAACGATATCGTTAATGTGAATGCCCAAAATGCGGCCGATCGGAGCGCTTGCGAAACGGGGACTCCTTTCTCAATGGATGTGGCTCGCCGCACATCCCTTTGGGAGCGTTTCCTAAAGAGCAAATCTCGCGGCAAAGTGATCGAGGAGCCAGTTGAAGCGAATCGCGACCTCTTAGGTATAAAGAGTCCGAATACCGAGAGGCATAGGATTGTCAGGCCAGTGATAGCCGATACCGTTCTCCATGAAGCTCCCAAGTCATTGAGTCCCCAGCCCACCAATTGAATCAAAATTAAGTGAAAAGGTAAACTCAATCCCGCAAAAGCAGCCATCGCTATTCCAAGCTTGTGGCGATTATGTGCATTGGAAACAATGGTTATGCTCACAACGGATAAAGCTGCTTGTCCGAGTCCGCGAGTAAGCAGCAATCCAAGAAACAGGGTCGACAAGCTCCATGCGTAACTCAAAACCAACACACCTGCCCCGAGTAACACAAAATTCAACATCAAGACGAATCGCTGTCCATAGCGTGATAATAGCCAGCCAATCGGAATGCAAAACGTGCTTCCTAAAAGCGTAGCCCAGAAACCAAGCATCGAGAATTTTAATCTGCCATCGTTATCGGAAATTGCGAGGTCCACAAGTAATGGTTCGGTATACATTCCTAACCCGTGGGAACGCCCAGGGTAGGTAGCCACCATCGCCAAAGCACCGACTAAAATGGCCGCGATTGAGTACTCTTTGAGCAGTACTGCGATAAGATTTTCGTGAGCCTTTCGTTCCGTCACAGACAATACCTACCTTTGCATGGCCATAAATCGATCTTGGATTGAATTCATTTGGTCAGATAAAGACTAGCTGAGAGCGAGTTTCCTCCGGTACGCACGAACGAATCCACTCGTGAAACTCGTTGTAATGAGACTGCCAACGGTTTTCGCCTTCGCTAAAAGCATTGTAGCTTATGAAATATCCACGCCGCGTTCCGTGGGAGCGGTTGGCTTCTGAGTAGTGTGGCGTATAGCAGGAGAATAGAGCAATGTCTCCAGGAGCTAACTCTAAACACTCGGGACTAACTGCCATTTGCGAATGCTCTAAATGGTGGTGCATGCTATCCCTTGGTGACAAATAACCTGCCTTATGGCAGCCAGGATACACCTTTGTAGCACCGGACGCTTCACTAAATTGATCGATTGCCACCAACACCGTAAGAAAGGATTCTGGAAATCCAGGCCATGCGATCCAGTCTTGATGCAAAGCGAGCCCCTCCGTGCCTGCGGGTTTGCAAAAATACTTGTCCTTAAACAAGCTTGCGGCTTCGCCATACACGGAACCGACTCGATCTGTTATCCGTGAATCATGGCAGAAGGATTTTGCGACAGGAGATAGATCTGAGATTGGGTCGATCACCTCAAGGACTTGGTCAACGCCGCTCGTTTTGAAGCGAACTCGCATATTGGAATGACGAAACGTATCCGATCGTTCTGAGACGACCCGCTCGACATCCGTTGCTAAAGCCTGGATCTCGCTGCGTGCAAAAACGTCTCGTACGACTAAGAATCCTTTTTCATGGTAATAGTCTATGTCGTGATTGCTAAGCGTTTGGCGGTTCACTGTCTCTCTCCGTATCTCTCAACCATCTAGATCGCAGGTCTAAGTTATCTTTATTGTTGAATTAAGTCGCCGACGTTAGGTGAATCTGACTCTCGTTAATTTAGTCATTCCGGGCACCACGTCGGGTAGCATTCGAATGGATGGCCGTTACTCGATAATGGCAATTTCGCCCGCGTTACGGGTTGCAACCGCCCGCCAAATCCGCAAATCGATGGTGTCGGAGATAAACCGAACGCTTCCGTCTGCATTCAGAGCATTGACTCCACCGGTGTGTGCGCTTCGTGCCGTAGAAAAACCATGAGCGGTACTACGAGCTAACGGGTCCGCCGGAGTTCCGACAAAATTGGCCACACAATCGGGATTGATTCTGTCGTTTGGGGCGTAGTAATGATTGTAGATAGTGCATCTCGGATCACCTGCCACCCACGTGTACATGCGTCTCTGGTTAAAATTGATCCTTAAAGAAGCCGAACAGTTAGCATCGTTAACTTCTGCATTGGGATTCACATACATCGTTTGAGTCCTCATTACCACCCGGCTCGGGAGGACAGTTCTCTCGTCTCCTGCGCCGAGCAATCGCTCCGATGCCATAACGGTATTGCTCGAACCGTCTCGGATGTCGGTGATTCGAATTTTTGATCGTCCGTAAGCTACTCCGTCTGCGTCGTAAGGGGACCCTAGCCATCCAGTGACGCCACGTGTGGTCCCTGTTCCCATGCAAAAGGCATAATTATTGGGAGCGAACTCACCCTGTATCGCATAAGCATCGCGGCAAACGGACTCCATAGTATCACTGGGACACATAAACGACGGTACTCGTGTACGAACAGCATCCGGCGCCTGAATCCCAAAAGGTGGTATCAGTTGAAACATCGTCAATCTTAAATCAATCGAGTTGTATACGTTCGACTGTTCCATGAACGGGGTTAAATAGGCGAGTGGCCCCCAGGTATCAAAATAGTACGGCGCTCCGTTGACCGCATTACCCCGGAAACCAGGCGGCAGATGGCGAAGCGCTGCCTCGTGATTATGAGAAGCGATCCCCAGTTGTTTCAAATTGTTCTGGCATTGCATGCGTCTGGCCGCCTCCCTGGCCGCTTGCACTGCGGGTAACAACAGCCCTACTAAGACGCCTATGATGGCAATCACAACCAATAGCTCAACCAGCGTGAATCCAGTGCGGTCAGCTTTTCTTAAACTAGCTTGTCTCAACATAATCCACCAATTTGCGTCGGTCAGATATTCAAATGAATGTTTGAGTATTGCGTAACAAATTGAAATGTCAACCACTGAGCTTCCCGTCAACTTTGGCTGCGAAAGGGATAACGATGCGACTGTGTCATCTTTAACCGCGTTTCTTATCAAAGATTCGTGGTTACGATCTCGATTCAGCATCCAGCGATTAAAAAAATCCACGGAGCTGATTTTGCGGATCGCCGACAGTCGAGCATCCGAACAGGGGGCGCAGAATTTAGTTTTCAGCTTGTCGAGTAGGCTTCATAATCTAGTCTAAGATGATGCGCAGCATTCGACGGAGTGGTTCTGCCGCGCCCCAAAGCAATTGATCGCCGACGGTAAAGGCTGACAAATAGGCCCCCGATTTGGTCCTCCGGTCACCGCAGCAGGTGTTAGACCTCGAATCGATGCCTCTCGTTCGTTAGGAATCACTTTCGCCCACGGATTGGCTCCATCCAGCATTCCGCCAATTTCATCGAGTGGCACATCTTTTTTGAGCTTGATCGTAAGCGCTTGGCTATGACATCTCATTGCACCGATCCGTACGCAAACACCATCCACGGGAATGGCTCCAGGAGGATTGCCCAAAATCTTGTTCGTTTCGACACAGCCTTTCCATTCCTCTTTGCTTTGGCCATTGCCTAAGTCTTTGTCAATCCAAGGGATCAAGCTTCCCGCCAAAGGCACTCCAAAATTCTCGGTTGGAAAAGACGGATCGCGCAAGGTTGCCGCGACATCTTTGTCGATTTGCAAAATGGCAGAACCTGGATCAGAAAGCAGTCCACTGACTTGGTTGTGTATGACTCCCATTTGTGCGAGGAGCTCTCTCATGTTTTGCGCCCCCGCACCCGAGGCCGCTTGATAGGTCATGCTGGTAAGCCACTCGATCAACCCGTGTTGAAACAAACCATGCAACGCCATCAACATTAGCGATACGGTGCAGTTTCCACCGACATACGTTTTGATGCCTCGCTGCAAACCATGACGAATAACCGCATCGTTTACGGGATCCAGAATAATGATCGCGTCGTCGCGCATTCGCAACGTCGATGCTGCATCGATCCAATAACCCGTCCATCCCGATTTTCGGAGTTCGTCGTAAACTTGGGTTGTGTAATCTCCCCCTTGGCAAGAAATGATGGAATCCATCTTGGCTAAAGTGGAGAGGTCCGACGCCGATTGCAACGTCCCTGTTGACTGACCGTTAATCTCCGGTCCTAGGCCGCCCGAATTCGAAGTGGAAAAGAAAACGGGTTCGAAATATTTAAAGTCCTGCTCTTGCTGCATGCGCTGCATCAAAACAGACCCCACCATTCCTCGCCATCCAACCAGTCCGATTTTCTTCACTTTTCTAATCTCACTCGTAAAACTGATGCGTCAAGAAGCTTACAACTTCGGTGCATCGAACAATAGTAGCGTGTTATGCTCGGCAGTGCTAATGCACCTTGAATATGGTCTCGACATTGCCACGCAGGATTTGGGAACCCAACTCCACCGCTCTCGCTTCCGACCAACGACGCGCTACACAAAAATCTTCCGCCAGCGTGGTTGCAAGTATTCGTTTGTACATTCGAAACTTTGGCAAAATGAATTCGAGTTTGTACGCATCACTGTAGTAACCGATTTGCTTGTTGCGTGGAATGGCTTCGATTCTAGCCTTTAGGTCATGCTTTATGAAATTTGGTGTGTTGCTATACCACCAATGGCCGTGGGTTACGACGTTTGGGAAGATCCAGGCGTAATCAACAAGCTCCTGGTTCGTCACCGAAGCGAGAACGGAGATGGGAAATGTAACCGTGGGAAACGCATTCAACAATTCTTGATACTGGATCAAAGAGATTCTTGAATCGTATAAGTCTTGGCCTTGAAATACTCCGTTGGGATAGACTTTGCGATTGACACCAATCATCAGGTCGAACGGTAGTTTAAAGTGCTCCGCAAACTCCGTGATGGTCCAGAACACCCATTCCGAAAGCATTCGTTTCGATTCGTCATCGGCTTGGATGCCGGCCTTGAGAACTTGTTGCAAAGCTTCTGAAAGCCGGGGTGATGAGTCATTGTGCTTGACTGGTTGAAACCAAGGTGGCAACGAGATCGCACACGCACGAGCTTGTTTGGAGACGAAACGTTCGAACAAAACACCGATGCTATCTCGCAATGATTTTGTAGTGTCTATTGCATGCCCTGTTGATCGGGAAAGTCTCGTTTGCACCGTCTCGTTCGTTAGGTGAAAGACAAGATCGTCCGTTCGCAAACAGGGGATGTAGCGATTGGTGTCGAAACCCTCCAGAGGATCATCGAAGTCATTGGTCAGAAAGACTTTTTCCACCTTACTCTTTTTCAGCACTTGCTCCTCCCAAGTGCTCTCGTTC
Organism: Pirellula sp.; assembly: GCA_025459355.1. Classification (GTDB taxonomy): domain Bacteria; phylum Planctomycetota; class Planctomycetia; order Pirellulales; family Pirellulaceae; genus JBKCUI01. The sequence continues at coordinate 9,359 of JALOQS010000170.1, forward strand.
ATCCGTGCAAGGGCCAATTCATAGACATCTTGCCAGTTCGATTCATTGATCACGTCTCCTTGGAACCCGAATAGCTCCTGTGCTAATTCGAGGAACCATGACCACTGGACCGTGTTGTCGATGTGGCCTAAGAAGCCAAACAAGCGGCGAACTTTTTCGCGGCTCTCCAAGTTTGGTTCTTCGATATCCGATCGCAACATGCCGCTGGAGTGCGCTAGCTCGGTGTAGTAATGATAGCCCAGCAAGTCCGCTAAATCTTTGGAAGCAGGTTGATGCGGGTTGATGTGGGAGTGCGAGTCGATCAGCACGACTTGATCAAGCTCGGCGAACAAAGAATCAGCAAGTGTTTTCATTTTCGTTTAGCCACCACTTACGGGTGGAATCAATGCAAAATCGTGTTGAAGGCTTTCCTGAACTATAACGTACTCATCATCGACAAACTCGCAGCCAACAGCCATGCGGCTGAAACGAACGATCGGTTCGAGATTCGGATGATCGACTGCTATGGCTTTCTTAACGGAATCGATTGAGATCGGTGTCTGCACATCGATCTCCAGCGAATCGGTTCCTGCAGCTGCTTTCGCACCGGCAAAAAGCATGATTCTCAGGAGTGCCATTTTCTTGCTCGCTGCTTTGGACAGAATGCTTTGGTGGAACGACTAGCGACCGCTCAGGAATAACGACTCTTGCCACTACCCGCGGCGGCACGTCCAACGACCGAACAGGTGTATCCCGCTCCTCGGATTTGGTTCTGAATACTATCTGCAAAGTGTTCGCTCACAATGAAGACAATCCCTAATCCCATGTTAAAGACATGCTCCATCTCCAGGGGTTCGATCTGCCCCAGTTTGGCCAACCATGGGAACACAGGCGGCACCTCCCATGTGCCTCGATCAAAGACTAAATCGACGTGAGGCGGAAGAATGCGTTCCGTGTTTTCTAATAGCCCGCCACCGGTGATGTGCCCAATGCCATGCACAACGTTCTTCACTTTGTAACGACTAAGCACGCTGCGAACCAACTCACTGTAGATCATGGTCGGTGTCAGTAACGCTTCTCCAACTGTCATACCAAGTTCGCCGACATGCGTATCGACGTCGAGGTTGGCCTTTTCGAAGACGACTTTACGAACCAAACTGAATCCATTGCTATGAAGTCCAGACGAACTGACCCCCAAGACAACATCTCCGGGCGTGATACCCTGACCAGAAACCAAACGTTTCTTTTCTACAACTCCGACACAAAAGCCAGCGACATCGTACATGTCACCGTGATAGTGGCTGGGCATGATCGCGGTTTCCCCGCCGAGCAAACTGCATTCGGCTTTGATACAACCGTCGGAGATGCCACGCACGATAGACTCCAACAATGGTGGGTTGTCTCGTCCCATCGCGATGTAGTCCAGAAAAAACAGAGGCTCGGCCCCTACGCACAACACATCGTTCACACACATGGCAACCAGATCGATACCAATCGTATCGTGGCGACCCATCATTTGGGCTACTTGCAATTTCGTCCCCACGCCATCGGTCCCCGAAACCAGGATGGGCTCCTCGTAATTGCGGGAAAAAATCGACTTGGCAAAATCTAATGCGTACAGGCCAGCGAATCCGCCATCGTTGCGGACAACTCGCGGCGTAAAAGTCCTGCGCATGAGCGCCGGGAGCTTTTGCATCGCTTGCTCATATAGCTCCAAATCAACGCCACTGTCTTTATAGGTTGTCGTCATCGCGTCGTGTAGCGTTTCCAATCGAAACGTAATGGGGATGGGCCAGCGTAGAAAGTCTGCTAGCCCGTTTTAGCAAGTGTCTGCCGAACGAGCAGCATTATGTTGATTTTTCCGAAACCGTGAAGCCATACCGATGTTGCCAAGAGACAATCGACAAGGACGGCATCATTAGTGGCTTCGATGTTCAGAGGGTCCTGTGATGACAAGTCCCGCCGACCGGTAAACCCCGTGCGGTTAATCCCTGCAATCGAGCAGTTCAACCCCGAGCTATCGTCTGGTTTGAAATCAGCAATAAGCCTTGAAATCAGGCAAAAATCCACCTTGCACGACCCGGAATTGTGACGTCTTGTCACAACATGAGCCAGCGAGCGTTGAAAAACCTGCGTTATCATCTACTATGTGGAGGAAACGACAGCGACGGCTGTTATACCCCTTCCTCCAAGGCATAAATGATGAAAAAGTTGACCCTAGCCCTCTTGGCAGCTGGAACAGTTGCTCTGTCAGCACAGAGTTCGTTCGCACAAAAGTGGGCCGACCTGAAGATGACGATTGTTCTCACTGGCGAAATTCGAAAGGCTGAAACTGCCAAAGTTACGGACCCCGGATGCGGAGTTGATTCGGTGCTGTCTGAAGCCTTGGTGGTGAATCCCTCCAATAAAGGGATCGCTAATGTGGTATTCACGCTCGATACGAGAAAGAAAAAGCTAAAGGCGAGTGATTTTCATCCTGACCTTGCAGAAATCCCGAGCACCAAACCGGTCCTCGACAATGTTAAGTGCGTTTTCGTACCTCACGTTCTTACCATGCGTGCGGGACAAACCTTAGAGGTCAAAAATTCCGACACGGTGTCCCACAACGCGAAGATGGCTTTCTTCGAGAACAAAGAAGTCAATCCGGTTATTCCCGCGAATTCAAGCGTTGAGATCAAAACCGAGCTAGAAGAACGAGCTCCTACACCGGTTGAGTGCAACGTACACCCCTGGATGAAAGCTTATGTTTTCGTTTCGTCACATCCCTACACTGGCGTCAGCGACGAAAATGGCGTTCTTACCATTTCCAAGCTCCCGGCAGGCATGCCTTTGGATTTCCGAATTTGGCACGAAAGCCAAGACAAATCCATCCAAGAAGTCGTCGTTGGTGGCAAAAAACAGGAATGGGCCAAGGGGGTCACGACGCTCGAACTTAAAGAAGGTGTCAACGATCTAGGCAAAATCGAAATCGATGTGAGTCGCTTCCGCAAGTAAATCGCTCCTACGAAGTAGCGCCTGGTATCGATAGATTTCGATAGATTTCGATTTGAAACAGCAAGCCACGATGCACTAAGCGTCGTGGCTTTTTCGTTGGGCACCATTTGTCTTGAACCGGCGTCAATCCGAATCATCACCGTCATGCGAAAGAAAAGATACCCCGGCCTGTGCAATAAGGCGGATACTGCGACCAGGCCGAGGGTACTTTCGCGATCGGCTAGCCGACGCAAATATCAAATGCAATTACTTGGGCCGTTGTCGGACAGATTTCAGGGCATTCTCTCAATGCCACGTTCAGTGCCTCGTTGCAAACAAAATCCAACAGGAGAGTCGAGAGTAAACTCGGGACTCTCCTGTGTTGGACTTGTTGGGTAGAGGGTGTCCGCCTGAGAAACAGGCATTAACACTGAACAGCTGTAGAAAGCAACGTTCGTGCCAAACTGAGATGGCAAAAATCGAAATGGGGTTTTGCAGTTCGAATTCGCAGAGAAAATCAACGACAATTGCTTCGGCCTTTTTGCGGAGATTTCGATCTCAGCCCCGTTTCTGGTCAGCATGCTCAAAAAACAGGCGATTCGGCCTGGGGGAATGCGCGCTGCTAAGTCAATCTTAGGCGAGATCAGCACCCCCGTTTGGCATGCCTGCAAGTGGCTGATTGCAATCCGCTAATTGAACGCGGCTGCGGATCGAAATCTTCAGTACCCGGTAATGTCGACCGAGGGAGCGAGTCTAACCGGCCGTCCGGTATCTGGTTCGCCCATGCTATTCGTTGCCTCGGAGGGGAATAGAGGGCCCTGCCCCAATTGCACCTCTTGCATCGGTTGTAGCAGCGGCATCTGTTGTAACGGTTCACCTGAATCCTGTTGCGAAAAGAATCCGAGGGTCTCCGAAGTTATCGGGCCTGGATCGATCCAAACGTTATCCTCGTCGACTCGAATTGTCCCGAGATCTTGGTCCAGCGTACGGCGTTGGGCTTCGTAGAAGACCCAAACTCCGAGAAACGTATTCTGAGCATTGAGCAGATCTCGCAATGCGTCCACGCTGTCCCGGGCCGCAGTAGGAGACGCGACGCTGAGGGACTCGCGAATTTGTCGCAAGTCTTCGTTGATCGTGATCTGCTGTGCTGCGATTCTAACGGCGTATCTTTGAAGCTCAAAGTTAAACGTGTTGAAGCGAATGTTTCTGAGTTCGGACCTCAACGCTTGGTAGACTGCGTCTTCATAACGATAGTAGTTCCGTTTCGCTTGTTGAAACTCGATCAATACTTGGCGGTACTGATTGCGTTCTTGCATGCGGGTCAAAGGGGAGTCCCACTGGAACCCGGCTCGCAATCGCCCAGCTTTACCTCGAAGAGAAAGAGGGTTGTCGTTCGCGTTTTGAATGTCACCACTAAAGACCACATCGAGCGAGCTCTCGAGACTGTCGGCTACGACCTCGATGGAACGCCACGAGTCGACCAGCGCCGCACGGTTATTCATCCAGTCGAGTCGCAACGTGCTGGCCAATTGAATCGCTTCTTCAGGCCTAAGGTCAACCTCTGGCAATTGAACCGTCTCGATCCTCGCTCGGGCTTGGAGAACTTGCAGTGCAAGAACATCTTCTCCGAGTTCGGCCAAGAGCGCTTGGGCTGGCAAGATGGCTTGATCGCGAAGCTGCTCAAACTGCATTCGCTCGTCCGAGATCTTGCCCGTTTCAATGATCTTTCGGATATTGTATTGTATCGTGGCAATCTTTTCTTGCATGGCCGTGAAACGCTTTTCCAAACCGTCTACATCGGCGGTCAGCGAATCAGGCAAACTATCCAGTTCACTGGAGTCGAGCAGCGCGATATCCAGTGATGCCGTGGGCAACAGCGTGCAAACCAGATCTTTTTCCGTTTCATAAATCTCACGAAGTCGAGCGAGCGACCGCTGGCGTTGCGGTACGGAATCTCGTAGCTTTTGAATATCAGCGCGGACCTCGTTGATATCCCTTTCGGACACTCTCGCCCGTAAATTCTCTAGGCGAGACATATAAGTCTCAATTCGTTGAGCTTCGGCAACGGTCGCTTCGGTCCAGCTGAGTGTTCTGTATTTACCGCTCGTCGCTTGATCATCTCGGATTTGGCTTTGCTCAAGCAGTTTTGAATTGCTGGCCCCGATCCCTTCTCGAACATCGGCGATGCTGTTACGTCGGTCCAATAGCTCTTGAGTGATAAGATTGAACTGATCCATAATGGGGTCGCGAATCTCGACGCATACGTAAGGAGGAAGCCCGAGTGTGCCTTTAAAGTTATCGAGAGTTTGCTCGTAGTTGAACCGAGCTTGTAGAAGAGTTGCTTGCGACGAGATCAATGCCTGTCTCGCTTGGGCGACCTGCAGCTGTTGGGTTGGGATATCGACTTGCGAGTCAGGAATCGTGAGCATCCGTTCTCGGAGCGCGTCTTCGAATCGGGCCAAGTTATCGCGCAGTCTCGCAACATTTTCCTCTGCGTTGCGAATTTGAAGCTGTGCCTGAATCAGTCCCAAAAATCCACCGACGTTCGGCACGGCTCCACCGCCACCGAAGCCCGCGCCACCACCACCGCCGCCGACCTGTCCAACGGTTCCGAATCCACCCCCGAGTCCCGTAAAGCCTTGGAGGCCCGCACCACCAAACAAACCACCTCGGCGCGAGATACCTTGCTCGTTTTGTCGACCGATCGTTACGTTGAGAAAGAAACCTGTTCGATATCGTTCGAAAGCGCGAATGTTGTAGAGAAGGACTCGTTCCGCGAGCGTTAATCTTTCCATTACGAGATCGCGTCCACCACCTCGCAGCAATGGGACGAGCAAGTTGAAGTCGACAATGGTCGATGCGGATTGCGTGTTGCTGCCGGCCAAGTCCCAGGTCAGAGAGTTGGCGATCCCAACGATGAGTTCTGCACCAGTTGTAAATTGTCTCTCAAATGCGATGCCGCGGGCACCTCGCGAGAACGCTCCCGTAGAAACGACGGATCGACTCTCTCCGCCACCTCCGCGTCGCAAACGTCCATCGGCGGTGTAGGACGAGCTAAAGCCTGCGAAGAGTTGATTGCCGAGAAAGAAACGTTCTGTGCTAACGTCCAGCGCAGAGAGGAATAACGTTTCGGCTTGAGTTTGGAAAGGAACGCTGTGAAGCAATGCAGTACGCACGGCTGAGTCAGCGTCGAGCACCAACACACCTCGTTCGTCGAGAGGTAGATACTGCCACCAAATGGGATTTTCTGCCGTGTTGGTTTTTCCGTTCACATCCCAGAGCGGATAGTGCTTGCGCCCGTTGAG
>JALOQS010000443.1 GCA_025459355.1 Pirellula sp.
TTCCGCGAAGGACTATCGACGGGTATTCTCAATGTCGAGTTTACAGCAAACGGCAACCTGCTTTGCGGCGGTACTAACCGAGGTTGGCCGGTACGAGGCATAAAGCCATTCGCTCTTGAGCGGCTCGAGTGGAGTGGCAAGATGCCGTTTGAGATCCAGCAAGTAACGATTGAGCCCGACGGGTTTAAGATTACTTTTACCAAGCCTGTTGAAGCCACGACTGGTCAAGAGGCGAGTTGCTATGCCGTATCTGGATTCACCTATCCCTATCATGCTGGTTACGGTGGACCGGAGATAGAGCGCTATCAACCAGCCGTTACTTCGGTGGATTTAACTGATGACGGCATGTCAGCTAAACTTACTGTCGACAAGTTAAAGCCCGGTTTCGTTTATGAACTCGACCTCATCAAAATACGCTCGCGCGACAAGGAAGAGTTATTGCATCGCAACGCGTTTTACACAGTAAACGAGATACCAACTCGCTAAGCGGTAGCGAAAAGGTGTAGTGGCCGAGGCAACGAGGCCTTTGCGTTTTACATGAGAATATCACATACAGCTCACTATTATTGCCGGCAGACTCCAACATCATTCCCCATTTGACGCAAAGACGCAGATATCGGGGCGTGCAAATCGACCATATCTGCATGCAAGTACCGATTCTTCAGTTCAAAAGGCGCACTTCCCGATCCGCACGGATTGGCCGGATTGACGGTATTGACCTTATTGACGTTCGTGGAAGTTACCCAGGTTGTTCACAGGAATTGGTAGGCAACGTCGGGCTTACAGATCGAGGCCGAGTCCCTTTGCAGTCGGGATAACCCGAGCAGCCCCAGAACTCGCCTTTGGCAGAAGTCCGTTTGCGCATTGGTTTATGGCACAATGGGCATTCGGGCGACGGGTCCTTGTTCTTTTCCCGTGCTTCGATGCGTACCGTTGTCAGTCGTTCGGTGAAGCCGCCGGTTTCTTGAAAGGCGGTGCCTTGAGATTCGATTTGGCTTTTGAGCATATTGAGTGCGCGGCCGATAATGATGAGCATCGCGTTGGCGACGATCAGTGCATCATCGGAGTCTAACCAATGGGCGTATTTGTTTCGCTGCTCTCGGGCATGCAGTGCGGATTGATGGACCATGTCATCGGTAAAAGGAGCTGGATCGAGCGAGATAGCGTTGATGGCTTTGGCTTGTGGTGAGTGAACTGACCATGGAAACTCACCACGGTCGAGGATCCAGATTTCATAATCGCCGCGCAGTTCGCTCAAGCTGGCGCGTGCAACATCGGTGAGTTTCATTTCGGTATCTTTGGAGGTCGCGGAGCGTTCCGAGCCTTCGATGATGTTTTGTCGACCACTGCGAGCGGCCTGAATCATCTGATCGTATTGGCGACCTTTGGGATCGTAGAATTTGGTCGCGGCTTCGCGATGGTCATGGGTGAAAAAGCGGCGACAGAAGCGAAGCGTTTCGAGTTGAACGATCGTCGCGAGCGTAAAGGTATGGAGCTTTCGGAACCCACCACGTTTGTCAAAAAGTTCTGGCATTACGATGCCTCGTCGGGAGTTGAGATGATGGGAACGGGGTGGACCTTATTGACCGCGCTGACCTCATTGACTGTATTGGATGCCACTCACAAAGTCAACAAAGTCAACAAAGTCAACAATGTCAACAATGTCAACAATGTCAACAATGTCAACAATGTCAACAATGTCAACAATGTCAATCCGGTCAATCCGGTCAATAAGGTCAATAAGGTCAATCCGGTCCCCCCCCGCATCAGACACGCTCGCCCTGCGAGCGTTTACCCACTAACTCGCCAGCAGATTCTGCATAACCCTGCCATGAACGTCGGTTAATCGAAAATCTCGACCTTGATAGCGATAGGTCAATCGTTCATGATCGAAACCTAAACAATGCAGCAACGTGGCGTGCAAGTCAATCGGATCCGATACGATGTTGTACCCGTAATCGTCGGTCTCGCCGACGACTGTACCCGGTTTCATTCCACCTCCAGCCATCCACATGCTGAAACAACGACCATGATGGTCTCGGCCGTAGTCGTCTTGCAACGAACCTTGGCTGTAAACCGTTCGACCAAACTCTCCGCCCCAAATCACTAGCGTATCTTCTAGCAAACCGCGTTGCTTGAGATCCGTGATCAATGCCGCTTGGGCTTGGTCGATGTCTTTGCATTGCTTCGGAATGTTCGAGGGCAAGTTCCCGTGATTGTCCCAGCCGCGATGATACAACTGCACAAATCGAACTCCTCGCTCCACCATTCTTCTAGCCATTAAACAATTGGCGGCAAAGCTTCCAGGAGTCTTTACATTGGGGCCATACAACTCCATCGTTGACTCGGATTCATCACTTAAGTCAGTCAAACTGGGCACGGACGCTTGCATGCGAAACGCCATTTCGTATTGCTCGATCCGTGTTGCAATTTCCGGATCGCCGTCACGAGCTTGTTGCAACTCATTGAGCTGCGCTAACCCATCGAGCATCGTTCGTCGTAAATCCCGATCCAATCCCTTGGGATCGTTCAGATAAAGAACCGGTTCCGAGCCGCTCCTGAACTTGACCCCTTGATGACTCGAGGGAAGAAAACCACTGCCCCATAATCGATCCAACAAACCTTGATTGGCATCGCTACCAGTACCATGAGAAATCATCACCACAAATGCGGGTAAATCCTCTGCTTCGCTGCCAAGCCCGTAACTTAGCCACGAACCCATCGACGGACGACCGGGTTGTTGCGAACCAGTCTGCATGAACGTTATCGCCGGGTCATGATTGATGGCCTCGGTGTGCATCGAACGCACTATGCAAAGATCGTCCACGATTTTACCGGTATGCGGCAACAGCTCACTTAGCCAAACACCTTGCGACCCATGCTGGGAGAATTTGAACTTCGGCGCAACGACTGGAAAGCTCTTTTGCCCAGATGTCATGCCGGTCAAGCGTTGACCTTGGCGAATGCTGTCGGGAAGCTCAGTTCCGTGTAGCTCTTGCAGCTTGGGCTTGTAGTCCATCATCTCGAACTGAGAGGGGCCGCCTGATTGGAACAGGTAAATGACTCGCTTGGCCTTGGCCGGGAAATGGGGCGCCTTGGTCGATTCGGATTCTTTTCCCGGCAGCGAATGAGTCATTCCGGGCAGTTGCAACGCGGCTAACGCGGCGGACCCTACGATCGAGCTACGCAGAAAGTGTCGTCTTTGGTGGCGAGCGATTTGTTCTAGGATAGATTGCATGATTGGCTTATCTCTTGGAGATGGTTTCATCCAGGTTGAGCAATGTGCTGGCAACAACAGTCCACGCTGCTAATTCGACAGCATCGAGAGAACTGTCGGGTGGCGTCGCGCCGGTTGCGTTGAAGCTCTGAGCTTTTGAGGGATCGCCGCTAAAACGCTGCCGAGCGCCGTCGAGAATGTTCTGCAAGATCTTTTGCTCGGCATCGCTTGCTTTCCGAGAAACGCTCCGAAGCATACCAGCATCGATCCGAGCAGCGATTTCCGAGCCACCCTCGCGAATCATGGATTGGGCCAGGAGTCGAGCACACTCGACGTACGTCGGGTCATTAAGGAGCACCAGCGATTGCAATGGTGTATTGGTTCGAGCCCGTCTCGCTAAACAGACTTCTCGGTTAGGAGCATCAAAGCTCATCATCGATGGGGGCGGGCAAGTGCGTTTCCAGAACGTATACATGCTTCTCCGGTAGAGCCCCTCACCGACGTCGGCTACATATTTGCCACGACGCTCTACGGTGACATCTTCCCAAAGCCCTGCTGGTTGATAAGGCTTAACACTCGGGCCCCCAACTCGCGGTTGGAGCAACCCACTGATTCGAAGTGCGTTATCTCGAATCGTTTCTGCTGACAATCGATGACGCGGCCCTCGTGCGAGATAACGATTCTCAGGATCTCGCTCTAATAAATCAGGTGTGATACGAGACTCTTGTTGATAGGCT
>JALOQS010000171.1 GCA_025459355.1 Pirellula sp.
TCAATTTGCGGATTCGCTCGATGTCAAACACGTCGTTGGGATGGTTCGATTCCGTCATGTGACAAGCCTTTGGGATCCCCGGAAGTTCTGAAGAGTCTCTCTACAATCATGGACGAGCCGCTCGCCCGTCTATCGTTTGGATAGAGCTTTAAGCCGAAAAAAGCCGCGTTCCATCCTCAACGAACCACGTTTTATACAGTCGAGCTTCGACTCCTGGAAGCCCCGACGAGCTGACACAATTGGCCTTTTCCATGCGTTAAGATCGGTCTCGCAACGGCATTGCGTTCAACGTTTGCCTCATCCACCACAAATTACGCCTCAGGGGAGAATAAATCACTGAGATCTTTGCAGAACGAGGGGATCTTTGCAGCACGAGGGGCTACTTGGGTTTGTTGGGCCGTGGTTTTCGATCGCCAGGCTTGGTCCGCTTCCCGGGCGAATTGCCGCCTCGACCAGAATCTCGATCGGTCGAACCGCCGGAAGCAGCTTGATCTTTCTTTCCAAACCACTTGGGAAACATTTCGGCTAGCGTTTCGGGTGGCTTGGTCATTTTTTCGCGAGGTTTGTCGCTGGCGGGTGCGGATCGCTGCGTTGCGGCACCGGTACCCATTTTATTGACCGTCGAAATGATGTCGGCCGAAATGTTCTCCGGTAACTCGACGGTTGCTCCCTTGGGGGTAAATCGTTTGATCAACGCCCGCTCCACCAACGACCAAGTCGACGAGGTGATGAAGTAAATGCACAAACCGGATGGCACCCTAAAGAAGAACACTCCCATCATAACGGTCATGAACATCATCATCTTTTGGGCAATCGCAGTCTGCTCGTCGGCCGCTTTGGGCATGAGCACCTTTTGCTGAACGATAAAGAGCACGACGGTTATGATTGGCAGAATGTTGAAGTACGGTCCAAAGTAACCGGTTCCTCGACCAGCGATGATGTCCCATGCCCACGAATGCCATTCAATAAGCATGTCGGGACCAGCCAAGTTCGAACACCACTCCCAACCGGGAATCAGTGGCTGCTGACGTAGTTTGATATCCACGGAAACGCAACGATACAATCCAATGATGATCGGCAACTGGATGAGCGCTGGCAAGCAACCGGCAAACTGATTGATGCCTGCTTTTTTGAACAGCATCTGCTGCGCGGTCATCATTTTGCGAGGATCTTCCTTGAAGGCCTCTTTTAATTTGGCTGTATGAGGCTGCAGGGATTGCATGCGTTGCGAGTTGATGGCCATCTTGCGACTGACGGGGAACATCAACGATCGCACTAACACCGTGAGCAGCACAATCGCTAATCCAAAGTTCCCTACGATGGCATAAAAGCCATGCAACACCCAACCCAATCGCTTGGCAAAAAATCCAAATATGTCCCATCCGTAGTAGAGGACTTGATCCATCTGATAAGCAGCTAATAGCTCGGGATCTTTAGGCCCCGTGAACACATTAAAGGCCCATGTCTTTTCCGAATTCGCCGCAAGCGTGATTGGCTCACTTTCGATCCAGAAACCAATGTTGGCTGCTTGATGCTTCGAATACGGGAGCTTGTTCACATCGGAATAGGCCGAATTCAAAACTCGCGCATTACCTCGACTAAGTAGCTTCATCGCGTCCGGCGTTTGCGGACTTGGTAACAGTGCTGCGGTAAACGATTGCGCATCAATGCCTATGTATTTCAATGTCCGAGCGGTTTCCGAGTGAGCAGAACCGAACAACACGGTGTCCGGCATCGTCGGTTGCCTAACCGCGTGATCGACGATGATACGATTCGTGAATAATGACTGCACATTGGCCGCATCGTTGATAACGACGTCTCGCGCTCCGGCAATGCTGAAAAAGAAAGGAGATATCTTCGTGGGATACCACCAACCTTCGAGCGACACGCCGTTGATACCGTCTTGCCGCAACGCGATCTTGACATCGTTGGCCCCTCGGTTACGGACCGTCGTAACCAGCTCAACGTGATATTGCCAAGCGTCGACATCGGACAAGTTTTGAGTATTGGTCGGCTTCTTGAGGCGATATTGCTTAACGAGTTCCAGATCACCTTCGATCCCTGCCAGCTTCAAGTATGCGCTGAGGGGCTTTGTGAACTCAACAGCCATGCCACCGTCATACTCGACGTATCGACCTGTCCAAGTACCATTGAGAGTTGGTTCCAGTCCCAGGATCGATTGATCCCCCTCTTCAATCGATCGATCGCCCACGGCAGCTAACGTCGTCAAGCAGGACAGGTACGGATCATTGCCGGGCACTTGTTCCAAACGAAAATCATCTTTCGCACGAACGAGATCCAACGGCATTTCGCCTAGTGCAAGTTTGAATGTTAGTGGCTTGGCATCGCGATTGATTTTGACTTCGATTTCTTGATTGACTCGCCATGTGTCGGACCAATCATCCCACTTGCGACGCGAGACATCACCCTCGAGTCCAGTCCAACCGATGATTTCATCGTTGACATTAAGGCCAACGAGAGCGGCATCTTCAACGCACTTGGCTTCGGCCGCTGGACTTCCCTTTGGCACCGTGCGAATGATGAGTTCTTTGGGCTCTAGACCAAGATAGCCGGGGTAGCCGCGAATCTCTTTGGTTTGAAGCGAGCGATATAAGAACTTTCCTTTTTCGTCCCGGTCGACGATTTCCACACGCTCGATCCCAGCACCTTGGTTGTCGAGAAAAACCAGCAGGGAATAGCCATCTTCGGCCGACATGCTACCGAGGATGAAATGCTCGCGAGGGGCTTCATCGGGAAATTGGTAGGAAGGATCCGCTTTGGCTTGAGCGAGCTTGTCCTCAAGCTGTTTTGTTCGTTCTTTTTTGGCCGCATCGAGTTCGAGTTGGCGTTTTTCTGCTTCCTTTTGGCTGAGCTCTTTCTGGCGACTCATGCTGTTCATCAGCAGGAATATGGAAATGCCCAGGAGTAGGAAGGTAAAGAATCTTCGATTATCCACTGTCTAAATCTCATTGGTCGGCGGGTGCGACCGTTGGGGGTTGATGACGATAAGTCCAGGATTTTCAGGCCTTTGCGGTGCGTTGCCTAGTGCAATTTTGCCCCTCGGGGTACAGAAACAGACGTAAAGTAGCAAACTTAGCCCGAACCGGATTGCATCTTCGTCAATTAGGCCCAGATCTGTAGGCCCAGATCTGGGAAGAAAAAGGCGGGCACCCAATCCAAAAAGGCTGATTACTCTGCAATTGCGAGCAAACTACCCAGGATTTGCCAGAGAACTCCCGCCGTTGTGGGGCGCCAAGACTTTGGATCGCACTACCTCGCAAATGAGATCGACTGCCGTAGTGTCAGCAGTGTCAGCAGTGTCAGCAGTGAGACTGGCTGCCCATCTCACTGGTCTTCAAATGGTTGCACCGACTGTTCGCGTTAATCGTTTGAGTCGATGGCGAATGCGGCGATGATAGAATCGGTCGTGGGTACGAAATCGTTATCGTAGCACACGATTAGCAGCCGTCGTCCGTCTGGCAATTTCGGTCCCCATGCCAACCCCTCTGGTTTGCCCGATACGGTTTCGCCATTGAGGCCATATTCGGGAGTTAATAAATCGATGAACTCCTTTTTTTGCACTTCTTTATGGATCGATGAACCTGGGGTGAGCAATGACTCTACATTCGATACGTCTGTGACTCCCGTTAGATCGGCCAAGTATATCTTCTTGATTAGTGCGGCCGCACCAACGTTGGAGTCTCGTTCCAGCACAAGATAGCGACTCGAGTCAATGGCGAGCACTTCGCTAACTCCAGTCGATTCATCCGTCAGAGGATAGACGATTTCACGTGTTCGATTCGAACTCAATTCGCCCAGAATCCATCGGGTCTTAAGTCCCAAGCACTTGTTCGCTTCGACCCGTCCGTCTTGGATCAATGGCCCTTGCATGGCAATCAAGAATCGATCGCCGCCGGGTATCAAAGAAACCCCTTCCATGCCGCGATTCGTAAAGGTACCGCTGGAGAATTGTGGCTTGCGTCTTGTGCCTAACGAAATTTTCTCGGGCATCGCCAGTTCGCGAACCAGCGAACCGTTGGAATCAAAGAGGTCCGCAAAAGGTCCATATTCGTCCGTGATGAGCATATGCCCGTCAGCAGTGATGCGAATGCCTTCGGGATCGTAGCTTGGGCAACGTCCGTCGCCGTCCCACTCGAGCATACGCGCCTCGCTGCCGATGAGCGACTCTCCCGCTTTGTTCTTTAGCAGGATCGTTCCGACTTGCTCAAAGTCGATGTGTCCACTACGAGAATCTATAGTCAGCTTGACTTTATGGACTCGACATGGATAGGAAACGGCACCGTCGCCCGCACCTCGATCTGGGAGAACAAAGTAAATGTCATCTTGGCCCGAGTACTCGATCGCGGAGAAGCCTCCCAGTTGATTGACCGGCACGCCACCTTCGAGCTCACCGGTCAGTCCGCTTAGATCCGTAGTGGTTCCAGGGATTCGAATAGACCCAAGAAACTCCACTTGAGCGTCTGTGGTTTGTATGTTCGCGAATAAAAGTGCGGTCGAAAAAAGGGCTGCTATCGATTTTTTCATAGTCGGTCGGAATAACTGAGATGTAAACCAAGGATTAAAAAAATAGCCCCCCTGTTTACAGGAGGGCTGTTCAAATTGGAACTCATGGATTCAACCCATGAGACTCATCATGTCTTAGTACTGGCCAGGGATGTCGCCGTTGTCACGGGTCATCAATGCGATCAGAGTGCGACCGTCAACAGTAGACGAGATGAATTGAACGGAGCCATCGCAGAAGACGAACTGAGCACCACCGGTATGGAACGCGTAAACTTCTGAGTCGTTCGTGCAATTGACGAGGCAGTTACCAACGATGGTCGTTGCTCCGGCGCTCGTGGTGTTGTTCTGTTGTCCAAGTCTGTCGGCACCATCAACGCTGAAGCCAGCATTGATGTCAGCCCATCCCCATCCGTCAGCGACGAATTGAGTCCCGTTTGCAATGCCTGGTCGAGGGTTGATTGCCCGACGACCGGAAATGAATATACTTGGTCGACCTGCGATTTCGCCGATGCAAATTGTGTTCGACAAGCCATCGGTAATTTGAGCAACTCGGACTCCATCGGGTCCACGACCCAGAGCGCCGTTAACTTCTCGCATATTGATACTTGGCATTCCAGCTGATACGAACGCGGCATTTCGAACAGCATTGATCGAGCCGTAATCGGAGTAACCCCAAATAGGAGTATCGGTTCGTCCGCTCATGGCTGTGTACAAAGCGGCAGTTGGAACGTTTCTTTCTGCTGGTGCGGAAGGGCATAGCATCAACGGGATTCTTTGAGTAGTCACTGGATCATTGATCACGTTGAACCAGCTCAAGTTGCCGTTGTAGTTGTTGAACAAGTTACCTTGTTCGATCATGGGAAGAATCATTTGCGGCCAGGAAACCTGGAACACAACTGGTGCAGAGATGTTGATCCGGCTCGGTGGCAATCGGCGGAATGCAGACTCGTAATTGTGGAGTGCCAGACCGAGTTGCTTGCAATTGTTGCTGCAGCTCATGCGGCGAGCAGCTTCCCGTGCTGCTTGCACAGCAGGTAGCAACAACCCAACCAGAATCCCGATAATCGCAATCACAACAAGCAGTTCAACCAGCGTGAATCCGCGGCTCGCAACTTTGTTTGAACGTTTCACTCAACACCTCAAAATAGGAACGATTCGTTAATGACAATTTCCAATACAGGCCAGGTGAAGAGTTATAGAATTGGGATTTAATTTTTTGTTTATGTTGCGCTCAGATTTGGTTAAGAATGCGTTAAGAAAGCATTGCCACAGCTAGAAACCGGGCGAATTCGGAGGCAAGAAAAAAGCCCGAAAGCCTTTTTGCGAAAGGACTTACGATGCGGAGCGATCGATGCTAGACGTCAGCTCGAATTGTTCCCATTCCAGCTTAACACTGTTGGGAAGGGCGTTCAAAATCAGCTCCCTCCGTCCTGGGTCCATTGCATTAAGTTCGTACTTCGCTCTCTCGAAGTACCGGAGACTTTCTGGCTGTTGCATTTTGTTCAAAACCCAGCCGAGCTCGATATTGGCAATGGTCAGCAATACGATGTCCGTGTTGGGGTACCCTGACTCTAGGACTTTTTTTAGTGACTGCACGGCAAGATCGAATTTTTCTCCCTCGATTCCTTTTCTTGCGATTTGCAAGTCGGCTTTGAGTTTGTAGTTTCGACTCACCGGATCGTTGGGAGGAAAGTACTCGCTGACTGCATAAAAGTGCTTGAGATCGTTTTTGATCAACGCGAGAGCAAACTGGCGTTCAATGCTGTTTTGCTTGGCAACACTGGCTGATGCGAGCAGAGGGGTCCGGTAGTCAATCCTTAATGCATCGAGCACTAACCAGAACGATAGGCCGCCCAAACCCAACATGATCGCAGCTGCCACGATCCACTTTGAAGCAGAGGTAACTGACTTAACTACTCGATATCTGTGCTTTGTTAATCGCTCGATTTCTTGAGTGATTGCCGAATTGCCAATCTTCTTATGTTCGATGACCATCCCGGAAAATGGAATCATCCGATCGACCGTGTCACCTAACACCTCATCTAAAACAACGCGAAGCGCATTCGAAAGCTCCAATGCTGAACTGTATCGATCATCAGGGGACTTCGCTAACAGTCGATGAATGATCTCTACAAGTCCGTCCGGCAGATCAGGCCGCAGCTCTTTTAGCGACTTCGGAGCAGCCTGTACATGTTGCATAGCCAGTGCGAGAGCCGTATCTCCCGAAAAAGGAGGCCGACCAGCGAGCATGTGATAAGCCGTGGCCCCTAACGAATACAAGTCGCTTCGGGCATCGACCTTTAGTCCCTGAATTTGTTCAGGACTCATGTAAAGCGGTGTGCCTAATGCCACCCCAACGGCTGTTAGATTTTGCGAACCACTGCCGCTACGTGCTAATCCAAAGTCTGCGATTTTGACTTCGCCATCAGGAGTCAAAAGCAAATTATCGGGCTTGATGTCGCGATGAACCAATCCAATCGAACCCGCCTTGCGAAGCCCATTGGTAGCTTGCCACAAGATGGACAACGACTCTGCGAGAGGCAACGCTCCCTTGCGCTCAATGTAGGAGTGCAGATTGCTACCCGGCACATACTCCTGGGCGATGTAGTGAGTCGATTCAAAACGACCGACGTCATACACCTGGACAATATTGGGATGCAACAATGAAGCCACAGCGCGTGCTTCCTGCAGGAATCTTTTTTCGTGATCGGCCGAGCCTACAAAGTCAGAGCGCAAGACTTTTAACGCGATGTGTCGATGAAGCGATTCTTGGAAGGCGAGATACACCTCCGACATGCCGCCAACCCCAAGCCGATGCAGAACTCGAAATCCCGCTATCGTCTTGTTGGTTAAGTCTTTCGATTCACTTCCTGATGCCACTATGAACTACTCCACCGTAAAGCCACGCGACAATACTCAAACGGCCGCACCGAAATGCTTGTGGCCCCTTTGTCCGTTTCCAGCTCGGTATATTCTTTTCCTCTTCCATCCACTCGCCAAGCTTTCTCGACGTTTCGAAAGAAGCTTAGCTTACTTTGGGTGCGTTTACCCTGTGTTTCGTGAAGCCAGATGATCGCATCGGGCCATCTTTCGTCAGGTGCAACCGTCGAAGTTTCTTCATTCAACCATTCCCCCCAACCAATTTGAACGTTCGCCTGACTAGATTGTGCCAGCCAAGCCCCCTGATCCGCCACTTTTTCTGAAAAATGAACAGGAATTGTCCATGGCCCATCCAGAAAGTCCTGAACGGTCTCCAGCGGCTTGGGCCAATCGACCCCAATTGCTAGCTTGCCCCCTCCGTTGGGGGGCGAACAATCGGTAACGAGGTACCGAGCTTCGAACCGGCTGTGAACGGGTACGCCAGCCGTCGCAACATAAATCTTGTGCTCAATGTCATCGATCTCCACCACATCTGGAAGCGACTGCAACGTGGGCATGAATTTTCCTTTTACACCTTGCTGCCAAACATTGAGGGTCGCTGAATCGTTATGCCAAGCGGTCCGCCAAACGGGATACGCGGTGCCCGACTTCCCACCCTCTAGCTCGACTTCGAGTGCCCGCGATCCTTTCCATAAAGTATAGCGAATGACAAGTGGCAATCGTTCACCTGTGCTGATCTTCGAGTAACCCTTTACTTGTATCGTGCCCTTTACGTTTGTACTTTCCACAAGCTCTAGTGTGATATCTTCCATGGGCAAGAAATCTTTCTCTTGCCATTTTCGGCCCAC
>JALOQS010000172.1 GCA_025459355.1 Pirellula sp.
TTGGTCCAAATCGCTGAAACCAATAATCCAGCAGCGAGCCCGGTCGCCCAAGAGACCGCCACCGTTTTGAGCCATCTGCGATTTGTAAAAGGCAAACTAGACGACTGATGGTCCATGACGACACTAGTATCAATCTGGGAGGTGAGTCTGTTGTCGTGAAAAGCTGGCATCGTGGGGACTGAAGCAGCCGCAGAGCAATGCTTGGGAGTCAGGGACTTGAGATCCTGTTCGAATCGGCTTAGCTCTTCATCCATGCGATAGTTTTTTTCGTTCATGGTCGAGTTTCCAGTTTGGCTACATTGTTTTTGGATTCGCTACCTGCAAGCACCGAGTGTTTGAGGTCTGTCAGAGCGGCGATGTATCGTCTATAAGCAGACGCGGGTGAGCAATTCATAAGTTCAGCAAGTTCTTCGAACGTGAGTTCTCCCCAAACTTTGGCAATAATCATTTCGCGTTGGTCCGGGTTTAGCGAGTCGAGGCCCTCAAGAACGTCTGAGGCTGCGACTCCACTGACCGTGTTTGGTTCCGACCAATATTCGCCGGCACGCTCGACAGCGTTCTCCTGAATCATTTGCTCCAGATGGTTGCGACGACGGGATTCCGCGCGAGCGATGTTTTGTGCTTTGCGACGGGTTGTGGTGTAGAGCCAAGCCTTGGGGGAGCTGTTGTGGTGTAGAGCCAAGCCTTGGGGGAGCTCGGCTCTGGGTTGCAGTTTGCAAGATCGATAAAGGCCTCTTGGACGGCATCCTCTGGGTTTTTGCACCAGCCACGGGCGTACAGCACCAAGGCATTGCTGAGGTCGGCAAATAGCTCTTGGAGTATGGCTGGGTGCATGATGGAGGAGAAGAGGTTCGCAATTCCGAGCGTTGCAGGGTTCTGCTAACGAGAAGTCACCGACTTCGCGATTTTATTTCAGTTGCGAGCCAGAATTTGAGCGAAAAAATCTGTTTTTTGGCACACTCGCCCGTAAATCGTCCGAGTTGTGGGAACAATTGGACAGCCAAACCAACGAACTATAAACTGTAGTGTGTGTCGAGTGTACTAGCTCGTTTTAGACGTTTTGCAGATTGTAAGTCTCATGAGTACGACAGCTAAGTTATCCGGAGCCGAGTTTGATGCGATGGTTCTTAAAGGCGCCTTTGATTGCGTCCAGTCCAAAAAAGTAGAACTCATTCATGGGGAAATCAGGTTCATGAATCCTGCAGGGCCGCTTCACGACGATTTAATCGACTATTTAACTCGTTGGTCCACGAAAATGACAGATGATGGATTCGCTAATGTTCGAGTGCAATGCGGTTTCGTCTGTGATGACCATCGACCTGAACCTGACATTCTTTGGCTTAAGCCGAAACGGTATGGCAAAACGAAACCAACCGCCGCAGATGTATTATTGTTAATCGAGGTTGCCGATAGCAGTTTGCTGGATGATCTCCGCGAGAAAGCTGATATCTATGCTACGGCTGGTGTGCTGGAGTATTGGGTAGTCGACATCAATAAAAAGCGAATCCATGTCATGTCTGATAGCGATCGCCAATCCTATCGCAGTATTGAAATTGTGGCGTCTCCGTGTGCCGCATCTCCTCGATGCCTCCCACAAGCACGACTCAATACCGAAGAACTCTTCGAGGTCGTTTAGCACCCTCAGAAGCCTTTATAGCAACGTTTGATTCTAGGACTCTTTGGCTAACGCTATTTGCGTCCGAAATCAGCAGGGTTCTCTCCCCACGTTTTCGTTTCCCACTTGAGAATCGGATTGGTCCATTTGTGACTGGCTAGCCACTTTTCGGCTCGTCGCACCAATTCGAAGAGTCTTCGATTATTCTCATTCAACACAAGTTCTGTTTTGCATTTGCCTTGTTTGACCCACGATATCCCGATACGCGAATCGGAATAGATCGCGGTGTTGGGCTCTTTCTCGTGTAGTAACGCTAACGCGTGAACAATCGCCAAGAATTCGCCAATGTTGACCGTCCCTTCTGGATAAGGCCCCATGTGAAACATGTTGGTGCCCGTCGCCAAATCGATTCCTTGATACTCTAGCTCGCCAGGGTTCCCCTTGCACGCGGCGTCGACACACCATGCGGTCATGTCGACTCCGAGCCCCATGAGCTCGTCCTCAGCCACATCCGGCGTGGCGGATTTTTTGGCTTTGCTGTCCCCCGTTCCCCAGTGGGCTTCGTGTGATTCATTCCAAGCAATTTTCGCTTTGGCCAAAGTGTCAAAGGACTTATACCGGGCCCCAGAAAAACCGCTAATCTGGTTCTGACACGCGGTCCAATCATGATAGATTCCCGGCGTTCGCCCCACCCATACGACGTAGAACTTGGGTTTTGTTTTCGACAAAGTTTCCGGTGCTCCGCTTGCAAGATGGCTTTTCGATACGATTACGAAGGTATCCGCCCCAGAAGATGCGATTCCTATCGTGCCCAACATCATCGCTTGAAAGGTACCAAGTCGTCAATCACCGAACCGCCAAGAGTTTTCCACTGTTCGTGGGAAGAAAACTAGGGATGCCCGCTGGAAAGCCACCCCCACGCTTTCGCAGTCTGCAACGAATCAGCCTGGAATGCTATTGCGGGACTCCCATCCAACTGGCTTGCATGGACCCGTCCTGCCCCCAAACTTTTATCTCGGCGTCGTGAGATACAGAAACGACAACATCCGCCGGAGTTACAGCGGCTGCATGGACCCAATCCTTATGTCCGCTAAACGTACTAACGATTTGATTGTTACTTACATCCAGCTTGTGAATCTGCCCCGCCGAAGTGGGAATATACAAATGGCCTCCCTGTCGAACGATGCGAGCCCCGTGCCCTGACAAGGGTACATCTGCCGCACGCCCACCATCCGCAACATTCCATCGGTGCAGTCGTTTGTCATCGGCAACCGAAAAGACTTGCGATCCATCAGCGGAAAAAACAACTCCTCGAACGGGAGCCGAATGGCCAGAGTAATTGAGGATCATTTCACCGGACTCAAGATCCAGAACCTTAACCGATTTATCGCGGCTACCTGATGCAAGCCGTTTGCCATCAGGACTAAAGGCAATCGCCGTTACCCAGTCCGCATGACTGGTGTAGGTCTTGGTTACGGTGTTGGAGTCAATGTTGACTAAGCGAATGCTGTTGTCGGCAAATCCGACAGCTAGCTCATTGGTCCCTGGGCGAAAAGCGACATCCAATGCGACATCGATCGAACGGGTTACCACGGCGGAAACTTGTTTGGTGGCGAGATCCACAATTCGAACCTCTCCAATACGACCTGGTTCTCCACAAGCAACCGCAATCTTATCTCCTTGGTCGTTTATTGCGATGGCGAAAACCCGTTGCCCAATATTGGAAATCCTGCCATCGAGCATTTTTTGTTGCAGATTCCAAATGAGAATCTCGTGATAACCACCTGTTAACAAGAAATTGCCATCTTTGGTTACTGCTGTTGCATAAAGTGGGATGGCTGGATACGACGCCGGAGGTGCTGCATAGGTTAGTGCCGGTGTCTGCAAAATTAGTAGCTGTTTAGGATCCTCGCCATCGAATGCCGCCCCGAAGTCGATCCATGTCGCAAGCGTTTTGATGTCGGCCTCCGTCAAAGGAGCCTGTTCGGGTGGCATTCTGGTTTCCGCATTTTCATCTTTCACTCGGTGCAACAGAAGGCTATTGACAGAATCCTTTCCCACGATCGGATTATCGCCAGAATCACCCGGCTTTAACAACTCTTCGTAGGTATCTAGCCGATATCCACCCTCCGCTTTTTTAGCGCTATGACAAGCGACACACTTCTCGATAAGGATCGGAGCGACTTGCGCTCGAAAGCCTACGGCGGGTGCTGAGTCCTGAGCCTGCGCATTCACGCTGGAAAACATGGTTGTTGCGAGACATAGTCCTAGCGATAGGCAAGAACAAATTTTGCTGTTGGCTCGTATTCGGTTCTTCATTCTTATCTCTCCGATTGGTCTAGTGCTGGAACAAAAATTCATCGGAGTTGAGCAACGCCCAACAGAGATCTTCGAATGACGTGGCTATATCAGGATTCTTAGCCAAATGCTGCGTTGCAGCGGCTCGCTCTTCTGCGTTAGGTAGTCGCGCTAGAGCAGCCAAATACAAATCATCCATCACCGCTTCGGGACTTTGCCCGGCGGCGAGCAGCTTGCGGAACCTATTGTTCGGGTCCTTTAATCGTTCGTAAATTACCGGACCGTTGAATAGCTCGATCGCCATGGCTAAATTCGAGTCACTGCTGCGTTCGCATGCGCAGACTGTGCTGCGTTCTGGTTGGCCAAAGACTTTTAAGAAATCAACCTTTACCAAATCGGGGGCGGGCAGCTGAGTGGCTCGCGTGCTGACCGGCAAGCCGCCAAATCGCTGAGAGATTCCCGTTACATGATTTACCGCATCCAGTAATTGCTCCGCATCCAGGAATCGCGGCCTTTGATGCGAGAAGTAATACTCATCATCTTTTTGGCCATTCGAAGGCATGGAGATGGACTGGTAAGTGTTGCTATTGAGAATGATTCTGAGCAAATGCTTCGTCGAGTAATTCGCTTTGCGAAACTCAGCAGCCAAGGCGTCAAGCAACGGTTCATTGGTGCCAGGATTGGAATCGCGGAAATCATCGACGGGGTCGACAATTCCTCGGGCAAACAATTGACTCCAAATTCGATTAGCACCGATGCGGGCAAAGTAATTGTTGTCGGTCTTGGTCAACCAATCCGCAAACATTTGACGGCGATCGTCCGCGCTGGCCTCTTGCGATCCGACACCGGGCAACCAAGGCTTCATGGTTTGCCCCGTTCGAGGCTGGACCACTTCCCCTTGTTCATTAGACCATACGAACATTTCGCCAGGACGTAATGTTTCTTTGCGTTGGATGCGATTGAAGAATGCGCCGAGGCCGTAATAGTTATCCTGTGTCCAACGTTCAAAGGGGTGGTTGTGGCACTTGGCACACTGCAAACGAGCGCCGAGAAAGACTTGCGAGATCGTTTCGACGCATTCGTTCATGTCGGTCGCAGTGCGATAAAAATTCGCCGGCGGGTTCGCGAGAGTGCTGCCGCTGGCGGTGATTAGCTCTCGGGCGAATCGGTCGTACGGTACATCGGCTCGAATCGAATCCTCGATCCATTGATGGTATTTGTAGACACCCTCCGCGCCGACTAGCTTGTTGGTTAGCTTGAGCAAATCGCCCCATTTATTGGCCCAGAATTTGGCATACTCTTCTCGTTCGAGCAGTTGATCAATTAGAGCTGAGCGTTTGTTGGGCTCTTGGTTCTCTAAAAACTGTTTGGTTTCCGCCACCGTAGGCAACACGCCCAATACATCCAAATAAACTCGGCGAACAAACTCAGAATCTGAGGAGCGAGCTGCCGGCAGCAACTGCATTTGTTGAAGCTTGTCATTGATCAACGTATCAACGAAGTTAGCAGGAGAGGGGGCGGTCCACTGGTAATTCGGATCATGATCGATAAACGTTAATCGGACGGATTCGATGTGCTCCAGGAAACGAACCAGGATTACAACTTCTCCTTTGCTCTTAGGGGTAACTAAACCGTAAGCGTTAACCTCTGCAATTTGCTGGTTGGACGATTCATAGGCGACCAGTTCCGTGACATCCCGTTGCGAGCCATTCGCAAAATGGGCGATGGCGGCAATCTGTTGCGATCCGCCTGTGAGTGGCAACATTCGCTTTTCCCCTGGATAAACCTCCAAACGCGCACATCTAGGTGTGTTCGCTGGGTCGGGTTTGCCACCCTCTTGAAGCCATTTCAAAAGAACCTTGTAAGCCGCGTCGTCTTGGCGGATCTGCTTGCCTCCTCCGTGATAAACGGACATCAGCGGCTTAAGAAGCAGCAAGCTTTGTTCGGGCTTTACCAGATTGAGGCGTCTTCCAAACTCTTCGTGAATTAGGGTCAGCTCATCTAGTTGTTTATCAAATGCACGAAGGGATAATCGGAACATGCCTTTGCCGCTCGGGGAACCATGACATGCGCCGGAGTTGCAACCCTGTTTTGATAACGCAACAAGAACTTCCGATTCGAAATCAGTTCTACGCTCCACCGATGGATTGGTCACGCGAACGGGAATGGTTCTCTCTATCGTGCCCGCTTGTACCTGGATAACTGTCTCCCCGTCTGAAACCGGTACGACGACACCATTCTCCCATTTCGCTACGGCTTCGTTGAGGGATTTTACGTTCGCTCGCTTGGTCCAATCGGTGACACTTCCATTGTCCAGTTTTCCCGTGACTACCAGGTGTCGCTTGGATTGTTTTCCATCGAGTGCAATCTCGATCGGGTAGACTTCTAGCTCGGTTGGTATTCGCTCCACCGACATTTCCGGTAAAGAGCTCGTAAACGAAAAGTCTTTGCCCGCATAGTTGCTGGTAGCCGTATATTGCAGATTCAGTTTTGTTAGCTTGTATTCGGTCGTAACTTGAATCGGCACTGCCACCGAATTCTGATCAGCCGCGATTGATACCAATTCTGGAAGCACTACACCTGTCGGTACATTTAGCCATTTGATGGAAATCGGTGCACTCGTTTGTTCGCGAACGACCGAAATCACAAGCTCTGTGGGCCGAGACGGGGTGATTAGCTTCGGTGTTGTCCAAGCGAATTGAACGGGACTGAACCAGCTGACCGGAATGGAAAACGATTTCGCTAATCCGCGACCACCATGCTCTGAATACAGGCTGAGCGGCACAGTCGTGGCACTTTGATTTTTGCTCGCAAGCTGTTTCAATGTTATCGTAACCTTGTCATTCTCAAGCTTCGTTATAACGGGCCAAGAGGCCGATTCCTGTGTGGGAAGAACGGTAAACGGTGCTTTGAAATCGTCTGCTAGCCGTTTGATATCCAGTGCAACGTCTTGTTCATCAACGTACTGCGCTAAACGGATGCTGGGGCTGGGCTGTAAATCAAACGGGACATTGATGGCAGGTGCCGTGATCGCAGAGAACCGATTTTCCGACCATTGAGGTGGATAAGGAACATGAGGCCGTTTCAAACGACTAATCGATAAACTCGAGACTCCCGCAGCGATCCTGGGTTCACCTCGGCTCCGCCCGATGATTTGAAGCGATGCGAACCGCGGTCGAGGAGCAGCTTGTTGAGGTGCCGCCGGTTGAGGTAGGACAAAGACTCGATGCTCAGCCGCCTCGGCAGGTATGGTAGGGTTCAATAGGATGTAGCCACTGTTGGGATTCGCGAATTCCAAATCGACTTCCCCTTTGTAGCCACTTCTTTGGCATAGCAAGTCAATAGCGAAAGCTCCGCTGGCCTCATCGACGACAAACTGCTGCTTGGTATTGGCATCCCCTTTGATGGCCAGTTGAAACGAAGTTAGAGGTATGCAGTCGATCCAATAGCTAAACGCAATACCGTTTCGCTTAAGCAGGTCGGTCACTTCGAGAGTAAATTCTTCGGTCGAAGGGAACGTAAAATCGAATCCCCATTCGTCTTCTTTCTGCGTTGCGGTTTCTGCGACCACAGCACCGGCCGCATTCTTTAGTTTCATTCGCAAGAGAGTCGGAAATCTTAGGCTCTTCGTTTTGGCTTGAATCCGTACCGCTTGGCCTTGTTGCCCGAGGAACTTAAAGGTGTCGGGCTTACCCGCTTCCGTGAGTGTCCCGTACATGGATGCAGGAAGAGCATTTACCACGGCCGATTCTTCAAAGATCTTGGTCTCAGGATTAACGACTCGAATAGGTGACCAAGACGAAGATTGTGCTCCCGCAGGTTTGTAACTAACCCACTCTATTTCATTGGGAAATCCGTTCGCAAACTGAACCTCTTTCTCACCGATTGAGTTACCATTCGGATCGAGAAACGCAATCTTGCTCGATTGGCCTCGGATCACGCCGCATGGCTTAGCGGAGTTAGCAATCGGAAAGTCGCCAACTCGTAGGTAGTAAGCGCCGCCAGCAACATAGCGAGCATCTCGAACTTCTAACAAGTAATCACCTGCGGATTCGAATCGATACTGAAATCGAGGTTCAACGCCTGCTCCATCGTCGTCGCTGTGCATCAGCAACTCACCACTAGGCTTGTACAATCGAACGATCGGGTCCATATTCGAAAGGAGCGACTGCGAAAGCACTTCAAAGGAAAGTGTTTTACCAGCCTCGACCGTTAGCTTGTAAAAATCGCTTTCTGCCCCGCGACTTGTACCGAAGATGCCGGACAGATTCGCAATCGGCTGAGCCGCCTCGCGTGCCGTATTCGCTGCGACTCGTGGAATCGCGGTGATGTCATCGCAGACGAATACAAATGGCTCTTGAAGCGATGATGCGGTGGTTCCCCAAATGCCAAATGCACCGAGAGGAGCATCGGGGGCGACATCGATTTCCAGTACCGCTTGTTCGGGGCTGGTGACTTCTAGCTTGAGGGGGATACCTGTCGAAGTCGATACGAATTCCGTGGTTGGGCCCAGCTGCTGGCCTGACACGACATGTTTCGATTTAACACCAGGCTGCACCGTTCTCGGTTGAATGTCAGCAATTTGAGCAAAGACGATTGCTGTATTGCAAAGGGCAATGATTGCGAACGATAGAAATCGCAACGGCACGCTGCCCCCACGACGATTGGTTTCTTGTTGCCGGCAAAGTATTTTGTGAATCATTAGGAGTCCGCTCCTGTATAGAGAGGATTGATCACTGTGCCGTTAATGAGGAAATGATTCCGCTGCAGTGGATCGACAATGGTCGTTTCTTCGTGAACCCCTAACGCATGAAAGGTGGTCGAAAGGACATCGGCCGGGGACCACGGACGAGTCAGAGGATACGCGGCATGAGCATCGGTTTTGCCGATGACTTGTCCACCT
>JALOQS010000173.1 GCA_025459355.1 Pirellula sp.
CGAGAAACAGATCGCTCCGTCCTGGACGGGCAGAACACCGATCGGAATGTTCAGACCGATAGCAAAAATTTTGGAGGACTCAAATGAACCGTTCGAGTCTTTGTCTTCGAGCACAATAATCGAATCGGTCGGTTCATCTCCTTCTTTGGTGGGAAACGGGTACTGTTGCGTTTGGGTGACCCAGAGCCGATTGCGAGCGTCAAATGCAATATTCAGTGGTTTGAAGATGGTTGGTTCCGAGGCGATCAAGTCGACTTCGAATCCTTTGGGCACATGAAAACCCGCCAGTTCTTGTTGTGGGGTTCTGTGGGGGGTGGAGCGAATGGTGAGACCGAATTCCGCATCGTCGGTTTTCGGCATTTCGACGGCGAGATCGCTTTCACCGAGGGCCGTGAAGGGAATCATTGCAAGCCCGCCCGAGGCCACTTGAATCAAGGCAATAAACGGGAGCGACCAAAATCGAACATGAAACATAGGGGAGAGATCCTGAGGTCGGAGGGGGCGAGCGTAGTTGCGAAACTAGGGAATCTAGGTGGGCTGGTGTCAACGCGGTAGGCTAGGCGAGCCAATCAAGTCTAACATTGGCAACAATTTGAATCAACTTTCCGAGAATGATTAAAGTCCCGTGGTGGTGACATTGCTTTCAACAGAGTTTTTCCGCTATTTCCCATCTTGAACGTTCGAATTTTGTGTCTTACTAGGAAAAACGAAATGCTCCTGAGAAACTGGGCCAGAAATAGCTTGGCTGCGGCTGCGGCAGTTGCCTCGTTAGTGTCATTCGAATCCAGATTGTTTGCACAGATGGGTGGTATGGGTGGTGGGGACAATGCCCCAGCATTCGCGCAGCCCAAATTTTCCGATCGGGTTTACGAGGAGGGAGGCCCCCGGTCTCGATTAGCCAAAGAGGGGGCCATCATCCTTTCCGTCACCGTCGAAGGAAACAAATCTGTCACGGAGAGTTATATTCAATCGGTCATGCAATCCCGTCCTGATCGCGTTTTCGATCAACAGGTGTTCAATCAAGACATCGCTGCTTTGCATCGAACAGAGCTGTTTAGCAAAATCGAGTCCTACTCAAGTGAGAGTCCTGAAGGGGTTCATCTCAAGTTGCGAGTCCAAGAGAGACCGCTGATTCGAAATGTCTACTTTACCGGGAACAGACGTCTGCAAGAGCGGGATCTGGATAAACATGCTGGCTTAACGCCTGGAGATCCACGAGATCCTGTACGGATCAACTCTGCGAAATCGCGATTGATCGAGTACTATCAAGACCAAGGGATGAATCAAGTTGATATTCAGGTGCGAAGCGGTCTAAGGCCTGACGAACCTGACGTCGATTTTTACATCTCCGAGGGACCAGTTGAGCGACTAAAGTCGATCACCATCATTGGTAATACGCAAGTCTCTACGGAATGGCTAAAGGCCAAGATCAAAACCAAAATCTATCCGGTTATATTGCCACCAAAGTTCTCGGACCGAGCGGTGGAAGATGATCGACAATTCATACTTGGGCACTATCGTTCCTTGGGATACTTTGATGCCAAAGTCGATGTCCGGAAAGACTATAACCACAGTGGGGACCGAGTTTCTGCCACCTTTGTTATCGTTGAGGGAGAGCAGTATTATGTGGGCAAGGTAGCTGTCGCCGGAACAAAGCGGTATGCACCAGAAGAGCTAATGCCGTACATGATGATCAAGTCGGGCGCACCCTTTAGTTTTTTCGACAAGCAAAAAGACGAAGCCTTTCTAAGAGAACTTTACGGAATTCAAGGGCATTTCTTTTGCGACGTCGTCGGCGAAATCATTTATCAGCCGGACAACATTGTGGACATCGTTTACAACGTGGGCGAAGGGGATGTTTACAGGATTAGCGATGTTCGTATCCATCTCGAAGGTGAATACACCAAGGAGCGAGTCGCATTGCATCCATTAGGACCACTTCGTCCGGGCTCCATCATCAACAGTAGGCAGGTCGATGATGCCCGCAGACGTCTAGGATTCTCTCAGATATTCAATATGGATCCTATGCAGGGAATTGTGCCAACAATCAAGATCGAACCGCCCGAGGATTTGGATGTCGACGATTTCTAATGAACGGATGACTCGATTAACCATCGGATCCAATTTCTTTTCCATGAACGATGAAAAGTAAGTATCGGCCTTAATCACATGTGCGACTCATCAACAATGCAACCAAGAAACCGATTAGCCAAGCGTAAGAGGCTGCTACAGACGATCAGCCTGTGCGTTGCGAGCGGTCTTGGACTATGCTGTGGCAACAGTGCAGTCGGTCAGCTATTTGGCGATAATGGAGCACCTGTGGGTAACGGTGTTCCGGTTGGGAGCCCTTACACCACGGTACAAAACGGAATCGTCAACGCACCAGCCAACCCGTACGGTGTCAATCCGAACGGTGTCAATCCTAACCAGCAACCCGGGCCGAATCCCATGCTCGGAGGTCAGCCCAATGTGGCTTATCAAAACCCACCGGGAGCATTTAACAACGCTCCTGGGGTTGTGGTGCCCATCGCTCAAAATTCCATGCCACCATTCAATTCACCGATGATCGCTCCCGGTCCGATGAATGAACCTTTGCCCCGATTGAATCCACCATGGCAATTGGAATCCAACCCAACATTTATGCAGGGGCCTCCGTTCGGTTATAACCCTCGGGTGCGAGATGTGCCATTGGATGTTTACCTTCAGGAAGGACAGACGGGTCGTTTCACCATTGGTGGTGCCGTCAACAGCGATTTGGGTGTTACTGGTAACGTCACGATCGAGGAGCGAAACTTTGATATCAGAGCGTGGCCGAATTCTCAACGAGGGTTGCTCAACGGGGCCTTTCGAGGGGCGGGGCAGAACTTTCGGTTGGAGTTGATGCCAGGTAATTTGGTGCAGCGATATACCGTAAACTGGACGGAACCAAACATCTTTGGCTATTCACCGTTTAGTTTGTCGGTGGGTGGTTTTTACTTTACTAGAATTTTCCAAGAGTGGACCGAACAAAGATTGGGTGGGCGAGTCGGGCTCGGTTATGAAGTCACCGAGGATTTGTCCCTTATGACGGAGATCAACATGGAAGATGTAAAGGTCTTCGATCCGGCTGTTGCCACATTGCCCGCACTGAACAATGTCTTGGGCAGCAATGATATGTATCGAGGGCGCGTCCATTTATCGCACAATACCCGCGACAGTCCGTTTTTGCCTACCGAAGGACACATCATTGATTTGATTTTCGATCAATACTTTGGCGAGCATGACTTTCCTCGTGCGCAAGTGAACTACAGCAAGTATTTTCTCGTTCGCGAACGAGCGGACAGGACGGGCAGGCATACGTTTTCGAGTGCGTTTCGTTTCGGATACACCGGTACGCAAACGCCGATATTTGAGAATTTCTTCGCGGGTGGTTTTTCGACGTTGCGAGGCTTTGATTTCCGAGGCGTTGGACCTTTCGAAGAGGGGATTCACACCGGTGGGCGGTTCCAGTTTCTCGGCAGCTTTGAGTACATGATGCCTTTGACGGCGGATGACATGCTGAGGATGGTGGCTTTCGTTGACTTTGGTACGGTGGAAAACAGCGTAAAATTCGATTGGGATAATTTTCGTATCGCACCAGGTCTAGGTTTACGGGTGGCTGTACCTGCGCTCGGACCAGCACCACTCGCATTCGATTTCGCTGTTCCTGTTAACAAAACCGATACGGACGATACACGAATATTCCAGTTCTCGATGGGTGTAGCAAGGTAAAACGTTTTTATGTTTGGAGTCGATCTGCCGTTATACCACGGGCCTCTCGACCTGCTCTTTTATCTCATCAGGAGAGAAGAGCTTCCCATTGAGGACGTTTCGATTTCCAAAATTACCTCGCAGTACCTCGAGTATGTGGCTTTGTTGAGTCAATTCGATTTAGACGAAGTGGGTGAGTTCATCGAGATAACCAGCCAACTGATCGAGCTCAAAGCCAGGAGTGTTCTTCCTCAGGACCCGCAGGAGCAAGCCGATGTGATGATGGAGTCGAGCAGCCCCGATTCGATGAATCATCTCGTGGATCGGCTCATTCAGTACAAGCGTTTTCGAGATGTGGCCAGTTTGCTTGATGAACAAAGTCGACAATGGCAGATGCGATTCGCTCGCACGAGTGTGGACGTGTTGCCAAAGAAAACCGAGGTCCCAGAAGCCAAGATCGCGAGGGTTGAAGTTTGGGATTTGGTGAATGCGTTTGGCCGAATTGTGAAAGCGCATCACAAGCCGACTGACCATCGATTGGTTTATGACAATACGCCCATCCACGTCCACATGAAGCGGTTGCATGCGCTGGTCAAGGAGCGAGGGGAGCTCGAGTTGCATGATCTACTTGAGTGGGGCATGCACAAGAGTTCTGTCATCGCCATGTTTATTGCTACGTTAGAATTAACTCGGCACCACGGCTTGCTCGCTTTTCAAAGTGCAGCCGATCAGCCCCTGATACTTAAACCTGGGGCCGAATTTCCTGAGGACTTAAATGTAGCGGAAGTGGAAAATGCTGATACCAACACATTGAAGTCTGCCAGTATGCAAATCATGGCGAGATAGTCGGATTCGGTTCGTTCATAAACCAGAATGATCCATGGGACGCGAAAATGTGCGGCCTTTAACGATTAATCGCTTTGGGGATTCCATACTGTG
Organism: Pirellula sp.; assembly: GCA_025459355.1. Taxonomy (GTDB): domain Bacteria; phylum Planctomycetota; class Planctomycetia; order Pirellulales; family Pirellulaceae; genus JBKCUI01. The sequence continues at coordinate 4,669 of JALOQS010000173.1, forward strand.
GAAACCCGCATGTACATTTCACGATACAGGTTTCTCGCGGTTGCAATCTGTGACCAACAATATCTTGTTTTCTTACCCGAATCTGTGTTTGAACCGCGCCCCCGGTGTCGGACATCAATCCTAACAATTTATTCTGAGTTGATGATGGCACATACGACACACGAAATCATGACGTCGGATCTATCGATTGGGACCACAGTACCGTTCGATCTCAGAGATCCCGATGGGAACATTGTTCATAAAGCCGGTTTGCCGGTAACCGAACGACTGCTCGAGCGACTTAAATCAATGGGGGTTACGTCGGTAACGGTTCGCGGAGAAGCGCCGGTAGTCGATGTCGACAGCATTTTGAATTCCTATTTTGATGCCGAGCATTTGCAGGCCATCACTACGAAGCTTGAAGAGGGAATCGAAGAGCTTAATCGATCCATCGAGTCGCTGATCCAGGGTAATGCGATCGAGCCCAAGCTCATGACGGATTGCGTGGAATCGTTTATTCAACAATCGAGCAAGGACACCTCGGCCTTTTTAGCGGTCGTTCTGCATCGAGTACTAAAATCTGATGCCGATACCGTGAGGGCTATTTCGGAACGTTCCGCCTGCCTGTCATGTTTAAGTACATCTATAGCGTCCTCGATGGGATTAGATAGCGCTTCCGTTCTGAGAACAGGATTAGCAGCCTTGCTGTCTGATATCTCGCTCGGAAATCACCAAGACTGGTTCGACGAGCGACGATACCTGAGACCGCAGATCATCAAGTCAGAGGAGTATCGAAATCATCCCGTTGATAGTGGGCGGATGATCCACGCCTTGGGTACCTTTGAAAGTCAGCTAATCGAATGCGTGAGTCAGACGCATGAGCTGGCCGATGGATCAGGGTTTCCGCTAGGGTTAAAAGCAGACGGCACGATGATGGAGTCGCGGATCGTCAGCATGAGCGAGATCTACCTGGCCTTAAGTTCGCCATTGTTCTCGTCGTCCCCGTTTTTAGAGTCGGATTCTTTGGCCTACATGATTCATCAGATGACCTATGGGCACGTGGATCGAACGGTGTTGCGTGCGATGATCAAGTCGCTGTCGATGTTTCCGATCGGTAGTTTGGTGAAGTTGGATGATGACAAAGTCGCAGTCGTGGTGCAACCGAATAATGCAAATCCGTTTCAGCCGATTGTAAAGCTGTATGAGGCTGGAGGCAAAGTAAAGGATCTTACGATCTCGAATAATCAGATTGTCGGTCCGGCAGGAGATTTGTTGTCCAATCGCCGTCGCATCGAGAAGTCAAAGCTTGATACGGTGTTGTGGATACCTAGCGGTTCCTAGGATTTTCAAACAAAAAAACCCAGCCGTTACGACTGGGTTTCCTTATCAACTCGATTGATGAAGCAATGGGTTATGACTCCGGAAGCTTAGCATCGTGGGTTGTTTGCTGTGACGATTCCTTTTTGGCAGAGATGCCAATGAGTGCATCGAATTCGTCGTCTGCAGCGTTCCGTTGAGCATATTCGAGAAACTCGTTTTCCGCTTTCTGAGCATCGAGGCCTGCAAGCTCGCGTGATACGCGTGCGTTGGCGACCGCTTTTTGTCGCATTTCCCGCAGCCTTTGGAGTTCTTCGGAGGTTTTGTCGTTGGTAATTCCGTTGACCATATCGGCGATTTGTTTCTCTTCGTTGGCGGAGAGTACATCGGCCACGGCATCGTGCTTTTCTTCTTTGATCTTTTCCAGATCCCGCATGAGCGATTGGATTTGGGTTTTGTGACCATTGACGTTTATAATGAGCTGTTTGAGATCGTCATCGATTTCGGTCGCTCTCGCTTGTTTTTCGGCTAGGGTGCTCGAGAAATCTTTGAAGGCGGATTGGCACTTTAGATATTCGGGATCATTCTTAACTGCAACGATGTCGCCGTTGTATTTGTCGACGATCGCCTTGGCGCGAGCCGCAGCACCCGATTTGAGTTTCTCGAGCTTGTTGATTTCCTCGGTGAGTCCCTCGAGTCTCTTCTTTTTGCTTTCTTCTTGTGCGATCATCGAGCTGATGGCATCTTTGTACTCGTTGATGCGTCTCTTCTTTTCTTCGATGACCTTTTCGTAGGTCGCCTTGATGACGGTGGGGTTTTTGCTTAGGGCGTCAGCCGCATTGTCAACTTTCCCGGTGATAAGATACTTGATGGCTCGAAAGAAACGACCGATCGCATTAAACATGAATCTGGCTCCTCAGTTGGAAAAGGATGATGCTGTTGGATTATTGTTTTAAGAACTCATCTCGATTGGGCTCGCTTTCCAGTTCCTTTAGGCGCTGGTCTACTCGCTTGGCGATTTCGAGGGAATCGTCCAGCTCCTTGGAAAGGGAGCTGAGTTCGACGTCTCGATTCTGAGTTGATGTCGAACGAATTTTCTCTACCACTTGGCGAAGCCGGTCGGCTGCACCAATCAAGTCCCCAACGACACCGTCGCGTTGTTTCAGAATCTCGAGTCGGCGTGCGTCGACAAGCCGATCGGCTTGTTCATACAGTTGTAGCGAATGCTCGAGCTGTTCGATAGTTGCCCAGAATAATTGGTCAAATTGTTGGCCGAATTGGAGGGCGGCAAAGTTGCCTTGGGAGGTTTTGATTAGTTCAAGAAAGTCTTTCCGAGCCTGAGTCGCTAGGTTGTAGCAATCTTTGGTTCGGAAGTCGCGATCGGAGCGAAGCCGCTTTTGGAGTTCCTTTAGCCTGAGGTCGTCGTGTTCCTCTTTCTCCAGGGCTAAGTCGTCTGCAGCTTTTTTTTCCAGCTGTTCTGCGCCGGCCGCGATTTTTAGCACGACGCTACCGAGAGAGATTGCTGCAAAGGCAATAGAAACGGCAATCCAGACGCCGCCACTTGCGATAGCGATGCATCCTGTACCCACCGCGACTGCGGCGGGTATTAAAAAACTCTTCGATCCGAAAAGGCGTCGCCAAACGCGACCACGTAGATCTGTCATTAGTCCATGCTAACGCGTTCGATGTACTCACCGGTACGTGTATCCACGCGGATGACGTTTCCTTCCTTGATGAAACCGGGAACCTGGAATTCGCCGCCGGTTTCCACTTTGGCTGGTTTGGTAACGTTGGTCGCGGTATCTCCCTTGACCCCTGGTTCGGTTTCCACAACTTTGAGGTTTACGTGTGACGGTGGAGTGATCGTGATCGGATTTCCGTTGAACAAGACCATCGAAATGGGCATCTGTTCGATAAGATACTTCCAGTATTCATCGACTTGGTCTGCCGTTAGCTCGTATTGCTCGAACGTGGTGCTATCCATGAAAACGAAATTGCCAGCTTGGTTATAGAGGAAAACCGTATCAATTTCCTCGACGTCGGCCGCTTCGAGCTCGTCACCACCCTTTAGAGTTCGATCGAGAACTGTATTGCGGATCAAGTTCTTAAGCTTGCAACGATAGAGCGCGTTGCCTTTTCCCGGCTTAAAGAAATCAACGTTGGTCAACAGGTAAGGCTCACCATCGATCTGGACTTTAAGACCCTTTTTCAGGTCATTGGTCTTGTACGTTGCCACAAAAAACTCACTA
>JALOQS010000444.1 GCA_025459355.1 Pirellula sp.
GACACTACATAGCCATCCCCGCTAATGAACCTCCATTGGTTTATTTGCACATAATAAAGGACCGTGGCGAGGCATCCTACCAAGACGACCGCCGCGATTGTAATAAAGTCTTTCGAATTCATCCCTAAGCCGTGTCGATCGCCTTCACTTGATCGACGATTAAACGTTTTCCATTTGTGGATGGCTAGCGTGAGTCCCGCAATAATAGACAAACACAATGCGGCAAGTATATAGGCGGGAACTCGGTAACCGTCCCGATCAAGCAAGGCGGATTCAACGTTAATAGTCCATGCTTCGGATGAAATCAAAGCAACGGGAATACATGCGATCGCCATGAGAACCCTCGCAATCACCAACCACCAGTTCCAACTCGAATCGCCGACTTTCGATTCCTTTCCGATTGAACCGGACATGTTCCCGCCGTTTGAAGTTTCGTGCTCCTTAGGCGTTGCTTCATCGGGTTTCCAAGTTCGAAGGAACGACTCAAGGGCTTCTGCTACTTGCTTCGGTGTTAGATATCGTTCGTCAGCATTTTTCGCCATCATCTTTGAAGCGATGGTTACAACCTCGTCCGGGACATCGTTTCGCATCGCATCCAGCCGGACCGGTTCGATCTGTGCGTGGCTTTTTAGTTTGTGCATGACACTGCCGTCGTCAAAAGGCACTCTGCCGGACAGCAAATAGTAAAGCGTCGCGCCGAGACTATAGATGTCGCTACGTATGTCGACTTGGCGAGCGTCAATTGCTTGTTCGGGTGAGATGAAATCGGGAGTCCCCATGATTGCGCCGGCTGTCGTCAAGTCAGAACGTAGCACAGCGGAATCCGAGGTAGTGACCGTTTCTGAGGCAAGTGAGGCGAGGCCGAAATCGAGAATTTTTATAACCCCATTTTTCGATACCATGAGGTTGTGTGGTTTGATATCGCGATGGACCATGCCATGTTCGTGTGCATGCTGCAGCCCAATTGCCGCTTGTCGGATGTAGTCGCATGCGTCGGCAATCGGCAAGGCACCTCGGTCCTTCACAATTTGGGACAAATCAACTCCATCAACGTATTCCATCACCATAAAGTGAAAGTCGCCAGACTGGTCCGCATCATACGCAGTCACGATGTTGGGATGCGAAAGTTGAGCAGCAGTCTTCACTTCACGGTGAAATCGACTCACCACTTCGGGCTTTTGGAAAAGTTCGCGGTTAATGACCTTTATGGCTACCCTACGTTCCATCTTGAGATGCATGGCTTCGTAAACATCACCCATCCCACCTTTTCCAATCAGCCGGACAATTTCGTACCGAGGATGTTCGGTCAATCCCAGAGGAATATCTCCGTGAGTTGAAGACAGATTCGCATCTTGACTGTGATGATCAAGAGAAGGATCGATGGTTAACCGCCTCGCTTCCTTCAGTAGTGCAACGAACGTATCGTCAGAGGATAGGTTGATAATGGTATCGCAGCATGGCTCACACGAGCTAATATGGTTCTCGATCGACGTCGCTTCAGCGGGTGGCAGTTGCCCGAGATTGTACGCGTTTAGTTGCTCCCGGCTTGGGTGGGTTGTCATGATTGGCATTTCGGAATTGATCTAGGAAGTAGCCATGGTTACATACATGCTTTCGAGGGGAGACGTCGCATCACGAAGATGGTCTATCAGTTCGCTTCATGGATACTTATCAAGACCCGATTGTCGCCAAGTATTTCAGCTCTTTGGAAAAATAGGAGCAGAAGAGTCGATCAAGCCTCCTGCCTCTTGGCGTAACTTGTTCAATACACGGCACTTGGCGACGATGACAGCATTTTTAGAAATTCCCATTTCCCGAGCGACTGCCTCAGCGGTCTCACCCTCCAGTGCCACGCGACAGAACGCCTTCCAGGTAGTTGGCTCGAAGTGTGGCTCAGCGAGTGCCAGCAGTTGTCGAAGCACGTACTGATCGTGTTCCAGATTCCAGATGTGGCTCAGTTCGCTGGTCGGGTCGTCCAATTGCGCGAGCCGGGCATCGATGTCCGAGTCCCCGTGCGCCTGCGGGTGACGGTCCCGCGATACGCTCAACAAGACTTCTTGAATGAGATCCTGTGCGTCGCTGTTTTGAACGTCGTATCTCCGCAACCAGACGCGAATCAAAGGGGCGTAGAGATCCGCAAGCCGATTCCAACCTTCGTTTTCAGGTGAAGTTCTTAGGCGATCGAGAAGACTAAGCGAGGTTTCTTGCATGCTGAAATGAGCCTTTCAACGCGCATTATCTACTATCAGCAGGGCTGAGCCAAGTCTGCTTGGTTGCTTCTTCTAGTTTTGCTCGGCGATGTCTTTGAAGCTTACCATGCGCAATCGCCCAAATGGATTGCGCATGGGCTCCGGTGCACTCGATTGGTCTGGGAACTCATGTTGAATTTGGAATCGGGGGCCATTTTCATCCGCGATAATGTGCCCGTCGCCGACGGATCGGTCGCTCGCGCAGATATAGCGAATCATCTCAATAATGGCGCGGTCATTAGCATCGGCATCTGCGCGAGTCATGACAATATCTGGGAAACCAGGGATGTGCATTCCCATTGTCCAGACTTCTCGTTTTCCTTGAACGATCCCAACGAATCCGAAACTGATTGCATCACTGCTTCCCTCTTCGGTCATATGGAGCCATTCCTCCGCGCCGTGTGACAAACAACTGTTGTCAATGAACACGCCTGCACCACCTGCCTGCATGATTGCGGCCGCCGCGTTCATCATCGTCTGCGCCGAATCGAGGCTACCACCAGGTCCGGATAGTCCGACGTTCATCGTGTAACGATCGACGATCTCCAGTTCTTCCGGGTTGGCTGGGTGACGAAGGCTTGTGCGAAAGATATCGGAAAACTGATTGTCGGGTGGTATCGGAAATACTTCGATTTTCGTTTGGTCGGGCAGAATCAAATGATCATCGACGATTCGATAACCATTGGGTAGTCGCTCGATAACCTCGTTAGGGCTTCGCCAATCACCGGGAATACGAAGTGTGATCTCTACTGTCGGACGTTTTTCTGTTGTCATCTCGGTGGATCCTTTCTAATGTCTCGCTGAATACATCAGAAGCATTTTGGCAGGTTCCACAACTGGAATCAATGCACCATGTCCGCACAACAGGTCAAGCGTACCAATGTGGCAAACCTAGTTACCCGATCTTAGATGAACGGGCGAACTGCAAGAAAGGTGGGCAAAAATATGTAGGGGCAGAAAGATGGGGCACAACAAATGGATTACCATATTTTTTTGCCCATCCATCTTTTTGCCCTAAGTAACCCCGGATAGTTAGTAACTATTGAGGGGCCGGCGCGAATCCAAAGACTGTGGCGCTTCAAAAGTAACGAGGCGGTGCTCGCTACCGGATACGCCGATGGGGTCGACAAATGGCCGGGAGCGCAAGGAGTAAACTACCGAGGAGCTGTGCCCAGAGATTAAACCCAGAGGGTAATGATGTGCGATAAATCGTATGGCGATTATTACTCAGCGATCTCCAAGAAGATCATCCAACGCAAGCTCCCCAGCCGGTACCGAATCTATGCAGGTGGACTCATTATCCACCAAGTTGGGCGTAAAACTCCATCAGCAGTGCTAGTTGTTGCTCTTGCGATTCGGCCTCCGCAAATGCTTGCTCCGCCCGTTTTAGCTCTTCCTCACTGATCAGTCCCTGTTTATGCTGTTTCTTCATGCTTTCAAGTGACGTATGCACGGAAGTAAGTTGATTAGAAACGGCCGAACGTTGGGTGTTCAGTAGCTTAAGAATCGTACTCCGTTCGGACTCCGCCTCGTCCAGTTCTGCGCGAGCAATAGCGCGACTCGCATCGATTGCTTTGATTTCTTCCTCGATGTTTCGTTTCTCCGCATCGACGCTATCGACCCTGTTTTTTAACTCCGTTCGAATCAAAACATTATCTTCATTGACTTGGCTTAATTTCTCTTGC
>JALOQS010000015.1 GCA_025459355.1 Pirellula sp.
TCGAGATAACGCTGGCTTTCCGATGAGCCCAAGTCCGTCGACAATTTTGCCCAAAGCAATCGCCGAGTCGTTTCTCGGTGCCAACCGTTCGGATGATTCAGAGTTTCAATAAGCTGATCGATGGTGTAAGAGCCGATATCATTTCGATATTGGACTGGCCGGCGAGCATCTCGCAACCGATAGATTCGCCCCCGATCTCGCCCATTGGTTAGATCGAGATGTCGCTTGATCGAATCAGGTAGCGATTGAGGATGCTCGATGACTTCTCTGTAGAAATCCAAGATGTACAGGCAACCATCCGGTGCGTTGGCGAATTGTACGGGACGAAACCAAGTATCGGAGGAGGCAACAAACTCCGATTCGACGTCGATACGATCCCCTTTCCAGCCTACGCCATCTCGCGATAGACGTTTGCGATGAATTAGATTGCTGCCAACATCGGCTATAAAAGCTTGTCCGAGGAGATCGGGCATTTGATTGCCGCTGTAGATAGTCACTCCCGTCGCGCTCGTAAAGTATCCGCTGGGTCGACCGCCTCCTTCCAGCAAACCTGGAGCAACACCAGAGACACGCAGATTCGTTCTTAGAATTCTCCACGGCTCGACGGGGCTAGTACGAAACACGTTGGCTTGAGGACCGTCAACTGCGATACTGCGTCGGGACGGCGGGAGAGGCATCAATTGCTTAGCTAACTCGTATCGATGTTCATACAAGAAGGCTTGGAGGTTATCGCTATTGTGGCATGTGAAACGATTTCCATAATCGTCGAATGACATACCATGCTGCCCGCCGCCGCTCTCGACTCTGATATCCAATGTTTTTGGATCAAAAGAGAAATCTCTGCCACTAAGGTTGAGAGGTTTATCATTTGGATGCACCGAAGAAGCTATCAATCCGCCAGAGACGCTCGTCTGGCCATAGAGCCTGTTATCGAGGCCCCATCGAAAACTGTTAACAAGTCCCTGCACATTACCTCGTCCGAAACCGGTGAACACTTTCTTGTTGATGTCAGCGATTCCGTCACCATCAGTGTCCTTTAAAAAAAGGATATCTGGGGCAGCCCCAACAAACACTCCTTGGTCGTAACACGCGATAGCGGTGGGCCAAGACAGACCGGTTGCAAATCGCGAATTGGTTTCGAAGAAACCGTCGCCATCTTTATCTTCGAGCAGCTTGATCACTCCCAGTTGCTCCTCGGATTGCTCCGAATAATCGATCATTTCCACAACGTACATGCGAGCTTTTTCATCAAACGCGATGGCGACTGGGTCCGCGATGCTGGGCTCGTGTGCCACCAGCTCGACGTCATATCCAGGCTTGAGAGTAAGTCTCTTTAGGGATTCGGCTGGTGAGAGCGGATCGATTCGAGGCAATTCGTTGGCAAATTGATCATTAGGAGGGTCGTCGGCCCAAATCCGCCCCCCCTGCCCTGCCCCGATTCCCGTCGCAATAAAGCATAATGAAAGAGAAGCAAAGTGCCGGCGAAAGCAAGTTTCGAAAACATCTCTGATCCGCAACCGTGCATCGAGTAAGTTCATTTCCATTTCGCAGACAGTCCAATTATGGTGGAGGATGCTTTATGATGGACGCCACGGGCTAGATTCTTACACGTAAATATAAACAAAACGATGAGCGACTTGATACCGCGTTCCGTCTCATTTCTCAAAGCGACTGCAATTGGAGGGCTGGTTTTCTTGCTCCCGTTCGCAGCGATCATTTTCGTTTTGAGCTATGTTTTTCAAGCAGCACAGCAAGTGTACAAAGCGGTTGATCCGTTGCTTCCCGACTTCTTCCATTCTAATGTAGGAATCGCGATCCTGTTTTTAGGAGGGGTCGCCGCGGTCATTATAGCCTGCTTTGCATCAGGGCTCGTGGCGAGTCGTTCGATTGCGAAAGAAGGCAATCGTTGGATCGAAAACAATCTTGTTAAAGTGTTTCCGAAATACGCAATCTACAAAGATTTACTTGCGGGAACACTAGGCGGTGACCATCACAAGGTTACGATGAAGCCGGCGTACGTAAACTACCAAGGCGTCTCGAGGCTCGTGTTTGAGACCAATCGCTATGAGGACGGGATGGTGGCGGTTTATTTCCCTGGCTCACCCGATCCGTGGAATGGGTTTCTAGCCAGGGTGCCAGCCGATCAAGTAACACTGGCCGAACTTTCCTTTTTTGATGCTGTTGGTCAACTAGAGCAGATGGGACGCAGTGTTAGTCCCGCTGCTTTGGTACTGCCACGCGATTAACCTTTGGGCTAGATTCAGCAGCATTCGCGCGGTAACGATTGATCACGGTTGGCTTTACCACAACAGGGGGTAATTCATGGCTTGTCGCGACATCATCGTTGTGCGGAGTTGGTAGCAGTTTGGGTTGTGATTCGCTAGGTACATTCGACTTGGGGCGGAGTGGATTGAGAGACTCGCCAGAGATTAGGCGTACTCCGTTTAGCCGGTTTCGATTTCCTTTCCAGCTAGCATCGTCTTTAAAGGGATCGATGAGCACGTCTGGTATCTCGTCTTGCGATTGAGGCAAGGATTGAGGCAAGGATTGAGGCAAGGATTGAGGCAAGGATTGAGGCAAGGATTGAGGCAAGGATTGAGGCAAGGTCGGGGCTGTATTCTCGATCGGTAAAGAACTTCGATCCTCGGTTGGAGTTGGCTGCAAAACTGGTAGGCGATCGACGGGCAGCTTATTGGTGGCTTTCGGCGTAGTCGCGGGAGGGGTGGTTGGAGTTGTTTCTCGCTTTACATCCATTTCCGAGTTGGAAGTGTTTTTTGAACTGTTTGCGTCGAGCTTTGGCACCGGTGCAGCAACTGGTTTTTCCTTTTTAGGGCTAGCGGTTCCGTTATCAGATATCTTTCCGAGGGCTTGCGATTCTTTAGGTGTATTTGGGAACATCGGAGCTGCCGTGGCGGATGAGCCCGATTGCCCCCCCTGCCCTGCCCTCCCCGCGTTGTTAGCAAAAGGCTGAGTCGCCGCGGTCCCGTGATTGTTTCTCGATGAGGCACTGGGTAGGCCAAACGGAACGCTTGGTCCGCAACCGCATGAGGGCATTCCCGCTCCCATGTCCTGAGATGGGGACTCGCATCCGCAGCTTGGGCCGAAAGTCATCGCGGTGTTGCTGGAGCCGCATGAGCAGGTCGAACAAGATTTGCGAGTCGCTTCCCATTCGACTTGATCGCCGACTCGATCCAGATGCTTCAAAAACTTCTCTGCAAAGGAGAGCGAGCGAGGGCGGTAGCAAGCGGGGCCTTTGGCCAGCTCTGAGCGAGTGGATCGCATAAGAGGGCTTTCACAACCACAACTCGGATCGGAAGATTCGACACCGCACGTTGGGCTCGGCTGTTCGAAACCGCAGGATGGAGATTGCCCCATCGCAGAACTCGTTAACGAAACAATGGTAACCAGGGCCGAAGTCGCCGTTACGGATCTGAGGATTCGAGCGAAGTGACGACGACGCAGCGTGGTTTCTTGGTGCACGATCATTCGAGTCTTTACCAACATGTAGTAGTGAGGGAGCTAAGCGCCAGGAAGCGGTTCACGGGGACCAAGTCCCAATGTTCCTTACGAGAATTCCTGACCCCTTCGCTACAAGTTATCGAGTCGTTTCCGCCGGAATCCTCAGAGCTTTCCGAATAACCAACAGACTCCCCGCAGAATACCCAGACTAACGAGAAGCGATGAGACACATGCTCGTGAACAAAGCTCTCATAATCTGTCACCTTAATCGTTCATTGCGAGCCATTCGGCCTAGAGTGGCCAAACTGCAATCCAGTCGGCCACGAGTGGCTAAACGGCGATTGTTGAAGCCAGCTCGTCCACTGGGGACGAAAATCAGGGAAAACAAAGGTTTCTAAACTCACATTGGCTCTTTTTGCATTGACGGAAGCTTGCGTAGTCCGATACTTTTGGGTCTACAAAATGATGGGAGGATTGTCCACCCGTCGCAGTTTTCAATTGCACCTTGCAAAACACTGAAGAACTTTGCGTGAGCGAGTTCTGTGCGTTCTCTGGCCGAGATTCGCATGGTGAAGGTGCCAAATGTCAGGAGATACTATGGCCAACGAATTAGTAGAAAAGCTTATCGAAGCTGGCGCGCACTTTGGGCACCGAGTCAGTCGCTGGAATCCCAAGATGGAGCCGTACATTTACGGCCGCAAGAATCTGATTCACATCATTGACATTCGTGAGACCCTTCGCGGAATGTTGCGAGCGAAGAAATATCTTAGCCAAGTTGCGGCTCAAGGGTCGTTGGTTTTGTTTGTTGGAACCAAAAGACAAGCATCGGAAGTCATTCAGCGCGAAGCGACTCGTTGCGGAATGCCGTTTGTTAGCGAGCGTTGGTTGGGTGGAGCTCTCACGAATTTCCGAACCATTCGCGACCGAATGAAGAGATTGGATGAACTTGAAGCGATCATCAACGGCGAGGGAATCAACGGATATTCCAAGAAGATGCAATCGTCTCTAAACCGCGAATATCGCAAGATTTACAGAAACTTGAACGGTCTACGGTTGTTGAACCGAGTTCCGGAATGCATGGTTATCGTCGATCCTAAGAAGGAAAAGAACGCGGTCCGCGAAGCCAAGGCTCTCGGCATCACCACGGTTTCTTTGATCGACACCGACTGCGATCCAACCCAAATCGACTTGCCAATTCCAGGCAACGACGACGGTATTCGATCCATTGACCTGATCATCAAGCAGCTGGCCGATGCTGTTTTGGCTGGCCGTGCAGAGAACCCTGAGCGTCAGAAGAACGCCCCTGCTCAGAGTGACCTCACAGCCGAAATGGCCGCCAAGGCCGATGCGATGGCTTAGTTCGCCTCGCGGCGAATCACTTCTTAAACACTTTCGCACGTCGAGCTTTTTAGCTCGACGTCAGTTTTTACAGAGCCAGTTTTTTAACGAATTTACAGGGATTTATACAGATGTCAACAATTTCAGCGAGTGACGTAGCCGAGCTACGCAAACAGACCGGTGCCGGCCTGATGGACTGCAAAAAGGCTTTGCAAGAGTCCAATGGAGATTACGAAGGAGCGTTGGATTATCTTCGCAAGAAAGGCCAAAAAGTTGCCGAGAAGCGGGCCGACAAGTCGGCTACCGAAGGTTGTGTCGTAACCGCTCTTAATGCAGACAAAACCATTGGTGTTGTTTTGGCGCTATGCTGCGAAACAGACTTCGTCGCTAAAAACGAAGGCTTTATCAGTTTGTCAAAGCAATTGGTTCAGATGGCTCTCGATTCCAAGGTCGAAACTGCCGAACAATTGGGGGCTTTGACCATCGATGGTATGACGGTCAACGAGAAGCTCGTCGAGCAAACCGGCAAAATCGGCGAAAAGATCGTTGTCTCGGAACTCTACCGAGTCAGTGGCGACAAGCTCTCCAGCTACATCCACGCTGGCAGCAAGATTGGCGTTCTGCTCTCCTTTAAGGATGGTGGCAAGGCTGGTGGAGACGAGTTCTTCCGTGGGGTTGCGATGCACATCGCCGCCATGAAGCCATCGATTTTGAACTACACCGAGTTCAATGCCGAATACGTTGCAAAAGAAACGGAGTCGATGATTGGCCAGATCAAGATCGAGAACGAAGACCGAGCTCGCCTGGGCAAGGCTCTCAAGACCGTTCCCCAATACGTTAGCCGTCTCCAATTGACTCCTGAAGTCATGAAGGCAGCGGAAGACGCTATCAAGGCCGAACTGCAAGCAGAAGGCAAGCCAGAAAAGATTTGGGACAAGATTGTTCCAGGTAAGCTAGAACGATTTGTGGCTGACAACACGCTACTCGATCAAGAAAAGTGCTTGCTCAATCAGTTCTACGTTTTGGATGAAACCAAGACGGTTGATGCAGCGGTTAAGGCTTTCGCTGATGGTGCTCAAATCGTCGAGTTCAAGCGAATTGCGATTGGTTAATCTCAAGCAGGCCGATTAAAAATTCAAACGAACCGAGCTTAACGGCTCGGTTTTTTTATTGCCGCGTGGCAACAATCCACGGCGCAAAAAAAATCCCCCTCGTTTCGAGGGGGATTATGCGTTTCATTCCAAGGCAACTCGTGAGAGTTTACTTGCTCTGTCGATTACAGAATCAGATCTCCGAGTACATCGTCGAGGGCTGCATCGAGTCCATCCGAATCGTTGTTCGATTCGTGGCACATGAGGCTCCAATCGATCTCTTCGTCTAGATCATCCAGATCGCTGCTGAACGCATCGTAGTTTGCTAGGAAGCTACCTAAGCTCGCTCCTGATGCAGCCATCGACACGCCGCTCGAAGCAGTGCTGTTGGATTCTCCCTCGCCATGCTTCGGTGCTTCCATGATCGGTGCCGGAATCCACATGTTGCTAGCTCCTTCACCTTCACCAGCTCCCATGCCTTCGCCGGATCCGGCACCCTCGCCACCGAGAAGCAGATTGCTATTGATGTAGGTGATGAGTGCCAAAACATCCATTGGATCGACCGATGCGTTTCCATCAACGTCCAAATATGGTGGGGCTACAAAGTTGATCGGCAGAGGACCAACACCGGTCTGGTTGATATGGTTGATAACTTGAAGCACATCGATCGCCGATACGAATTTGTCGTCATTCACATCGAATTGGTTAACCGGGTTCTGATGTGGATTGCGATTAATTCTTACGAAGTAGTCTTCCACTTCCCCTTCGCCGCCAGCACCAACTGATGTGATGGTGCTTAGCGAACTCAAGCGAACTCGAACACCCACATCGCGAGTCGATATCGCTCTCGATGGGACGATGTTGATCGGCATGTTAAAGTCACCGTTCGAGAACGTTTCGAGCACGGCGAGTTTTTCCCCAGCGTCCTCGAACGATCCGTTTCCGTTAAAGTCGACCCACGCATGAACATAAGCGAGTCGTGAGATCGAAGCTCCTTGAACATTGACAGTGATGTTGCCGGGATAGGCTGCTGTCAACTGTCCAATGGTCACACCGTCATCTTCATCCAGGTTCGGCAGACGAGCGTCCGCATCGGCCGTAATCGTGGCCCCGAGCCGGAATCCGTCGACCACGGTATGGCTAGGCCCACCGTTGGTTCTGCGGGTTGTGTACGGAGAGGGTAGATCACCGTAGTCGAGACCTTCACCAAGGAATATGGTGGTTACCGTGGAACCATCCAAGTCGGTAGCTCGCATCGCATTGCCTGCGAGATCGCGAATACCGTTGACTTGCGAAACTCCAGTACCAGCGACACCTTGGGCTCCCTCGACAAGGATGTTTGGCCCGGCCTGAGTCAGGACAACGCTTGGCAAGTTGAGTGCATTGATCGTATTCTTGACCAACTCGGCAGCTTGTGAAGCCGTGACGATCACGTTGCGGTCGATTTCAATTGGAACGGCTCCAGCACGACCAGCCGAACCAACAACTTGAATGACAGTGTTGGTTGCTTGCAGGCGAAGATCGATTTGGCTTCCCACTGCGATGAATCCGCCTGAGGAGGAGGTCGCATTGAGTGCCAAGTTAGCCCCGTTGATCGCCGCCACGATGTTTCGAGCGAGTTGATCGACATTGGTCGTGTAAGCAACAGCTACTCGACCCGTTCCAACGACTCCATCATCGTCAAGCTCGAAGGTAACGACCGTGTTGGCTCGCTGGACCGCAAAGGTTTGGCCAGCGAATACACCGACGGTTTGCCCCGCCAATGCTGGGATTCGGAATCCATAGGTTGGAGTGACCCCAGTTGCACCGCTTTGAGCAATCCCGCTGGTATCGGTGAACACCGAAATCACATTGCGACCAAGGATCTGAATTCGTCCCGCTCCGATCGATTGGATTCGCAAGCCCAATTGCATCGATTGAACCACACCAGCAATCTTCTGAGCGACAACCTCTGGTAGGTCTTGTGAACCGATAACGATCGCCGTGTTATTTGGTCTAACGTTATCGTTGAGATCGAACTCAAAAGTTATAACGCGGGTTCCATCATGAACTCGGAATACAGAACCATCTTGGATCAAGTGCGACAGTCCATCGGGACGTTGCGGTACGACGAGTTGAATGCCTGTGTCTAGTTCCAAATAGGTTGTGCTACCACTGCCGTCGAGGATCGTGATACTCGAGCCATCGCGAATATCTGCTGGATCGTTTAGCGTGATCATCGCTTCGTTAGTGTTTACGAATCGGATTTGATAGACCGCTCCATTCTCCCACAATCCAGAGAGTGGCGTTAGTCGAACGATGCTGCTAGTCGCATCGAAGCCAAATCGATAATCTTGGCCTTCGACCAGAACCTCGCCGTCCTTAAACAGAATAATCGAGCTCGGAACAACCGTTGTCGAATCAATTCCGCTTCCCTGTGAAGTTGTGCTCAGCACCGAAGAGTCTTTGATTTGGACATCAAAATAGTTCAGCGTAGCCCCGATGACTTCCACAATACCAGTGGCCGAATTACGGTCGACGCCTGCTGAATCGTTATCGAGTGGATTCAAAGCTGCAGCAGAAGGACCGACAAAGTCCGATCGATCATAAGCGCCTCGGTCTTTGAACACCGACTCACCCAATCCCGGAGGGGCTGCAACGGAAGGATCGTCAACACGACGTTGTCCTGTGATATCCAATCCTGGTGCAATGATCGGCGATGCAGGCAATCCTAACGGTTGCTTAACGGCCACCAACGCTGCACGATCTTCCAACGAATCGATTGACGAATCGATGAGTCGTGATTCACGTGCCGGATACAAAACTCCCCGTGCAGGATTCACGAACAGTGGCAGATTATTAGCAACGATCGTCGCGAACTGACCTGTGGATCCACCGTTCACATTCTGCGTGTTGTTCTGATACAACGTCGCACCAACAACAGTTGATTGACTTGTGGCAGCGATTGACATGCCTACGCTGTTGTTGACCAATACGTTGTTGATGATGGTCGGGCTGACGTTTCCGCCAACTTGAATGCCCGTTCCGCCTGGAGTGTAAATCGTCGCAGGTCGGGTCGTTAGGGCTCCGACCGCGTCGATGTCCACGCCAACGGAGTCGCCAGATGTGGGTCCTTGGTTTGGCTCATCTCGCAATCGAACGAATTGCAATTGACTAGTGGATGAGAACCCGAATGAATCCAGGTCGATAAATCGGTTCGCCAACGTTGCGGTACCGACCGAAGTCCAATTGACCCCGTCCGAGCTGACTTCGACCAAGACGTTTTCCGATTGACCAACTTGATAGATTGCCAAGTCGGGACGTTCATCGTCAGAGCCAGTCAAAATGTTGTCTGTGAACTGGAGAACCAGAATACCGCCTCGACCCAAGGATACAGCTCCCTGACCAGGTAGTGGTTCACCGATACCGCTATAGTTAGGCACACCGAGTGCCGCCGTCGGGACTTGTAATCCGACGACAGGAACTGGGCCACCACCTGCGGTTGGTGTGTAGGTTACAACTCGATCAGCAAAGGACATGCTACCGAAGTTGTAGAAGTCACCTTCGAACGTGTTAGCTTGTGTTGCCGTGAATTCTGAAACGGTACCACCGACGATGGTGTTGTTGACAATTCTTGCAAAAGGAATCGATGCGGCAGGCACATCTCCTGCGACAGTATCCCCTTGGATGAAGATGCCACCCGAACCGTTCTGGAAGAGAACATTGTTCGTTATCACAGCTCCTGGAGCCAATCGTTGATTGTTCAACGTGATCAAATTGCGAACCGAACCCGCGTTGGGAGCATTCGATAGTGGATCGCGTTGGTCTGCGGTGATTTCGATACCGAACCCTGCGGAGAACGATACCTTAGTGCTCGCAACAACGACTTGTCCCTGTTCTCGCTCGGTGTTCTTATCACCTCGCGACGATGCGGAACTGACCACTGTGCCAACGTTACTTGGAACGGTCATGGTGAGAGTACCGAGCAGAATGACATTGGGGCCGTTGGCTCCAACGGTCGTTCCGTCTGCGGAGATCGCACCACCTCGAATCAGGGATTGAACTGTTGGCGAGTTGATAAGATCTCGAATTCGTGCAGCAATCGTCTCGGCTGTCTCACCAATCAATGGATTGAAAGGTACCCGAATGTTGCCTGGTTGGACCCCAAAGCTTGGAGACGACGGAGCTTGCGAAACGTCTTCGAATTCTAATCGAACAACGTTGGTTCCATCGGTCAAGCGAATGATTTGTCCATCAGAAATGTTGGCTGCCGAATTGAATCGAACAACTTGCGAGTTCGAGTGCACTTCATTCGGTGCAAAAGCGCGAACCAAATCGATACCGCCCGTTACAGCCGATCGAGGTCTACCGTATTCCGCTCCGCCGCGAATTTCCAACTGATAGGTTCCGGTGACGATTCCACCAGTGCCAGTCGATGTAAAGGTCGTATCCTGCGGAGCATTGGCGATCTGCTCACCTCTTTCCGCTACGGAAATGATGAAGTCGTCGATGTACAAGCCTTCAAAGCCGTTGTTCATGGATCGCAACGCCGGCGAACTAGCGTCGAAGCCAGAGACTGCATCTTCTGCTCGGGGGCCCGTCACAGTGAACGGTCCTGGATTGCTGACCGTCACACCGGTCAGATCGATAAAGGCACCGCGACGTGCGAACACTTCAAAGTTCGTATCGCCTGCGAGAGTTGTAACCATCGCAGTCCGGATACTCGCTGCCACTTGTTCAGCGGTCATCGTTTGAGTGACATACACGGGCACTGCCGTCTGATCGTTCAAGCCGTTCGAGCCAGTTAGGCGAAGCGAAGAATCGACTGGCACGACGACGCTATCAACGCCATCGAGCTGAATCTTGTTATCAACAACAGACAGGTTGAATCGAGGAGCGACGTCAACAGATAGCTCGTACTGTCCTTGCGAACCACCGCCAGTACCGCTGCCAGCAACGTTCGGATTGTAGCTAGCATTGGTTGAGCCCGAGACACCGATAAAGTACACACCGTCAGCGGGCACAGTAAAGGTGAGCTGAGAATCACGGCTGCCACCAAAATCGTTGTTGGCGAATATCTCGCGACCGATGCTATCAAATATTCTTAGATAAGGGTCGAGTGGTGATGGCGGGGCCACCGCAGTTGCACTTGCACGAACCGTAACGACCGAACCTGCTCGGAGATTGACTCGGACGAGATCGATGTCGCGATCAGGTGTCGCGGCCAAATTCGGATTGTCGCCGATTGCACCGATACCGGTGTAGATCGCTCCAGACCCGTTAATACCAACGGACAGTGCGCGATCGAGCGTATCGGATCCGCCAGCTGGATCCGTCACTCCAATGCTAATGTTTGGCCTAGTAAAGGTCGCAGCATTAAGTGCACTGAAGATCTTTTGAGCCAATTGGGATGGCGTATCGGTAATCTCATAGCGGATAACATTTCCGACTGGCGACGACCCGGTGCCATTCCAAAGCACAAACGTCGAATTCAAGACAGAGAACGTTTCTAGGTTCCTGATTGTGGAGCCGCTCGGAATCGTTAGGGTTGGTCCCATTTCCAATTCAAAACGTCGACCACCCACATTGAACGATTGTCCGTCGGTAACCTCGCGGCCTGAAAGCGCTCGCAGCTCAGAGCCCTTACCACCCACGAAACCATATCCCATTCCGCCAGCTGTGCTGAACTCAAAACGTAGTCGAACACTTTGATCTCCAGCGAATTGACCAAGGTCGACTCTCGCTTGACGCCACGCTACCGCCGATGTGCCGGCAGTACCATTGGGCACGTTATCGACGGCTCGTTCAACACCACCTTCGTTGGAATCGTTGTTAGTTACGAGCAACTCCCATACGCCGTCGTCACCCATTCCGTAAACACGGAACGAGTCTAACATCGGATCTCCGTTAGTATCTTCGGTGCTAAGGAAGTAGTTGAAGTAGAGAGTTGGTTTGTCGTTGAGTGCCAATCCTTCCATCGAGAATGATTGCGACTCGAGAACACCCTTGGCTCCACCTGGGAAGTTATAAGTGTTTTGCAATGGTGCACCCAAGGCACGAGGGGCGTTGGGATGGATTGGGTCTTGCCATGGCAACAATCTTTGATTGCTGTTGGCAACAACATTTTCGAATCCAAAATACCAGCTTCGGCCACCAGCGGTTCCGCTGTCGCTACCATCTGGAGCAGGTGCCACACCGTGAGCCGGTGCGCCGTTAGGCGTTACCGTGTCACCACCCCGTTGAGAGGTGACGTGCCATAGGTTGTAATCGAGATTCGAGAACGAGACTCCTGTCAAACCGCCTATGCCGGTTGAGACCGATGTCGCTCCGCCGGCAAATACCGGTTGAGGTGTTCCATTGATGTCGAACGCATGGATGTTGCCTGCCGAATCCGTCGCGAAGAGGACATTGTCGTAAAGACCTCCCGAAACGTTTCGCGGTCCAGAAGTCAATCCTGTAAAGTTGATTCCGAGGTAGCTGTAGCTGCCTTCAATGTAGGTGGCGATATTGTTGTTGCTAACCGAGTTCAACGCTTGGGCTGACACTCGATACAAACCACCTTGGTTGCTGACAGCAAACATTGCATCACCCACCTGAGCGATACCAGTCACGAGACCACCAGGAGCGATGCCCACTGTTCGTGCGCTGCCGGTCGTTGACGCGATATTGGCACCGACGAACTGTACAATGTTTCCGTTTACCGATGCGGAGAGCCCGGCGAATCCAGCCGTGTTAGCGGCTTGTGCAATTCTTACCGCAATCGTTTCCGCAGTATCTTGGGCGAGGAAATTAACAGCGATTCGGCCAGCGCCGACCGAGCCGTTCGAACCAAGATCTCTCGCTACGTTACGCGCGAATAACGTTCCGAATGATCCGCTGGTCGCGCCGCTGAAATTCACTCGGTTCCCGTCGAAGCCAATTTGGATCGTTGGAGCGATGGAATTTCGAAGTGACTCAACGAACTGTTCGTTCGTCATGCTGGCGTTGTAAGAAACGATCCTTACGCCTGGCACTACGGGTGGAACGGTGGCGGTCGAAATTCTGTAGACCTGACCATCGATCGTAAACTCGTCTCCGTTTAGAAGAGCGCGGCCCGGTATGGTTGGATCGAATTGCAAAGCCAATTCAGGTCCACTGTTCATTTCGAACGTGACCAGAGTACCACCTGGGGTTCGCACTGTGATCAAGTCACCGTCTGCAATCAAATTACGAGTCGAGCTACCCACGACTTGAGTCGCCTCTGTGACCGCCACTCGTTGAGTGGTTGTGCCCGGAGCAGACTCTGTGCGGATATAGCCTCGCTCGGTTATGTTGGTGCCAGCTCCCAGAATGATATCGGGTGCGTTATCGACTGCGATATTGAACTGATCGTTCACGCCTGGAGTACTGTCGCCCAAACCGGTGTTTGGATCGAATCTGTACAAGATGTTGGTCAAGCGATCCGCTTGGATACCTCGGCCTGGGACACGATTGGCGACCACAAAGCCGGCTTCCGTTGTCTGCCCATCAATACCTGCAAAGGTCACAGCACTAAAGCTCAAACCAACGTTGTGAACAGAGAGCTCACCCGCAACGTTTAGCTGACGAGTTGTCAGTCCGAACGACCCCGTGTTTTGAGATGCACCGGTTCCTGGATCAACCAAGGTGTACAAAGCGGTCGCATCGTTCTGAACGAAATCGGTTCGACTTTGGAAGCCGCGAATATCGCCGTTCGGACGAATATCGAAGGAATCCAGGAACGTAGAGGTTCTACCCGCACGGTTGGCAACTTCACCCGTGAATGGGTTTCCGATGAAGACATCTGATGCACCCGAGGACAAACCGCCCAACAAATACATCGGCACATCGCCAAAGCTATAGGCCACTCGCGACGAGCCCGGCAAGAACTGCGGAACGATCGGTGCAGCACCAATGTTCGCCAATCGATCTCCTACGCGATCCTCAACAATGTTTTGGTTGCTGTTGACCGGAGTAACACGTATACCGTTGGCCGCGTTGTTGGTAGCGGTTCGGTTATTTCGGTTCGCCAACGAGGTCGGCGTTTGGTTGCGGCTGGAGATTGCCACAAAGTAACGACCGGCTGGCAATTCGACTGAGCCCAAGTAAGGGTCGAGTGTGCCGGTGGAACCTCGGCTTAAGTCAAAGTTGTTAGCCGAAGCTAGCGAAGTCGATCGGTCGTCGGTGATGTTGCTATCGCCGGACGTGTAAATCAAATTGCCGTTGGCATTAAACACGTTCAATGACAAGTCTGCACGTCCGATACCATCGGCGTAATCAATGTCGAATACGGTTGAGAAGTACTCAGCAAGCGGAGTTTCCAACAGTTGATAATCGACATCAAAAGAATACCAATCGATATCGCCAGGTTGCGCAATGCTGCCCGCGATCGAAATGGCTTGTCGGTCCGTTTGCAATAGATTTCCGAGGTGCTGTGCACTCGTGAATAAATTGTTATCGCGAGTCGCGGTATCGACTTCACTCGTCTCACCTAAGATCGGAGAATGTCGAGGAACCCCTCGCAATGATATGCCTGTTCGTGCGTATCTAATGTCCGCATAGGTCGAGGATGAACCTGGGTACTCTTGTTCTTCGCTAAGTCGGACTTGCAACTGATAAGAACCTCGCGAAAGTCCTTGTCCTACCGAAGCAGGATTGCTCAAAGCAGGCGTTCCTGCAGGTTGCGAAGGACTTTGGTTGCTGCTTCGGACGCGAATGTGATACAGGCTGGTGATCGTGTCTTGACCAGGCAGAACGATTCGCAAACCTGCATCTTTGGTGTTGGTGCTAAAGTCGTCGCGAGCTTCTTGCAATAAGCCTGTGCGAGGGACTTGTAGCAGCGAGCTCTTGCGAAGTGGATTCGCTGCATTCCCGGGCAAAGCCGAGAAAATCGGGTTGGTATTGGGGCTCGTTTCTTCGAGGTAGGAGTCATCCGACAGTGCCAGAATCGTGCCATCCTCGGCGATCAATTCCACAACCGTGTCCAGCCCAAAGGTGGTGCGATCAATATCCAACCAAACTTCCGTTCGACCTCTTGCGAGGAAGCTGTAAACGTCGATGTCACTGTTCTTATTAAGCGTTCCCTTGATCTCGAACCCTAGGCGAGCCGACTCGTCGCCACCATTGACAGACGAAGCCAATTGACCGAGCAATTGAGAGGTTTGAGGAGTGTCGTTGCTAGCCGGAGCGCTCGCTCTGTTCGACTCGAGCTCGGAAACAATCGCGACATTGCGATCATTGCTGTTGGTCAGCAACTCGATCCCTTCCCAATCTCCGCTTCGCGCTTTGGATGCAGGGTTCGTTGGGACGAGCTCCAAGAAACTCATCATCGTCGCCGATCTTGAATTGGGATCAACTCTCCATGCAAAACCTGTTGTGATGTCTGCGAGACCGAAAACGTTGCCTAGATCTGGATCCACAAACGGTGGCAAGTCCGCTTGGTCGATGTTACCCGCCACCGTGTACTGAGTACCTGCTCCCTGAATTGCGGTCAAAAGATCCGCGTATTCGTCTGCAGCCCAGCCTTCAAACCTAGCGCTTTGCAGGTCGTCGCCTGGGGTTAAAATCCCACCGTGAGCAAAGCCGATTCGCTCTGGTCCGTCGAGTGTGAATGCCCTAAAGTCCGGTTGGCCAGGGGTACCCACTAGGTATAGCAAATCATCCGATGGAAACAAAACATCTTCATCCAAGTAATTGATGAACTGAATGTCTCCTAGCGGAGCATCGCTGTCGAGCGAAAGACGATTGGACACCCTCGAGATTCCATCCTCCATAAAGGATTCGATCGTCCAACGCACAATGTTGCCGCCGTTACCTGCAAAGGTTCCGCGACTCACGACGTAGTCATCGCGAATCAGTGTCGGAGGCTGGGTGATGGTTGTGGTCCCAAGTTCGAAGGCGTTTCCATTCGCTCCGACATCAATAAAATTGAAAAACTCAAAAATGGCATCGGTGTTTGAAAAGAGAGTCGAATTTCCTTGCGCGGTAATTCCACCACCTCCGCCGCCGACTGTTGCAAAACCGCTTCTACCACCAGGTCCGACGCGGAATGAGAATTGTCCCGGGACGCCAACGGCTACGTCGTTGTCAATCAAAGTGCCATTGTCGATTTCCGGTCCAAATGGCAATCGGCCATTGGTCTGCGATTCATCGATGGTGAATCGTTGTGGGCGTCCATCAGGAGTGAAGCCTGCTCCAACCGTGCTGTCCGCGAGAGAGGTCAAAATCACGGGAGCGCTCGGGTCACCAACCAGAGATACACTACCTCCAATTCGATCATCGATATCTAGGGGAACACCTGTTGCAGTAAATCCTGCCGTATTACCCTCAAGTTTCACGACTAGGCTCTGGCCATTTTTGCTGATCAGCCGTGTTCCACCTAAAGTATAAGTGTTCGAGGAAATCACTTCGGATCTCAAGACATGGACAATGTCCGTGTCGTCCCAAACGGACTGAGTTGTGATGACTCCGCCCCTAACCTCCATGCCGTTGATAGCGTTTTGGTCGAGTCGATTCCCTTGAACCAAAGGACCTTGATTACCGATCGAGGTGTCGATGATTCCGATGTTTCCGGTCATCCGTCCGCGATCAACAACAAACTCAGAGGTCAGAGAGTTAACGTCTATGTTGATGGCAACCCCAGAGTTGCGTGCAATCACGTTGTTCAATAGAACAGGCTGCGCACCACGTACAAAAATCGCGGCATCAGCATTGGTGCCTCGACCCACCCGAGTCGGCGATGTCGAGCCTTCCGTTCCGGAACCACTATCGGTGATTCGTGAATTCGCAATTCGAACATCCGCTTGATGAATCTCGATTGGATTAAAGGATGCAAATCCACCCTCTATCCGAGTGAGTCCACCTGCGAAGGCGATTCGAGTTTGGTCGATCGATGCGGAGCTGGCATGCCCAACAAAAATTCCGCCCCAGTCACCTCGTTCCGCAACATCAGATGCAGCTGTAGTCGAGGTTCTCGCTGTTCCCCCAACACCGTAGCCGGTGTCGAATATCGAAGTGATAACGATCGGCAATTCGCGAGTACCTTCGGCGATTAGATTGCCACCCCTACGAACTTCGATTCGCGCATCCTTGGCTTTGATCAAAATTCCCGGATCAACGACTAAGCTGCCATCCAATCGAGATCGAACCGTTGCAGCGGCCAATGTTAGCGGTTGACCGGTCACGGTTCCGTTGTCAACAAAGGTTGTCGAAACCGCATCCAGTTGAGAAACCAACGAATAGGTTCCGCCACCGGTTGCGTCGCTTCGGTAAAGTCGACGAGCTACAATACCAGATCCCTGAATCACCGGTGGTAGATTAGAAAGTTGAATCGACGAATTGGCTACTACCGTTAGCGAACCGGTAGGAGTCGAAGCGATACCTTCGTTTCCATTAGCATCAACATAAACGAGTCGATAGTTGTAAGTTCCTGCTGCAAGCGATCCACCAGCGACAGAAGCCAGGGTTACCAAAGTGGTTGGAGGTGCGGATGAGTCAACAACTCCACCGCCAGGTTGCCCATCTACGATCAGGTTTTCACCGAGAATGTGGGCGATATCTGCATCATCGAACCGAGTCGAAACCGTTATCGTCTCCAATCGATCAGCTACACCTGTTGCTGTGCGAACGAACAAACCATTCAACGTGTTGTTCACAACCACGTTGCCGTGGATATCCGGACCGACTCGCTCGTAATCAGGAACGAATGGGCCGGTAGCTTGCGAACGTGGATCGCGATAATTGTCTTCCCGGAAACTGTTCGGTGTGGCAGACATGGCGGCATCTGCGCTTCGTGTGATCAAGCTATTCGCGATCGTTGGCCGAGAGTCAATGATATTGATCGGCGTTATGACTTGGGACACACCATCGACGATGACCTGACCACCACCGAATCTTAAATCGGAGTGATAGATAGTATTCAAGAACAATCCGTTGCGTTCGCGATCCGTTCTCGTTTCGTCTGAGCCATCAATCCTGTTACGGAAATCGAGACCACCCCAGTCTCCAGGACGGGCTGGTAGAGGAGATCGGTCTGGATTGCTGCCTAGACCGGTCGTGTCGTTGAGCGAGGTAATGATGACTCGCGAATCGGGAGTACCGAGCACTTGCAAAGCACTACCGCTACGATCGACGCTTACGGTCGAGCTACCAATACCGATTCGAGCTTGGCCCATCTTGATGATGGCCCCGGCGTCAATCATGACGGTAACGTTCTTGGGAATATTGAAAAAGGCCCCGTCAGCGAGAGTGTCGCCCAATCGATTGGTTCCGATTTCGTAGGCGCGATTTTGTGTGTTGCCGAGGATTCTTACAACAATGTTCCGGTTCCCAGTTGGGTTATTAACGGACATGGTTTGAGCAACAGCCAGAGCTTGACTGATCGTGTTGAAAGGTCTCGCTAATGTTCCTGTTCCATTGATGGCAGCGGTCTTGTCGACCCAAATCGTGAGAACGGATGTGTCCGGTGTTCCCGCGACCGGTGTTGCACGATCTGGACGGGTTGGAACAAACCAGTAATTGTGTGTTCCACCAGGCTGACCGTCTCCATCTCCGTCTAGTCGAGTTGGCGAACCATCAGCATCCGTGAGCGATGTGGCAGCGGGTGGTGTGAAATCAACTCGCAATTGATATCGTCCCGCCGACTTTCCGCCCATGCCGGAGTCTTCGATCAACGGGTTGTAAACCGTGTTACCTTTCGCGGTAACGCCAACGGCATAAACGCCCCCGGCCAAGAAATCCAATCGAATGTGAGGATCTTTGCTGAAATAATCTTCGTTAGCCGCGATCTCAACCCAGCGTGGATTCGCCGTTGTGCCTTCGTTGCGGAATAGTCGCAATGATGCATCGAGTTGGCTCGAGTTGCCCAGCCGTTCGGCGGAAACTTCGATATCGATTGAGCCACCAGACGCGGGGACTTCAAATCGATAGAGATCGATGTCTTTGCCTTCGGGACGGTACAAGAATTGACCGTGAACGATATCGTGGTTGCCCGGGAAAATTCGCTCGACAGTCGGATCGGTGATCGGCGCGTTGTTCTGAACGGTTGGCTGAGGCATTTCGTCCGCAGTACCCCAACCGAGCAATACACCGATGCCTCGCATGAAAGATCGGAACAACTCGGAACCGAACTCATTGTCAGTTGCCGAGTTGAAGTCTTGAATGTCAATGACGACTGCAGAAATACTCGCGTTCGCCAACAATGGACCAGCCGCAAAAGATCGCCCACCTGCACGGTTAGGCTCGACCGGAGTCAACGCGGTCAGCGGATTAACCGCCAACATATCTCCAACGGCGACGGTGATCCCGAGGTTATCGCTCTCCAAGAATCGAACGCCGAAATACTTCTCGTATAGCGAGAAGATTTGACGAACCAAGTCCTTCTGCGGTTCGGTTATTGCGTTGAGTTGTACGCTATTGCTGGCTGTACCCAATGCCGAGGCAAAGTTGTAGTTGATGACTTCGATACCATCTTGATCGACGCGATTAACGTGCTGCTGATATCGATTGCTTCGAACTCCCGCTTCGTCGTTCGCGCCAGGAAAGTCCAGCGGAAACGGAGTGGTGTTTTGAATTTCAGACTCGACAACAATCGCGCGAGATCCGCCACCGACTGTCCACGCACCGCCAAGATTAAAGGCCGTATCAAACCGACTACCAGGCTCGGTAGCCACCGGGACTTGAGTCACACCGGTGTTGACGGCAGGTTGGTTGTTCCCGATCCGAAGCCGCAGGGTTGTGACAGGCAGGATGTTACCACTGGAATCAGCCAACTCATCCAGGTTTCTATTGAACGTCAACGTGGCTCGATTGAGCACTGCGTCGTAGTTGACGGTAGATGGTTGAAAGACAATGTCATCTCGGCTCGTCAACGTATTGGCTGTGTAAACCAACTGATAGTATTGTGGTCGAACTGCTTCCGAGGCCGCGAGCGTATCGTCATTGAAGTAAACATGAACGACGTTTCGCAACTGGGTCAATGTCGAACCCGAACGAACAACAGGTTGCGGAACAATCGATTGAATCGTAGGACCGAGATCCAAATCGAATCGAACGGAGCGAGATACCCCGCCGTTGAAAGGTAGCCCCGCCGTGCTTCTCAATGCAAATGGACCGTTACCCAATATGTCGATGACATATGTGTCATCAGGCAAGCTCTCTGCGAATCGAATCACAACTTCGCGATTGGTGTCACCGAAGCCAATAAAGTTTGGAATAATCGGTACATCGTCGCCCGATATCAAAGTCAATGGCGAATAAGTCGTCGGGTTAGCTCCCATTCGAGTCACCAACGATCCACTCACCAATCGAGCGTTTACCAACGCGCCAGCTTCGAAAGAATTGTTGATCGAATCGATGAATTCGCCAACTGTTGTGGAGAATCGAATGTTGCTGTTCACTTCAACGCGAATGGTTCGCGGACCGGTTGTTGGACCAGTCACGGTAACTACAGGCAGCGCCGCGCCACCAAAGTCACGCGATACGACTTCGACTCGTGTTCCATTGCCGGCCGCACTCGGAAGGGTCGACAAGAACTCGACTTGTAGCGAGTTGTTGGAGGAACCCAAATTCGATGATACTCTGGCTGCATCGGCACCGCGAAGCGAATAAACCTGCCCGTTAGGTACCGTTGTTGCGATGACAGTAGATTCGATCCCTCGCAATCGCTTGACCAAAACCTTCGACGCGACGGCTTGATCCTCCGTCATGGCCTGAATCAAATCGGCCGCAGTCGTCTGAGAACCGACACGTGTGTTGACCTGCACGTTGATGCGGTTTCCGTCGACCGATAAAACTGGCCAGCTAATCGGTTTGCCCGGTACGCCGGTTGTCCTTGAGGTGCTGCTGAAAACGATCTCGATACCGTTACCTTGTTGACCAGGTAATGGCGAACTGAAATCGAGCACGACGAGCCCGTTGGTTCCCAAGTCGGTGGAAACGTAGGCGGATTCCAAGATGCCGTCTGCACCGGCTCGCTTGACTCGTATACCCTCGGTCAACGTCCTCGGGTCTAGCCCGCTCGTGTCGTCAAATCGCAAAACGAATTCGCGAGGACTTGAGTTGAGGACAGAAACGCCATTTTCTCCCGGGTTAAGAGATATTAGAGCTCCCTCATTAGGTTGAACCCCCACCAATTGCGGGCCAACAGTCATGAGCTGACGAGCTTCTAGTGTCTCTAGCAACGAGTGACGAACCAAGTTTTGCTTTCGCTTCTTGGATCTGTCATTTCTAGCGTTTTCACTGGAAAAAGAACCACTTCCGAAACCGACGGTGGTCATCGAAAAACCTCTTGAGGAGCCAAAAACAGGGCGTTGACGATAAGGTGCTCAACACTGAGCGGTCAGTCTGAGTCTAATTCGACCCAAATGCATTGCAACGAATCACTGCCACAGGTTTATGACTTCCTCGCTCGCAAGTCGTGTTCCTTCCTTTACTTGCTACGAATCTGCCTGCATAATCCACACAGCTGACACAATGCGATGCGTGCATTGGAGTAAGCCCTAACGGTAAAAGTTCCCACATTTGAACTGCTTGCCTTTTTCTGTCCCAAACCCAGCGCGATTAACGGATGTTTCAATCACTCCAAGATGGCCTTCAGTCCGCCTTTCAAATTCTGCGTGGCAAAGGAAAACTTACCGAAGCCAACATGCGCGAAGGGCTCGCCATGGTCGAAAAATCCATGGTCGAGGCGGACGTAAACATCGATGTTGTCAGGAAATTCATTGATGACGTCTCGGCCGCAGCCGCCGGCCGACGAGTTGTTCACTCCCTGCGCCCCCACGAAGAACTCGTCAAAATCGTCTACGAACAACTCGTAGAACTGCTGGGCCCCGTGGACAATTCCATCCCCGTTCGACGGGGCGTCCAAACCGTGATCATGATGTGCGGTCTGCAAGGCGCCGGAAAAACCACAACCTGCGGAAAATTAGCCCAGCTAATAAAAGAAAAAACTTTCAAACCTTTTTTGGTAGCAGCCGACCTTCAGCGTCCCGCAGCTATCGAACAGCTCCATGTTTTGGGCCGGCAACTCAACATCGGAGTCTACAGCCGACTCGGAGCAACCGACCCTGTAACCGTTTGCCAGGAGGGGATCGCTGCGGCCAAGGAAGCCAACGCGGATTTGGTCATTCTCGACACGGCGGGGCGGCTGGCCATCGATCAGGAGTTGATGGATCAACTCAAGCGAATCGACAAAGCGATTAACCCAACCCAAGTTTTCTTGGTCGTTGACGGTATGACAGGTCAAGATGCCGTAAACAGTGCCAAAGCCTTTAACGAAGCTTTGTCCATCGACGGCGTCATCATGACAAAACTCGACGGCGATGCGCGAGGCGGTGCGTTGCTGAGCGTCAAAGCGATCACCCAAGTTCCCATTAAATTCATCGGAACGGGCGAACACCTCGATGCCTTGGAACCCTTCCGCCCCGAGGGGATGGCCAGCCGAATCCTGGAAATGGGCGATATTCTCGAGGTCGCTCGCGAAGCCCATCGCTTGATCGATGAAAAGGAACGCAAGGCTCTTGAAGAACGAATGTCAAAAGGCATTTTCACATTGAGTGATTTCCGCGACATGATGCAGAAACTCAGAAAGCCTGGGCTCATGACCAAAATGATGTCCTTGATGCCTGGCATGGGTGAAATGTCCAAGATGATGGCTAACGCGGATAGCGAAAAGGAAATGCGGAGATTAACCGGTATCGTCGACTCGATGACTCCCGAAGAAAGACGAAACCCCAAGCTTATTGACTCATCTCGTCGCAACAGAATTGCTAGCGGGTGCGGCGTGCAACCCAACCAAATTAGCGATCTCATAAAGCAATTTGAAATGATCGGGCCCATGCTTCAAATGGCAACCTCCGGCAGCATGGCCGACAAAATGAAAATGCTCGGCCAAATGCAAGGCATGATGGCTAATAATCCATTTAATCCTCTCGAAGGAGCCAAGCTTAAGGGAAGCACCGGTAAGCGACTCTCACCAAAAGAGCGCGAGAGAATGCAAAAAGAACGCGAACGCGCTCTCCGAAAAAAGAAACGTCAATAGAAGCCTTTCTTAACGCAGATTGGCCGTTTCCCTAATTCGATTGCCAACGGTACAAACGCAAAAAAACGCGATCTGCGTCACGAAAAATGAGAATTATTTCAAAATAGAAAAACCTTGAAAAACCTTGAAAAACCAAGGTTTTTCCTGCAATTTCGACGTTGTTGGTGGCCGATCCGACTTTAGAATCGTCCGTGGTGGCAGCCTTGAGTGGTGGCGAAAATTCGCTCCGGTGAATGGACGGCAACCCCTTGTTAAGCCCAGACTGTCACACGAGTGCATCCTACAAGCTGAGACGCGCCTCACGCCGCGCGTTTCGGTCTTGGTTCTTATTCGGGTTCTTGAACCGAGCACGCGATTTGCTACGTTCGAAAAACGCGTCTAGCGACTTCTTTTGGGCGATATGGTATTTCTGTTGCCCATGCGGGTTTCCCGTTGCCCTCGTTTTGCAAGTTTCCTGTCTTGTGAGAAAATCGCCGACCAGTCCGGTCTGAAATCAAGATGCATCCTCTCGAAAAATTCTCTGCGTCGGAAATTGGCAACCCACTATCCAGAAGGGGGCAGGTTATCTCCGGTCACCTGATCGATTTCCCTTTTGCAACAGGTCGTCATGAGCCTCTCACGGGAGCAGAAAGCCCAGGCGATTTACAGTTGCACAATTCGGAGGAGTCAGGTCACGCGGTTCGTTCTGTTCCAGCCGGCTGTGTGGTGATCGATTCCGTTGGCAAAATTGTGTGGTGTGGAGAGCGGGACCGTTTACCCACGAATTACCGTCAGTATCCACGTGTCGATTATGGCGAAAAATGGATTTTGCCAGGATTCGTGGATGCGCATGTTCATTTCCCCCAGTATCGAATGCTGGCGTCTTACGGGGAAAATCTTTTGGATTGGTTGACGAGGTTTACCTTTCCCGAGGAAGTGGCTTACGAGAACGAGCCGTTTGCTGAGCAGTCTGCCTCTACGTTTCTGACTCATCTGTATCGAGTCGGGACCACCTCCTGCCTTTGCTTTGCCACAACGCACGTTGCCTCGGTCGACGCCATTTTTCAAGCCGCAGCGGCTCGGAACATGGCTTTGATAAGCGGGAAAACACTTATGGATCGTGGTGCACCAGTTGGCCTTTTGGAGCGATACGACCATTACATAACGGATTGTCGCAAGCTTATCGAAACGTGGCACGGTAAAGAGCGATTGAAGTACGCCATTTCCCCTCGGTTTGCCATAACCTCTAGCGAATCGCAATTAGAACGGTGCGGCCAACTCGCGTCTGACTTTCCCGATTTAATCATACAAACGCATCTGTCCGAAAGTCTGCCCGAGGTCGAGACGGTGAAAAGGCTCTTCCCGTGGGCAGCCAATTACACTGAGGTTTACCATCGGTTTGGGCTCGTTCGCGAACGCTCTTTGTTTGCTCACGGGATTCACTTATCGGCCGATGAAAAATCTCTTTTGTCCGATCGCGGTGCGGGGATCATTCATTGCCCGACGTCCAACACATTTCTCGGCTCGGGGCTTTTTCCCTGGAAAGCCAATCGTAAAAGCCATTCCTTGCGAGTTGGTTTAGGCTCGGACATTGGGGCCGGCACGAGCTATTCCATGCTACAAAACATGAAAGAGGCGTACTCTATCTCACAGCTAGTGGGAGGCCGGTTGAGCGTCTCGGAGCTATTCGGCACCGCAACGCTTGGAAATGCCCAGCTGCTGGGGTTGGATGATGAGATCGGTACGTTGGAGCCAGGTAAATTTGCCGACTTGATTGTCATTGATCCAAAGGCAACCGAATTGCTGAGAGACAGAGCGCCCTTATCGAAGGATCTCCACGATCAACTGTTTTCCTTGCTCATCCTGGGCGATGACCGGGTGGTGGAGGAGACCTACGTTGCCGGCTTGGCTCAAAAATCTCGCGCATCGCTCCTCGATGGACAATACTCGACGCACAATAGACGTAGGAAAACCTAGCGAATGGAATACAATCGGCGACGAGCAAAGCCCCCGAGGCCCCGCAAAGCCTCGTTTGCACCGCAGTGCCAATAGGCGCAGTGCCAATAGGCACAGTGGACGATTCCCTTAAATTAGACAATTCCGAAAAGCGGTTTACCGATACGATGACCCAGTCTTCGCTTACCGTCTCAACGTCCGATCCTCTCTCACCAGCATTAGCCGGACTCCCGATACCGCGAACCCATTGGCGACACAAACATCTCTTGGGGTTAGAAGATCTTTCTGCCGAGGAGATCACCTACCTTTTGGATTGTGCTGAAGCGCTCCACCGCGCCACCAACCAAGGCCGAACAAAGCTCGATCTTTTGCGAGGTCGCACGATCGCCAATCTTTTCTTCGAGAACAGCACCCGTACGAAAAACAGTTTTTCGTTAGCCGCGAAGAGACTTGGCGCCGACACGGTGGAGTTCTCGTCAAGCGGTTCGAGTGTCGCTAAAGGTGAGACATTTATTGACACGGCAAAAACCATCGAAGCCATGATTGTGGATGCCGTGGTCGTGCGCCACAGTTCGCCAGGCACTCCCCACCTTTTAGCCAAGCATCTTAACTGCAGTGTCCTCAACGCCGGTGATGGTCCTCACGAACATCCCACCCAAGGGCTCTTGGACATCCTCACCATTCGGCAGCATCGTGGCTCGTTAGCCGGTTTGACCGTCGCGTTAGTTGGTGACATTGCTCACTCTCGAACGGCGAGGTCGAATATCTGGGGACTCCTTAAACTTGGGGCCAAGGTGATTGTTTGCGGACCCGCGACCTTGGTCTCTAAAAATTGGGAAAAACTCGGCGTCGAGGTCGAACACAACTTGGACAAAATATTGCACCGATGCGATGTGTTGAATTTGTTGCGAATCCAATTCGAACGACAAGCGATTCGCCCGTTCCCCTCCGTTCATGAGTACATGTTGCTATACGCCATGAATAAAGAACGAATAGAACGAAGCAAAGAGGATATCTTGATCATGGCTCCGGGCCCAATCAACCGAGGTGTTGAATTAACCCCAGAGGTTGCTGATGGTCCTCACTCTGTCATCTTGGAACAAGTTACCAATGGCATCGCCATCCGCATGGCGGCCCTTTGGTTAATGCTTAACGCCCAATCGCCAACGCAAGCAACCGCTAGCTAGTCATGAAGAATACAACGAATAATTGGTTAATCGAGAACGGTCGTATCGTCGATCCCAGCTGTGGACGTGATCATATCGGAAGATTGCTCATCCTCGATGGCAAGATCGCTGGGATCGATCCAACCGATGGCGATTTACCTCAAGATATCTCCAGGATCGACGCTTTGGGTTGCGTCATTGCCCCAGGTTTGGTCGACCTCGGAACCGAGTTTGGCGAACCAGGTCGTGAGGAAGATGAAACAATTCTCACCGGAACCGCTGCAGCACTGGCGGGAGGTTTCACGGGCATTGCTCTTTCCAGCAACACCGAACCACCCATCGATACGGCCGCGAGCGTCGAGTTTATCCGGCAAAAGGGGGCACGCGCCGATAACTGCAAACTGTATCCTCTCGGATGTGTCAGCAGATCGCGACAAGGAGAAATGCTGGCCGAGATTGGCTCGCTGGTCGAGGCAGGTGCTGTCGCGCTTTACGATGGACCTAACCCAATTGAAAACACGGGGCTGCTCCGAAGAGCATTGGAGTATTGCTCTATGTTCGATCGCGTGATCTTCGACCACCCTGAAATCGCGTCCCTTTCGCGTGGCGGAGTGATGCACGAGGGATTGGAGCAACTGCGTTTAGGTTTGAGCCCAATTCCCGCCGAAGCCGAAGACTTGGCGACCTCCCGAGATCTGAGGCTTATCGAGGCCACCGGTGGACGATTGCACCTGACGAGCATAAGTACACATGGCAGCGTTGATTTATGCCGGCGTGCCAAATCGAGAGGGATTCAATTCACATCGGGGATCTTTGTTGCCAATGCCCACTTGACCGACGAATCACTGCGCGAGTTTGATACCAACTGCAAAGTCAATCCACCCCTCAGGTCGCGGGACCATCTCGAAGCCTGCATTCACGGCTTGCAGGATGGGACCATCGACATCATCAGCTCGGGCCACAAACCATCGTCCCTCGAAAAGAAGATGGTGGAGATAACCATAGCACCGTTCGGAATGATCGCTCTCGAAACAACACTTTCCCAAGTGATCACCTATCTAGTCCGCCCAGGTTTGCTCTCGCTAGCCGATGCGCTAGCCAAGTTAAGCACGAATCCATCTAAACTTCTCGGGCTCGAGTCAGGTACGCTCGGCCTGTCCAAACCAGCCGACTTGGTCATTTTTGATCCGAATCGAAGCTGGACCGTCGACACGGCTAACCTGAAAAGCAAATCGTACAACACTCCGCTAAATGGCACGGAACTCTTTGGTGTGGTAACCCACACATTCGTAGACGGAAGATTGCGATACTCCGGATTTTCGGTTCGTTAGGTTAAGCTCGGTACAGCTTGACGAGCTAATTTAGCATGCGAAGATGGGAAGCTTGCGTTGGCTAGGTAATATGTAATAGCTGAGCAGCATGGTCGCCTGGACCATTCGAACAAACTTAGAAAAGCAATCTTTAGATCGCCTCTCGGTTTTCCTACTGAGTTCCAGCTTCGCCATAGCAACCCCGCTATTGTCGTCACGTTCCTCGTGGTCATTTTGTGGAAAGAACCAGAAGTTTATGAAAGTGTCTCGATTCCGTTCTCTCGCTTTGGCGCTGACCATGAGTACATCGATCTCGATGTCATCGGTACAGGCCCAAGGCCCTAGCCCGTACGAAAGCTTGATCAAAGAGTACAAGCTGGTACAGACATCGGCCGACATTCCCAACACCATGTACAATTTGTACATCCAACAGGATAAGGGACAAGTTCTTATCGAAGTCCCAAAGATGGCCCTCGCTAAGAAATACTTTATCGGCCTGACTGTCGCCGGTGGCCAACTTTACGCTGGTCTGCAATCAGGTGACTTCTATGTTCAGTGGCAAGAGTACAACGGCCGACTCGCCCTCATTCAGCCTAATCTCGCAATTCGTTCTACGGGCGATAATGAGTCGAAAGACTCAATCAAGCGATTGTTTACTGGCCAAGTGCTTTTGGATTTGCCGATTCTCGCTCGATCGCCAAACGGTGGCTATGTAATCGACGGCGATCAATTCTTAGTTAGTAACGCAACGGTCTTCTTCGGTGCCGACGGCCGTAGCCGCAATCCTGGCCTCGCACGTATTGTTAAGGCCAAGTCATTTCCACAAAACCTCGAGCTGGCTTTCGAGTTGCCCGACGCAGGCGGAAAGCTGCAAACGCTTCACTACTCCATCAGCGAAATCCCTGAGGGTGGCGATTACCGTCCTCGTAAAGCCGACCAACGAATCGGATACTTTACGACAACCTATCGCGACTTGGGCAAATTCCAACGCGACGAAATCAACGTGGACTACGTTAATAGATGGCATCTCAAGAAACGAGATCCATCGCTCAAGATCTCGCCTCCCGTTGAGTCGATCACTTTTTATCTAGAACACACGACTCCCGTGCGATATCGCCGATGGGTCAAGCAAGGTGTTCTCGCATGGAACAAGGCATTTGAAAAGGTTGGTATCTCCGACGCGATCGTTGTTCACTATCAGGACAAAGCGACCGGCGCTCACATGGAGAAAGATCCAGAAGACGTTCGATACAACTTTATCCGATGGCTTAACAACGACGAAGGCACCGCAATTGGTCCGAGCCGAGTCCATCCTGAAACCGGTCAG
>JALOQS010000445.1 GCA_025459355.1 Pirellula sp.
AATGTCTTGGGTGATCTTAAGCATCCGTCAGATCAGGGAGACGGCGTGCGAGCTCGCTTGATTTCGAATCGAGTCGGCAAGCTCGGTGAGTGGACGGCAAAACACGGCGACGCCAAAACCATATTAACCAACATCGAAATTCATAAGGGCGAAATCATAGACTTCGTTGTGGATTGCCGAGAATCGCCCGCCTTCGACAGTTACCAATGGAAGTTCCGGATCAAGGCCGTGAACTGGCCAAAAGAGCTGGTCAAGGACGCATGGAATATGAGTCGCGACTTTAAAGATGCGTCCAACAGTCTTCTGCCCCCTCCTGAGATTGACCCGTGGGTTCAGCTTTGCCAAGTTCTGCTACTCAGCAATGAATTCGCTTTCGTAGATTGAAATCGCCTCGGTTTTTATCGCATTCGTTGGATCTGCAGGCCTACATTCCTTTTTGAGGGCTACCGTCTTATTGGACGGTAAACCGTCTGTTTTTTGACGCTAGTTAGGTACAGACATAAAAAAACCGGCGATAAACGCCGGTTTCTTAGAGGCTCCGGTGGGAGTTGAACCCACGCGTGGCGGATTTGCAATCCGCTGCCTTAGCCACTTGGCTACGGAGCCAAACTGAAGTGCATGCAAATTATGGGGGTACGATGGGAATGCAATTTCCCAACGGACGTAACCAAACTCCTTGCTGCAATGCCACGTCGCAAATTGCCTTGGCTCGCGGGCTTCCTTGTTTCAGGACCACCGCCCCCAAAGCTCCTAGCTGAGTGACCGATGCAACATCGTCATGGTTCGCTAACTTCTTTAAACGGTTTTGCAATTGAGTAAGTCTGAAGCAAAAATCCTCACTCGACAGCTTGTCCATCAACAAATCTAAACTGGCATGGGCCGCCGCAGCGCAAAGAGGATTCCCTCCATACGTGTGACCGTGATACAAAGTTTTGCTAGCATCACCAAGAAACGCTTCAAAGATTTTGCTCGTGGTCAGGGTCGCACTCATCGGCAAATAACCGCCGGTCAACCCTTTGCCGATACACATTAAGTCTGGCTCAACATCTTCCCACTGGCTCGCATACAGTCTGCCAGTCCGACCGAGCCCCACGGCAATTTCATCCACGATGAGCAGCGTATTAAACTCACGGCACAAATCTGCTATGCCTCTCAAAAAACCAGCTGGCTGCATTACCATTCCCGCCGCACATTGCATGAGAGGCTCGACAACAACTCCGGCAATCTGACCCTTGTTTTGTTCCAGCAACTCTCGGTACTGCGATAGATAAAATTCTTTGCTGGCAGGATCTTCCTCATACATCCGAAATTTGGATTGAGTCCGAATCTCTGGACATGGCCCCCGAAGAACTGGAAACAAAATCGGCTTGAACATCTCGTGAAACCGTGGCACACCACCGAGCGAAACGGTACCCAGCGTGTCGCCATGATAAGCACTGCCCAACGCCAAAAACTTAGTTCGCTGCAACTCGCCTGTTTGGATCCAATATTGAAACGCGATCTTCATCGCGACTTCAACAGCCGAAGCACCGTCGCCGCAGAAAAAAACGTGGTTCAAGCCATGAGGTGCCGTCTCGACAAGTCTCTTCGCGAGCGTAATCGAAACGGGATGACTCATTCCGAGGTTGGTGACGTGAGCAACCTTTTCAAGTTGATCCTTAATCGCTTGATCAATCGTCGGATTCTTGTGACCGTGTACGTTGCACCACAACGAACTTGCACCATCGAGAATCCTTCGCCCGTCGATGTCGGTTAACCAACACCCCTCAGCAGACTCGATAATGAGCCCGTTGTATTCGCTCATCTGCGAGAAAGCATGCCAAACGAGTCGACGATCGAGCGCGAGCAATTCCTCTTTATTCATCGGTTCCATGCTTAACGGAGGAATCTAATCGGGTAACTCGATGACCAAGTTTTCGTCCACCACTTTGATGGGATAAACCTCGGCTTTGATTTTAGGATTATCCACCCAGCAACCATCCTTAAGATCAAATTGCCACGCATGCCATGGACAGGCAACGGTACCTTGGTGTAGGCAGCCACCTGCTAAGGACGCACCCATGTGAGGACAAAAATCATCCATCGCATAATACTTGCCATCATGCAGAAACACGGCGATCATTCGATTATCAACCGCGAAGGCACGTCCCTCGTTTTCGACCACTTCTGCCGTTGTCGCAACAATAAACTCTCTAGGCATTCTCTAACAGCTCCATTCGAAGAAAATTTAACGCCGTCTTGGATAGCCTCGGATAAAGCACATCGGGATGCGCTCCGATCGTGACAGACTTTTTCTTGGGAGCCTGCGCACCATGGACGAACACCATTTCAAAATTGGTTGTGGGCAAGCCAGTCGTGGTCGCTATCTCGGCCAAGGTCGGATAAACCCCCACCGCTAAACAAGCATTCAATGTTGGGTCGACGTTCATCAACTCTTCAGCCATTCGTTCTAGCTGCTGATCAGGTGCGGAAGTCCCTTGAAGTGCCGGCAACCATTTTGCATTCCTCAAGCCTCCCTTCTGTCCTGCATTAAAATGTCG
>JALOQS010000174.1 GCA_025459355.1 Pirellula sp.
CGAGTGTTTATGAATGACGGAACGTGGCATGATATTCCGTCTGTGGAGTTTTGCTTAGTGGATCAAATCGCAGCCAGAGTTCTTTATCGCGACGAATCAGGGGTCTGGCGAACGAAGGTTCTGTCGCTGGTTTGTATGAGCCGAATTGAACATCTCGTAGCTCAAGCCTAGTTCGCTCGGTGGCTTTCGTTTATCTGGGGGCGTTCCAAGCATGGAAACCGTCTCGAGAGCATGGAAATTTGCAACCTCGCTCAGGTCTACAGACCGGGGGGCTTGTTGGGCCATTTTCTGATATCATCCGTTTTTGCAACGTCGTGAGATTCTCTTCCAAGACGTCGCATGAGAAAACGAAGACTCTTATCATTTGCCGACCCAGGCTGCAGCCCTCGGTTTTCGGTTCCAAACCATCTCTTCTTAGCGAACAGGTTCCAACTATGTCTTATTCGAGCCCTTACGAGTCTCCTGCCTCACCGAGCGGCTATCTTTCGGAAGGCGAAATTCGCAAAGTACCGATCGACCCGATTGGGCTATTGAAACGAGGCAAAGAGCTTTTAGGAGACCAATACTGGCTGTTTCTGGCTATCACTTGGTTGGCGATGATTATCGGTTCGATGGTACCGTTTGGGATTGTCATGGGTCCGCTTATGGTCGGCGTCTATCTGTGCATGAAAGAACGCGAACAAGGCAAGCAAGTGGAATTGGGAACGTTGTTTACGGGTTTTGATCGCTTCATTGATGCCTTGATCGCAATGTTGCTTCAGATAGCGATCAGTTTTGTTTTGATCATTCCCGTTGGAATCATAATCGGCATCGGCGCTGCAATCCTGGCCGCAGTAGGTGATAACGGGAATGACATGGCGGCGGGTATCGGTATTGTGGGGATTCTCGTTCTTGTACCGGTCATCTTGATTGTTGCCTTGCTTGCTTACTTGCCCAGCGTGTTTTGTTTTCAACTCATCGCTGATCGTGGTGTGACGGGATTGCAAGCCATCACGCTTAGTTTCAAAGCGGCGTGGAAGAATCTCTTCGGACTGATTATCTTTCAGATCGTCGTCGGGATTATCTCAGCGTTATTGAGCATTCTGTGTTTTGTGCCGGTGATCTTTTTCTTTCCGATCGTCATGGC
The DNA here is from genome assembly GCA_025459355.1 of Pirellula sp. Taxonomy (GTDB): domain Bacteria; phylum Planctomycetota; class Planctomycetia; order Pirellulales; family Pirellulaceae; genus JBKCUI01. The sequence continues at coordinate 1,127 of JALOQS010000174.1, forward strand.
GGCAGCGTTTGTGCTGTATCGAGATATATTCCCCGCCCAGTCAGGCGTTTAGGTGCATCCCGGCCTCCAGCGCCTTAACGTTTTTGAGCTTCTGCTTTCCGAGCGGCTTCTGCGGCCGCTCGAATCGATTTAAGTCGGTTCGGGTTATCGGCCTGGCCAGTGACCTCATAGAGAAACCGACTTGGGTAAGTGGGACGAGGTTTGCCCCACTTGTAGCGCGACATGGGCAATGTGAGGGTGAGCTCATCTTGAGCTCGCGTAACACCGACGTAGCATAAGCGTCGCTCTTCGTCGACTTCTTCGGCGTTTCCAACAATCGATCTGCGGTGCGGCAGGATTCCTTCTTCCATACCGACCATGTAAACGATAGGAAACTCTAGCCCCTTGGCGCTGTGATAGGTCATGAGAGAGATGGCGTTCTTCTTCATTTCCTTTTCTTTGGGTGAGCCGAACTCACGACCAGCCAAAGTGACGTTGGAAAGAAAATCATGCATGGCGGGAATATCCGCCTCCTCTTCGAACTCGGCAACAGCGTTGATGACTTCTTCGATGGACGAGAGTCTCATCTGGCATTCGTCAACATCGGGATAGAGTCGTTCCACCTCGGCGCGGTATTTGAGTTTGTCGATCACGTCGCTCACTATTCTGGTGAGGCTATCGGTTACTTTGGTGACGCTATCGGTAATGGTCGTGGTGGGTGGCGTCGTCGAGGTCACTTCTTCGTTTGTGGTTTCGCTTGCTGCTTGTGGTCCGACGAGGGCTTTGGCTCGTTTGGTGAACTCAGCGTGTAGCTCTTTTAGTTTTTCGATGCCCGCTTGAGCTGCGGAAGGCAACGAGCTGACCATCTTTCTGTCTTGCATGACGGTCCAGATATTGGATGAGTCCGCAACAGCTTTCTTAAGCAGCTTGTCGATGCTGGTGGCACCCATGCCTCGCGGGGGCACATTGATCACTCGAAGCAACGCTAGTTCATCTTCGGGCGTATCGAGCCAACGAAAGTAGGCCAGTAAGTCGCGAACTTCTTTACGATCAAAGAACGATTGGCTACCAGTGATCACATAAGGAAGTTGTAGTGCTCGAAGCTGCATTTCGAAGGGACGCGGCTGCTCGTTGGTACGAAAAAGAATTGCAAAGTCGCCGGCTTCAACCGACGGGTCATTCTTTAATCTCAAGGCAATCTCTTCGACGACCCCTTTGGCTTCGTCTCCTTCGGTTGGGAATTGAAGAATGCGAGGTTGCTGACCATTGCGTCGAGCGGCCCGAAGCGTTTTTTCGTGCCGATGCGAATTGAAGGCAATTAGCAAATTCGCCATCTGTAAAATCGCTTCCGTGGAGCGATAGTTATCCTCCAAACGAACCATGGTGGCCTCTGGCCAATCGGATTTGAAGTTCAGAATGTGTCGAACCTCGGCCCCACGCCAACCATAGATGGACTGATCGTCGTCACCAACGACACACAGATTGCGGTGGTCGATGGCGAGCGCTTTGATGATTCGATACTGGGAGCCATTGGTGTCTTGGTATTCATCCACCAACACGTGATCGTATCGGCCAGCTTCCTCTTTGCGAATGGCTTCGTTCTCCTGAAGCAATTGCTCGGCACACACGAGAAGATCGTCAAAGTCGAAAGCCGCTTGGAGTTTGAGAGCGCGTTGATATCGTTTGAACCCGGCGGAGGCCATGTGCTCTTTGTCGTCTTTGGCAACCGTCAAGGCTTGTTCAGGGCGAATGCCACTATTCTTCCACGAGCTTACGATGTTAAGAAACTCGCCCGGGGAGAGCATGGCTTCGTGAACCTTGATCTCGCGCAAGATAGTTCGCGCGACACTTTCCGCATCGCTTCGGTCGTAGATGGTGAACTTTTCAGGGTAGCCAAGGGCTTTGGAGTGTCGCTTGAGAATCTGAACGCAATGAGAGTGGAATGTCCCGATCGCAGGCCTCGGGGGAGATGGCTGGCCACGACGAACCCGTTTAGGAATTTTTAGTTGGTGGGAAATGCGTTCATGCATTTCGTGGGACGCTTTATTGGTAAAGGTCACCGCTAAGATGCGATCAGCGTGAGTTCCGTGACGAATCAGATTCGCGATACGAAAGGTAACGACGCGCGTCTTTCCCGTGCCTGCACCGGCGAGCACCAGAAGTGGGCCCGAAAGGGTGTCGACTGCATTTTGTTGTGGTGGATTTAGTTCTGCCATGCGGTTCAACTTACTGCGGACATTCGATTCGAAAAGGGCAACTGGAAACGGATTTCGAATGATGCATCATGAAAAAATTCGTCAAGTTGTATTTATGCTTGAATTGACGGCTTTTGCGAGGGTTTGGGATGTTGGGGCTAAAATCCCTGCTCTTTGCTCGCTAAACTAAACTCGCTCGATCCGTTTCGAGAAAGGAACCAGATTAGAACAGCCCCACAATGAGACCGTCCCCACAAAAATTGTTGTTACCATGTCGGACCTGATCCATCGCAAACCTGCAAGACGAATGAGCGAAGTGCCGGCTGAGGTTCAGCGAGAGCTTACGGCGGGAACGCTTGAAACCAAGAACCTCGTGGAATGGTTGGTGGTAGATCGATTCTCGCTTTTCAAGACGCTGCTTTTCAAGACGTTTGACCCCGCCGATGCTATCTCCTCGCACGCCGATGGTCTTAAAGCTTTACAAGAGGAACTCGCGCCCTTAGCGGCACTGAAACAATCGCAACGAATCGGTCGATTTTTGTCGGAACATATAACGGTCGGCGATACCAAGTGGAAATCTCTAGCGGCTCATCCAAGCGATATTGTCCGAGAGTGGGCCGCGATTACGGTGGGGCTTTCCGAATCGAAATTCCCGAGAAAACTGGCGTGGATCAAGCCATTTGCGGACGCCGATAACGCAGGGCTTCGAGAGATCGCATGGATTTCTCTGAGGCAAGATGTGATCTCCCAGCCGGTCGAATGCATCCAGGCATTGATTCCATGGACGGGGAGTCGGAACGAGAGGCTGCGCCGATTTGCGAGTGAGATTACTAGACCTTGCGGGGTGTGGGCACCCTACTGCCCGACATTGCGGGAAACTCCAGAGCTGGCTATCGAGTTGCTGGAACCTTTGATGTCAGATGATTCGAAGTACGTTCGTGATTCGGTTGCCAACTGGCTTAATGATGCTAGTAAGACTAAACCCGACTGGGTCAAGCAAACGACTCAGCGATGGCTGGTGCAGTCCAATACGCCAGAGACCAATTACATCGTGCGAAGAGGTTTGAGGACTATCGTTAAAAACGAACCAAAATAGCTTGCCTCTGCAAATAGCAGCCGCTGCGAAGTGGGGTCGCTGCAAAGTGGGGTCGCTGTCGGAGACGCTATTCGGGAGGCGTTATTTTGGGACGTCCCGCTTGAGTTGAGCCTCGCGCATTCGTTCAACATCAGTTTTGAGAGTGTCCATGTATAAATGGAACTCTTGTTCTAGTTTGCGAATATCGCCGAATGATTCCGTGAAGACATTGACCAATTCGGATCGGTTGATTCGTCCTGCCTCGTCTCCTTGGAGTTCGCTGCATTTGAGATAGTATTGAATCAGATCTTGAAAGCGTCGTTCCATTAAAAAGTGGGTCAAAGCCCAAGCATAGCCGTAGGCATCCAGAACAGCACCATCGCTGCGAGCCGCATCAAAGAGTAGATCGGTAACCAGCAGCTCTAACGGTGCTAGCTGTGGCGTGCGAAAAATTTTCTTGTAGCCAATCAATCGCGTTTCGTTCACTGCGCCGACACCAGCCCAGCCCGCAGCGGCGGGGCATTCAAAATAGGATGCTAGTCCCTCGTGCGCCCAGCGAAGACTAACCGTGCTGCGAGGCATGATACCGGTATTGCCGGCGAGCTGATGAACGGCTTCGTGCGAGACGACTTCGATGTCCGATTCCTCGCGAGCGATGCGAAGCAAAAGATCGAGCGAATTCGCGACTTGCGCGACTTCTCGGGAGTTTGCCGTTCCACGCGCTCTTCGCTTGGCTAGTTTAAGTTCCTCAGAGATTTGCAAAAGGTGCTTCATTTCTTCCGTTGTACCTTGGTCGTAAAAGACTCCGATATTGTCTTGAGGTGACCAGAAACCGCTCGCGCTTCTCAGTTCTGGATCAAGCGAGGTGGCATAACGCAAATAGGTTTGTTCCTCGGCAAAGAGCATGACCATAAGATGCTCTTTGGGGGGTGTCAAAACGACTCCGTCCAACGCAAACTTGAGAAAGAACGACTCGTAGACTTGTTCCAGTAGTTCGAGTCGTTTCTTAGCACGCGATCGTTTTTCCGATGACGCATCCTGTGTGTCGTGCAGCATGACATAGTGCTGACTTACTTCGACTTTCATCGAGCTTTGGCTGGTGAGTTCTCGTAATTTCTTTTCGGTCTCGGCATGAGTTCCGAGAGGTTGTTTCACACGTCGTCGTGCTTCCGCGAGTCGTAGCAGGGTGGGGTGTTGGGGTTCTAATTTGTGAGCATCGCTGCAGCATTGATAAAACTCTTTGATCAGCCCACGTTGCAGAGCCAGCTTTGCGGCCTTAAGGAATTCATCGACCAGTTGAGCGCGAGTGGCTTGGGCGTAGGCTTTTTTGAATTCTTCTCGACGGCTGGGAGCTTTTACCGCGACGACATCTTTGGGGTTGATCGCGATGGGGGAAAATCCTGGGTAGGTAAACTCGACAATCGTTGGGCTAACGACTCTTACACTTCCTTCCAGAATGATGGGGCGTTTCGCACCGGGGAGAGAGTAGACGATAAAGTCAGCGTGAGAGAAACTCGCTAAAACCGATTGGAGAACAACCAGAACCAGGCTTGTAAGAAATGGTGTCCGGTAAGGCATGCTGGAACCGTTGCTGATTAAGAAGATGAAAAGTTCGTGCTGCTCGAGCGGTGGGCTCCCGATTGCGAGGGCTCCATCGGTTGCGGCTCGGCTGCCGTGGATTGATCGTCCTGCAAACCCCTGCACTGCCCTGCAACCCAACCCGATCCCTCAAGCCCGATCCCATAAAAAGTATAAGCCAGGACCGACGGGACAGCAAAGCGAATAAGGAAGCGGTTCTGGTTTGGAGCGATTTACATAATGGAGAAGTAGTTTTCCACGGCGAAGTCCAAGTACTCCTTTTTCAGTTCGAGTGGGACCGAGTTAAAGTAGCAATACGACCTCACTTGCAGCAGTAAATCTCGCGGGTGACAGTTTCGCATAGGTCTGCCGATCGGTTTGTAGTGCTTTTCGATGAGATATTCGATCATGTCCGCTCGATGTGGGATTCGCAAGGATTTGCACATGATTTCGAAAAGCTTGCGAAACGCGGCTTCATCCGGGTTGGTGACCTCGATTTTGTAGGGAATTCTGCGAAGAAAAGCATCGTCCACGAGGTCCTTTGGCTCCAGGTTTGTGCTGAAGATCACGAGCTGATCAAAGGGGACTTGGACCTTTTTACCGCTGCTGACGCTGAGAAAGTCATAGCGCTTTTCCAAGGGAACGATCCAGCGGTTTAGCAGTTCATCGACGCTCATGCGTTGTCGGCCGAAGTCGTCGATGAGGAGGACGCCGCAGTTGCTTTTGACTTGCAGGGGAGCGTCGCAGATGTTGGTTTCCGCGTTTCGGGCGACTTCCAGCATGTTCATCGTGAGTTCACCCCCGGCGACGATTGTCGGTCGGCGAATACGGACCCATCGATGATCGACCTGTGTGTCTCGCAACATACCGTCGGACGACTCGTGAGGGACTTCTTCGTGATTCAGCGGGTCGTAAATCCGCATGATTTCCCCATCGATGGCGACCGCTCGAGGGATCCAGATGATCTCTCCAAAAGACTTAGTCACCCGTTCAGCGATACTCGTTTTTCCATTTCCCGGATAGCCAAAGAGGAACATGCCTCGTCCGCTGTTGATGGCCGGCCCTAATCTCGACAGCAGTGCCGGTGCAATGAGCAAATCCGAGAACGCACGTCGCAAATCTTCGCCGGTGGGGTGCTGATGCTCGACCGACTGCAGTTTGACCGACTCGATGTAGTGTTCTAGTGGGATAGGAGCGGCACCAAAGTAGGTCGTTTTCTGCACATGGCGACGCGCTCTGTCCCGCCCGGCATCGGTCAAGGCGTGGATGTAGTCGTTAAACGCGGTGGATCCGAGGTAGCAAGTAAGCTGTTGGGTTTTGAGGCGATTAAGAGTCGGTTCGACGAGACGAAAGGGGATTTTTAGCTGGTCTGCGATGGCCCGGCCCGGGGATTCCCCACGGTTGAGGAGGTATCGCATAGCGATTTCTTCGATGATTTGACCGTTCACGCCGGCTTGTTCGAGCGTTTGGGGCTCGATCGGCAGCATAGGTTCTTTGGGGGCATGCGTAACCTTGAGCAGTCCAGAGAACTGTTGAGCGGGTAGGGGCTGAGAGATTGAGGGAGCGGCCGCGGGGGGGGGTGGAGCTGGTGCATTCGCAGCGGCTGGTGAGGCGGATACGGCAGACAGAGGGGGCGATGGTTTATTTTGCGTTGGATTGGTGGTTGGATGAGGATTGTTGGCTTGGTTTGCCAGACGGTAGATGCGTTCCAGTGCTTCTTCGAGGGATCCAGACGTGGACGTGCTTTTGCCTGGGGGCTCAGAGCGTGAAGGAGGAGCGTTTTTGGTTGCGAGTGGGTCTTGGTTCATCTGATGTGACGAGACGTCGTGAGCGGCAAAGTCGAGATTGGAAGCCGTGCATTCGATTAATGATTCGTCGGAAAACGACGGCAGAGTAGTGAGAGAAACGGGGAGAAAGCGGGATAGAAGTGCGAGTGAGGCCATGCAAATCGCTAGGTTTGGCGCAATCGAAAGCAGTTTGGGGAGGAGGTTGGAAAGGGGCTGTGCAAAAATACTTTCGGGAATTTAGTCTTTGCCCCTTGCGATGAACGGCGAGGGTCTATATCTTTTCGCCTCCTCGCTGCGGACGACTTCGGAAGTCAGCCGCGAGACGAAGAGTCGAAAAAAGATTCTTCAAGAAAAACATCTTTGACAATCCGGTGGATGAGTTTGATAGATGTTTTTAGCAAACGTCACTTCTTGAGAAGTTTTGTGATGATTTTTTTAGGTGGTAAATGACCAAAACCACCGACCGGTTTCAATACCGTAACTTAGCTTAACAAGGCTGGCTGGCAGAAATGCTGGTTGGTCTAAGCATACACAAGTGAAGGGTTTGATCCTGGCTCAGAATGAACGTTGGCGGCGTGGATTAGGCATGCGAGTCGCGCGAGAATGTAGCAATACAGGAA
>JALOQS010000016.1 GCA_025459355.1 Pirellula sp.
AGCTCGCACGCGTAAAAGAGAATATCCCCGTCGGCTGCTAAGAAGCCACTCCATGCGTTAAACTCCGCTTGCCTCGCTACCACCGACGAGTAATCAAACCAAGTGCTCCCTAGTTTGAACGCTCGATCTGTACCGTGACTTAAGAAATGGATCGCATCCACAGGGGCTGACAACGTGGCTAAGTGGGCATTGATTTGCTCCAGGCCATCTATGCCCGCTTCGATACGAAACACTAGTGTTTGCGTACCTTGTCCCTGGCGATTGGTAAGATCCGCCAGAATTCGTTCGTAGTCTTCGAGTCCCTCGTCCACGAATACGACTTCGAAGCGTTCGTTCGAATTGCTCAAGCCAACCGATGGTGCTATGAGAACATGTGCGAGTCTACTCGCCCCATCTGCTGCTGCTCGACCCAAGTGTGCTGAGCAAAGCTCTCGTCAATGGTGCGCGTCAAAAGAATCGCACTGGACTGCGTCGTTGCATCGATTTGGCTGGCGAGGTAGGCGAGATCGTCGTGAACCTGATTCTCGCCAGTGGTCAGTGAGTCGTGACCAAGGTCTAATCCACCCGAATCGCTTTCGGAGACGATGGACATTGCATCGAGCCCGTCATATTGGGCTAATAGCGATTCAATCTGTTCAAAGCCGCTTTCCATGCGGTCTATGAAGAGAACGTCGTAATCGATATCAGCATTCGCACCGTTCGTGTCCAGGTACGAAAGCACATCTTGAGTGGAAACGGGATCGGAAGGACTCGGGGGCAACTCGAGGCGATTCTGTCCTTCTTCATGGTTGGAGCGTTCGCTGTGAGTCAGATCCTCTTGAGAACTGTCTTCGGATTCAGGAAGAATGCTTGATGGCTCATCGACCCGGCTTGCTTGGTTGATTTGCTCGAAAAATGCGATTGCTTCTTCGATCATCTCGGGGGTGAAGCTCGACTGGGGTGGCGCGTTTTCTCCGCCATCCAGAATAGCCATCGGGGTCGCACTGTATAGGATGCGATCCTCGAGAAGGATACCATCTACCTCATTGGGATCGAGAGGGGGCGTTAGTCGGAACAATCGATCTAGCCATGCCTCGATCCGCTTCCAAAAAGGAATGGAAGCGGACGCGTCCTGGGCAGACGCGTTCCCTAAATCCATTTTAGGTTCGAATGACATATTTACTTCCATGCAGTCAACGGGCTTACGTTTAGTGCGTAACGGCAACTTACTGCTGGGTAAATTAATCAACCGGAGACAGAAGTTTTAACTGCTGGACAAATTGGTCCGGTTAGTACGTCGCTGACTTCTTTCCGGAAGGATAGGCTGGCGGCGGTCGAATCGATTAGATGATGGTTGAGGACCTTGTCGATTATTCCGCTTTACGATTTACAACGAGCCACAACGCCTGAGTCCCTTTGTCGCCATGACCAATCTCTTTGAGTTCGTCATAGAGACGTTTGGCGAGCACCACGCCGGGCAGATCGATCTTCATTTTGGAGGCTTCTTCCAAAACGATACCTAGATCCTTCACGAAATGGTTAACGAAGAACCCTGGCGAATAGTCTTCTTTGAAGATCCTAGGTGCCAAGTTACTGAGAGACCAACTCCCCGCAGCACCGGTTGAAACAGAGCTCAGTACCGTCTCGGGATTTAATCCACTGCGAGTGGCATAAAGCAACGACTCACACAGGCCCACCATGCTGGAGGCGATCAATATTTGGTTCACCATTTTGGTATGCTGACCGCATCCTGCGGGGCCTTGGTAAACAAAGGTCTTGCCCATGAGAGTCCACAATGGTTCGAGCGCATCAAAAACGAATCGATCTCCCCCGACCATGATCGACAATCTCGCCTCGCGCGCACCGATGTCACCGCCTGAGACAGGAGCATCCAGCGCGGCGACTCCTTTGCTCGCTGCCGATGTGTAAATTTGCTGGGCCAGCGAGGGTCGACTGGTCGTCATATCGACGAGCACAGAACCCGGACCAAGACCGTTGAGAACCCCGGCCTCTCCTAAGATCACCTCTTCTACATCCGCGGGAAAGCCAACCATGGTAAAAACGACGTCACTTTGGGCAGCTACGTCGCGAGGGCTTTTACAAAGTGTTGCACCTAAATCGACTAGATCTTTCGTCTTGGCGGAGGAACGATTGTAGACGGAGACCGCATATCCCGCGCGAAGCAAATGGGAGGCCATGCTGCGTCCCATCACTCCTGTTCCGATCCATCCTAAGCGAGTTTTTCCAGGCTCTACCTTTATCATTCGGCTTACTTGCTCAACTTTTCTTTTTCGTATTCGAGAACGCCAGTCACAAGCTTCGTTAAACGCGGCTCGGCATCGTTAGCAACGGCAATGATTTTTTGCACATCGGCAGCCTCTAATGCATCAGGTAGACACATGTCTGTGATAACGGAGAAGCCTACGCAACGCATGCCGGAATGGACCGCCACGATCACTTCAGGCACAGTCGACATACCCACAACATCCGCCCCGATCATTCTTAAAAAGCGGTACTCAGCGCGGGTTTCCAAATTGGGGCCAGCTACAGCAACAAACACTCCTTGATGGGCCACGATGTCATGCTTTCTCGCAACCTGCAACGCCGCCCTGATCAACTCTTGATCGTAGGGAGCGGACATATCAGGGAATCGCGGTCCTAGTCGATCGTCATTGATTCCTATCAAAGGGTTATCACCTAGCAAATTGATTTGATCATCGATGAGCATGATATCCCCGGCTTTGTAAAAGGGGTTCATGCCACCACACGCATTGGAAACCACCAATAACTCGGCACCGAGTGCTTTCATGATGCGAACGGGCAACGTGATCTCCTTGAGCGAATATCCTTCGTACATGTGAAACCGCCCTTCCATCGCCATGACCGGCAGCCCACACAATGTGCCGCAGACGAGCCGCCCGCGGTGCGAGGTCGCGGTCGATTTGAGAAAGTGTGGAATGTCTGCATAGTCTAGGGTCGCCTCGACTTCAATTCGTTGAACGAGTGGGCCCAAACCTGTCCCGAGAATGATGCCCGCGTGCGGCTTCTTGTTCCAGACCTTTTTGATCGCGCCGCAGGCTTCTTGAATTTTGTCGTAGAGATCTAACATCGTTGTTTTTTCAATTGGTTGTTTTGACCGGGTCGTGCTGGGAAGGATTATCGCAGAGGGCGGTATTGTTGAGGACGTTATCGTTGAGGACGGTATTGTAGAGGACTTGGAGGATCACTCAACTAAACATTTGAAATTGGCCAACGGCTTCAAATGCGTTTTCGAAATGTCGAAGGACGGGGACTCCCTCTGGTCCGTTTTGAATGACTTCAATGACGTCCGCTCGTCCCCGAGTCCCCCACAGGCGATGTTGTTTGTAATAGCGCAAGGCTGTATCGGTAATCTTTTTTTGTTTTTTTTCGTCGACTCGATCCGACGGCCCAGATCCGTCTTCCGCGTAGTTCTCCCATGCCTTCACCTCAACGAAAACGATAGTGCGGCTTTTGAAGGAGGCGATTAAGTCAATTTCGCCTGTTTTCGTTCGAAAGGATCTCTCCAAGATCAGATAGCCTTTTCGTTCCAAAAGCAACGCCGCGAGCCGCTCGCCGTAAGCGCCTAGAGGCTCCTGTGGTCCACGGGTTGGATAGGGGAAACTAAGTCGGTAGCGAATCAGCGATCGCTCGACGAGATCCAAAGGTGACTTTAAGACCGCGACCAACTCATCCCACCTACTTGGTACTGCCATGACTACATTTCGAAACGGGGCTAGATCTCGAACCGGGGCTAGATCTCAAAGACAGCGGAATCCTCGTCCTCGTCTTCTTCAAGGTCCTGATAGTTGACTGGCGAGATTGCCTTTTTAATGGTTTTGACCATAACGGGTATAGGGGGCTCTTTTCCAGTGAAGAGCCGGTACTGGTAAGCTGCTTGGCGGACAAACATTTGAAGCCCGGTAATGACCGGACAACGAGCGGCTCGCGCCCCCTTGATAAACAAGGTTTGCTCGGGATTATAAAGGGTGTCAAACACGAGCGTTTGGCCTTTGAGTTTGCTGGTTTGAAACGGAGTGTCGTCCATTTCGGGAAACATGCCGACCGGAGTACCATTGACCAAGATATCAGGCACGACGATATGCCTGTCATTCCATGGAACAGTCTTGCCATTTAGCGCTCGAGCCAACTCGTCCGCCGAAGCAGCGTTTCGGGCAGTGATGGTCACTTGGGCACCACGCTGCGCCAATCCGTATCCCACAGCCTTGGACACACCACCAGCACCGAGAATGAGGACGGAAACTTTGTTGAAGCCATCTTTCGGGCTTCGGAATTTTTCATACGCTTCCGTCAAACAATCCATAGCAGCGCGATAGTCTGTATTGTATCCGACCAGATCTTCATCAGAGAAAATAACCGTGTTACAAGCTCCTATGCCATGAGCGGCCGATTCCGCTTGGGTTAGTTTGGAAAGGATCGCGGTCTTGTGAGGAATCGTTACGCTAAGTCCCCCGATACCATGCTCACGACACCAACTCAGAAAAAAATCTAGATCTTCAGGAGCAACGCGGAATGGCAGATATCGACTGTCGATCTCGTGAGCTTGGAACGACGCGTTGTGGATTAGCGGGCTATAGGAATGCGCCACGGGATCTGCCACGACTCCATAAAGCTTAGTATTCGGCTTGATCGATTCGGCACGATAAATGTTGACCATCTGGTCATAACTTAATTGCCCCGGGGCCACTTTTTTGTCAGGGTTAAAAACGCAGTAGGTAAAGGGAGCCCCAAAGCGGTGTGCAAGAATCCGGGTGGGTGTACCATGGTCTCCCATGCTGATCCCGATTGTCGGAATCTTGGCCGAGGCCATGAGATCGAACATTCTAGCGGTATCGTGAAATGAGTTAGCTTGGGCTGCGATCTTGACAATGTCCGCATCGGTTTTGGACAGCTCGCGATGAATACTGGAGAGATCCTCCGGTGTCCCTTCGAAATTGTGGACGCTAACAATACGCTTGGTCTTTCCGTAACGTGGAATCTTGGCGGCTGTATCGTCCTCGAGGTCCACATATTCGACCCCCATCGCAATGGCTGAGCGCAAGAGCATCAGTCGCTCCTCCTCAGACCGTTCCCATCGTCCGCCATCTTCACGGCGTCTGCAGGTAACAACGACAGGTGTAGGCCGATTTTTGATCAATCTAGACAAGTCAATGCTGCGACCAATGTAGTCAAGCCGCAGTTCGACCAATTTGGCCCCTTGCTCGGCAACCTGCTGGTGTTCGGCAATGGTGTGTTTGTGACGTGTTCTGGCAATCGTGACGCAAAGCATGCTGATAGGGCGGAGGCAAGAGGAATTGATACGTTGGAAATTGCTGCAGTAAAAATTGCTACTGGGCAATTGCTACTGGGAAAATACGCATGACGGGATCAGGCAGACACAGTGGCTGCGGGGCCGGTCCATTTCAAAAACCGACTCAGCAACATGATACCCGGCTCGGTCAGAAAACTCTCTGGGTGAAATTGCCAACCCTCAACCGCGTAACGTTTGTGCCTAACCCCCATGATAATCCGATTCCCCGATTCGTCGGTCACCCAAGCGGACACCTCCAAGCAATCGGGCAGACTTTCTGGGAGAATCACGAGCGAATGATAGCGGGTTGCAACGAACGGATTGGGCACCCCTTCGAAAAGCCCACGATTATCATGAGAAATGTGATCCGTTTTCCCGTGCATTAATTTCGGTGCGCGAACAATCTTGCCTCCAAACGCTTGCCCAATCGACTGGTGTCCTAAACAGACTCCCAAAATGGGATACTCGGAATGCAAACTCTCGACAACACTCAAACAAATGCCGGCTTCATTCGGAGTGCAGGGGCCTGGGGAAAGAATGATCCGTTCTGGGTTTAGATCCCGAATGTCATCCACCGATAGCTCATCATTTCTGTACGTTCTTACGTCCAGCTGTGGGTTGATTTCACCGAGCCGCTGAACGATGTTGTAGGTAAACGAATCGTAGTTATCGATTAAAAGTATCATGGACGGATTATAAGTGGCCGGAACCAGTTTTCTAGGCGAGAACGGAAAAGCTTGATGCTTTGCAGATTAAGCGGCATTGGCATTTTCAACCGGGGGAGCCGCTTTCACAACCTTGCGACGCCTGGGCTTCACGACCTCCAGCGCTAGACAGTAATCCAGGTTAGGCCTGAAAATGGTCAGCAGCGCGAGAGGCAGAAACCACGCCAAATACAAACCGCCACCAAATCCGTGCCAACACTGGGTCGCCGCCATCAACGCAGCGGAACAAGACATCAGGGTTGACAAACTCTTTTGCGGAGGCCACGCCACAAAAGACACGCTCAGCAGAACAAACAACAAAATGAGCGGAATGCGCATCATGGGATTCCAACCCAAACCCCATATGCCGTCCATGCCGGTCATCGCAATCTGTTTAACTCCAAACATGTACCCAAGATGCTGCAGGATATCGTTGGGATGCATCGCGATCATGACGATAACCAGCGTCCCAATGGACACGAAAAAACCACCCGTGAAACGACGAATGCCTCGTTGCCAATAAAAACTGCACCACAAAGGTAACAGCGAAAACGGGTAATACACGACCCCGGCCGCACAACCGATGCAGAGTCCCGCTGCGAACGGCTGCCGATAAAGCAATACCGCTAACAACAGCAGGGCACTCGGCAAAACGTGATCCACTCGCCCTGTCATGTGGAGCGTATACGGTAACAGCAGATAGAATGTGGCGACTCCGACCCCGGTCTTCAAGTTGCCAAAGTGCCAGTATCCAATCGCAACGATCGCCAAGACCATGACGAGATTAGCACCAATTGCTAACGATCTGGCCACGAGCAACTTGAACCCGCCCGGCCTCGGACGCCCTTCGCTATCGGCCTGTAAGTCCGCATCATGTACGGTCGTGATGCTCGGCAGAGCAGTCATTAGGATGTAACCGGGGCCCGCCGATGGCCCTTGTTTGAGTGGCTCGCTCGGTTTGCTCAACGCAACATTGACCAGCAAATAAACAAGCATCGAAATCCCGAGAAACAACATTCCGCCGCTACTCAGATTGGGATCGAGCATCGGACGTCGCACGATCGAGGTATCAAGCAACATCCTGATCACCAACAATACGGCAACAACAATCAACCAAAAGTAACCGATGTAAGAAAGAGTGTCGTTGCTGGCCGTCTCTTTTTTGATCTGGTCTACTGCCGCAGGAACGCGGTCTTCGGTTACCTCATTGGGCGATTCCAGCGTCCCCGAACCAGAAATTTGTGGGTTTTCTGGAGAGGGGGATGTGACTGAGACTGAATCCCCTGCATCAACAACCGCCGAATTTCTGTCCGCCGAATCCTTTGGCGGTTCTGCACTGCGAATACCTCCGGGAGTGGATTCAGACGCCTCCTTTGCCGACGCCAAAGCATCGATCTGCTTTGCGTTCGTGACCTGCCGACGATTAGCACCTTCGTAGACCAGCAAAATTCCTGGGGTGAACAGCAAAATCAGAAGAATATCCAAGTTCCGGAGGGACCAGAACCGGTGAAACATCAAAAACAACCCGATCACCAAAAACGAAGACAGAAACACCCACACGGGGGGCTCAAGTCTCAGGTAATGAAAAAGGAAGTCGTTCATGACGATAGCATGCGCGATTCAGCCCAAAAGTACAACATCGCTGGGTCCCTGAAAAAAAATTTGGACATTCTTGGTTTCAACAAAAGGCTTACAATCCCCCGCTTTTCACATTTTATGGCAGGGTTCTAAGGCCATTGGCTACCCCATACCGCCCGAAAGAGGGGATCGGGTTCGGAAAGTGTCACACTTTGACTGCGGAAAATTGGCTAGAATCACGCGGAATGTATCGTAGGCGAATTCTCAATGCTGAGAAAATGCTCGATAGAAACAGAAATTCAAAGCCGTGATTAAAGATCCTCTACCTTTATTGCCTGCCAATGCGGACAATCAGTTCGCAATTCGTATCCTCACGCAGCCGTCGCTGTTTGTCGTAGATTTTGTCAAATCTGAAAATGCCCCATTCGCCGTCTTCACTCGCGACCCGTTCGGCCATTTTCTTTTCTTAAGCCCATCAGCACGCAGGATTTTGGATCGAACCAGCGATGAGCTTCTTCAGTCTTCGCTTTTCGAATTTCTAAGCGATGCGACTTGTAACCAAAAGATTCGAACTCTCTGGACCCCTCAATCCTCGGAAGAAAACAATTCCTTCACCATCGAGCTCCTAGGCAATCAAGGGAGCGTATTGAGGATTGATGTTACGGAAACCGCCGTCGTGTCCGAAAGCCATGTTATTGGCTTCGTAGGATTCATGAAACGATCCGATCACTCCGAAACTGGTCAACTACCTGATTTTGAGATAGACGATCGCGAATTGATGCAACGAGCGGCCTCACTTTCCAACGTCGAACGTCAAGTTGCTGAGTTGGTGGTCGATGGCCACATGAACAAGAGAATGGCCAATTTGCTCGGGGTGGCTGTTCGCACCATTGAGACGCGACGAGCACGTGTCATGTCAAAAATGAGAGCCAAGTCTTTACCTCAACTCGTTCAAATGTGGCTCCGCGTTCGCCAAATCGAAGCCGAAGGAAGAATCTCAGGCAGCTCGGATTGATACAAGTCGACTAGTGCACGATACCTAGTTTGCGTTATCCTTCTGCAAGGTTTTTTACTTTCATGAAGCGGCGTCGACGAGGATCGGAATGAAGGCACTTGTTAAATCGAAACGGGACCAGGGACTCGAACTGCAAGATGTTCCCGTGCCCAAGATTGGTATCAACGATTGCCTGATCCGAATTCACAAGACGGGCATTTGCGGCACCGATCTGCATATCTACAACTGGGATTCGTGGGCACAAAAAACAATCCCCGTCCCCATGGTGGTCGGGCACGAGTTTGTCGGAGAAATTGTCGAGGTTGGCTCGAATGTAACCGATTTTTTCCCAGGGGAAATCGTTTCCGGCGAAGGCCACGTGGTTTGCGGTCGATGCAGAAACTGCTTGGCAGGAAGACGCCATTTGTGCAAAGACACGCAAGGCGTTGGGGTCAATCGCCCGGGAGCATTTGCCGAATATCTTTCCTTGCCAATGAGCAATATCTGGCATCACAAGCCTGGTATCGATCCTGATATTGCGTCCATCTTTGATCCACTAGGCAACGCCGTTCACACAGCGCTCGCATTCGATTGCTTGGGCGAAGACGTGTTGATCACCGGCGCCGGCCCCATTGGACTTATGGCTTGTGCGGTCACTCGATTCTCTGGGGCGAGGAACGTCGTTATCTCAGACCTAAACCCTTTTCGACTTGAACTGGCTCGAAAAATGGGAGCCACGATCGCTTACGATCCTCGCGAAACATCCACCCAAGATGTGATGAAATCGCTCGGTATGAAAGAGGGTTTTGACGTGGGACTGGAAATGTCGGGCTCACCTGCGGCGCTGCGAACGATGCTCGAGAATATGTGCCACGGCGGAAAAATCGCTATGCTTGGCATCCCATCCGAACAGATTGCAATCGATTGGAACCTAGTCGTGTTCAACATGCTCACCATTCGCGGGATCTACGGCCGCGAAATGTATGAGACGTGGTACAAGATGAGCGTCCTCTTGGAAAGCGGACTCGATATTAGTCAAGTCGTTACGCACAGGTTCGACTTCCGCGATTATGAAAAGGGATTTGCAGCCATGAGGCAAGGAAATTGCGGAAAAGTGGTCCTCGACTGGACCACCGCTGCGGGCTGATTGGCCACGAGATAAGCGATTCGCACCAATGCCAAGTGCGGACCATAGCCATGCTATTTGGTTCGGACTTTAGCGATTGGGCAGATCGTTCAGCCTGGGCAAGCTTACGCAGCGTCGATTGTTTTGGAAAATGCATTGCCCTTAGACGCTCGGGGCCCGCCAAAGTGCTACGCTATCCAGGCCTCGCGATAACCGGGGATCTATGTTTCAAGTAGTTTCCTTTCGGTATGTAGATGCCCCCGCCATCCCCCAACCAAAACCTTCAGTGCAGGCGAGATGCCAATCCGTGGTGGCGTGACCAAACGACACTCGCTTGGCTCCTCGACGCATTCGAACGGGGCACCATGCTTGTCTTGTTCGGTTGGTTTGTTGTCGCCTTGCTTTCGTCGATCATCACGACATGGACCCAGGAAAGCAATGTGGTCATCGGCGATTTCATGCTTTTGATCACCGAAGCCATGGTGATCGTTTTTGTCATTGTTCGCAAAAAAGCTAAGACGCTGTCGCTTCGGTTCACCGATTGGTTTCTTGCCTACTCTGCGTCTTGCCTGCCGCTGCTAGCCCGTCCTGACCATAGCGTTCCTCATTTCTGGGATGGTGGAGCCGTTCCACTTACGATCTTGGGGCTCACACTGATTCTTTACGCGAAGCTTACGTTGGGTCGCCGCTTCGGATTGGTTGCAGCCAACCGGGGTATATGCCACAACGGCCCGTATCGCTTTGTACGTCATCCCATCTACTTCGGTTACCTGCTGCTTCATGTCGGGTTCTTGATGCTGAGCCCTACTCTATGGAACGCGGTGATATTCGGTAGTTTTTATGCGTTGCTCATCCCGCGTATCTATGCAGAGGAGCGAGTGCTCGGCCAAGATGACGAATATCGAGCGTACATGAGCAAGGTGAAATCAAGGCTCATCCCTGGCTTCTTTTGAAACGCAAGAATAAAATCACGCGTCGAATCGCCAGTCCAACCCTAAGTCAAGATTGATTGCCGAGTGGGTCAATGCGCCGACACTGATCCGCTCGACACCAGTCGCCGCAATGGCTGATACGGTGTTGATGTTAACCCCGCCAGATGCTTCGAGCTCGACCTTCGGGTTCATGCGGTCTCTCATTCGAACACATTCTGCCAATTGATCGCAATTCATGTTATCGAGCAGCACGATATCGGGACCTGCCTCCAAAGCCGACGCTAATTGATCGATGGAATCGATTTCGATTTCGACGACCGGTCGCCCCCCCTCCCACTTTAGGCCATCGAGAAATTGATAGGCTTGCCGCACCGCCTCCCCGGCATCTAAAACCACGCCGGCTTGGACTGCTCTCGATGCGAGATGATTATCCTTGATGAGGATTCCGTCGAACAAACCCATACGGTGATTGGAGCCCCCTCCGCACAGCACAGCGTACTTCTCCAATCGTCTCCAACCGGGTGTCGTTTTGCGAGTATCAAAAACCTTAGCTCGACTACCTTTTATTTTTTGCACGAACCGATCCGTCAAGGTCGCGATGCCACACAGTCGCCCCAAAAAATTCAAGATGGTTCGCTCGCACGTCAACAAATCCCTCGCATCGCCCCGAAGAGTCATCAACGATTGCTGGCTGGCGAATCGCTCACCGTCCGAGATATGAGTATCCCACTCCAACGAGCAATCGAACTCGGACACAATCGCGCTCATTAGATTCATGCCTGCGACCACGCCGTCAACCCTGGCGACGACGGCAGCGTGCCCTTTTACGTGGGCTGGCACGATCGCCATCGTGGTCAAATCCATCCCACGATCCAAATCTTCACGGATCGCTAACCTGGTCAAATGCCTCAAATCATCGAGCAACATGGGGTCGCTGGATCGAGACAAAATCGACGGACAAGCGTGGCTACTTTGCATAAAAAGTCCCCGCAGAGCGGATTGTTAGATTACTACGATGCCTTATAGTGTAGGCGATGGACCTGTAGATCCATATTTGCCTACCGATTCCATAACCCTACCCGATAGCGAGAACTCTTAAAATGCGTCTTCGACTTGCTTTGGTTCTTTTCCTTTCCTCAGTCGCCCCAATTGGCTACACACAAGATTCCTCCGCAGAAAAACCTGCTGCGGATAAACCCGCTGAAGTAAAGCCATTCCTCTTCGATGGCACAAACGTCACGGTAACGCCCCCTGCGTCTTGGAAAACCGTTCCACCCAAGAACCAAATGGTCGAAGGGGAATTCCGCTTTCCAGCCGAGGGCAAAGAATCGCTCCGAATCACTTTTTCTCGATCTGGTGGCTCGATCGATGCGAACGTAAAGCGTTGGATCGGCCAATTCGAAGGATCAAAAGCCGAAGAGACCAAAGTCGAGAAAAAAACCGTTGGCACACTCACGGTTCATACTGTTGATGTCGCTGGCACCTACCTCGACTCGATGGGAGGTGGCCCGTTTGCACCTGGTCCGACCAAGAAGCAAGAAAACTACCGTATGATCGGTGCGATTGTTGAGATGCCCAAAGGTCAAAATCTCTTCATCAAAGCCTACGGTCCAAAGGACTTGGTCGAGAAGACCAAAGCTGACTTCGACAAAATGG
Organism: Pirellula sp.; assembly: GCA_025459355.1. Taxonomy (GTDB): domain Bacteria; phylum Planctomycetota; class Planctomycetia; order Pirellulales; family Pirellulaceae; genus JBKCUI01. Next base: position 12,299 of record JALOQS010000016.1, read on the forward strand.
TCGACGGCATCACCAACAAGTAATCGGATTCAAAATTGAGAGTTGTCATCCTCCCATCTCCCGACGATGTTGCCGAGTTTGCTGCGAACGTTGTCACTGCCGTGGTCAACACCAAAGCCAAGGCAAATAAGTCATGCGTTCTCGGCCTTGCCACAGGCGGGACCCCGATGGGACTCTATCGCCAATTGGTCGATCGTTACACCCGACGCGAAATCTCGTTTCGAGGGGTGACGACCTTCAATCTTGATGAATACGTCGGGGTCCCTCCCGAACATGTCCAAAGCTACCACTACTACATGCAGGACGCATTGTTCAAGCATGTTGATTTCGACAGCAATGCCAACCATATCCCCAAAACATGGAATTGCGATCTCACCGAAAGCGCCCAGGCCTACGAGCGAGCAATTAAGGAACATGGCGGCATCGACTTGCAAATTCTCGGTATCGGAACAGATGGCCACATCGGCTTCAACGAAGTTGGTTCGTCACTGGGCTCTCGCACCAGATTAAAGACGCTGACTCGCCGAACCAGACTCGATAACGCGAGGTTCTTTTCTATCGCAGAAGAAGTGCCCCGTATGGCACTTACCATGGGTATTGCGACGATTCTAGAGAGTCGAGCCATCCTGCTTATGGCAACTGGTATATCGAAAGCGAGTGCCATAGCGGGCTGTGTTGAAGGCCCCGTATCTTCGAACAACCCATCCAGCGCACTTCAACTGAATCCGAATGTCACAATCGTCCTAGATGAAGAGGCCGCCAGTTTACTGAAACACCACGAGTACTATCGCGACTCAGAATCCGTGCTTCATTCGCTCTCGGTTAACTCCATGAAAATCGAATGTAGTTAAAGTGACGATAGAGTTCGCTATCCTCCAACAGACGCTGATGCGTTCCACTCGCCACAACCCGCCCCTCTTGGAAGACAATGATTTGATCCGCAGATCTCAGCGTGCTAAGCCTCTCCGGCACGACCAATACGGTTGCCTCTAAGTCTCGGAGCCTCTCCAACGCGGAAAGAGAATCGATCTCTTCCTGCGATGAAACTCGTTGCTTGGGTTCGAAAGCAACAATAATCGACGGTCGCCTGATCAAAGCCCGAGCGATTCCCAAGCGATACAAGTGATCGGGTGCGAGTCTTTCATCGTTGCTGGACAGAATCGTGTCGAAACCATCGGCCAAATTGAGTATCCCTTCCGATACATGAGCCTCTCTCGCGACGGCAACCAAATCGAGAGTCGTATCCTTTTTGACTCCAGCCAGTATGTTTTCCTCGACGGTGCCGTCTAGCAGAGGCCCACGATCGTTTACCAGCAGCGCATTTCGCCGCAAACTAGTCGTGTCCAAATCGATCATATTCACTCCATCGATCAGGATTCGCCCGCTGGCAGGTTTGCCAAACCCCATGATCATTTCACTTAGAGCTTGCGCGGTAGCTTGATCCATCGAAACGATGGCTGTGATTTTTCCCGGATACAAGGCCATAGAAACATCGTCGAGAAGCCGATGTTTATTGCTATCGCGAAATGTGACGTGCTCCCAGATCACAGCACTCTTTACCGGTGCGACACTGTTGCCGTGACTGGCTTCAGACAACTTTGTAGGCAACGACAGATACTGCGCTAACTTCTCCGCCGATGCGCTCGCACTGATTCGCTTTCGAACTCCTCTATTCAATTTGAACAAACTGCTAACCGAAATCACAACACTCCCGATCAACACGACGACATCGCCAATATGCAGCCGCGAACTCGGCTCCAGCACGCGGATGCTGAGCACGAACAACAGCAGTGCGGTCAACACGGTAATGGCGAGGAGTAACCAAGGCGATCGCCAACTGCCTTCGTCCGCCAATCGCAGATGAGCTCGATGAAAATTTTTGACTTGGCCATCAAATAAGTGCTCGAAACTGACCCGATTATCGATCGACTCCAGCAAGGGTGAAGTTTCGCATAGATAAATAAGCTGCTCGTGCGCGTTGCGTCGTTGCTCAGCCAACACGGGCCGCCCTTTTCTCTGGTTCGCTTCCAATCTTAGGAACAATCCCCAGCCTACGACCAAGGCTAAGATGGCTAGGATGGTAAACCATATATTGATGCAACTGGCGAGAATCAAAGCCAAAGTTGCTTGGATTAAACAACGCGGAAACACGCGAAACCAATCCGTCCAAGCGTCCCGGACTCGTGGCACTTCGGATTGAATCAAAGCCCGAAGCGTTTGACTTTGTCCCGAGAGCCCATGTTCCGCAGCCAGCCCTCGCGCTTGCTGATAAAGCCTCTTGAGCAATGAGGATGTCAGCTCGAGAGAAGCGTTCATCGATTGCCGACGCGATAACAGATAGGTAACTCGCTCGACGATAAACACCACTACAATCAAGACAATGATCGCGACCGCCACTCGAAGCAAATTCGGTTCCGCGGAAAGCGATTCGCTGCTGATGGTAAAGTAGGGACTGATGCCGAGAGTCGCTGGCAGACTTCTTACCCCCGAATCATCCCTTTGCACGACAAACAACAACTGTGTCAACCAACCAGCGGCCACCAACAGCACCGGCAACAACAGAGCGGATATCACTCCGAATATCATCGCTTGCCACCGGACAATTGGCACTACCTGCCCCTCTTGTAGCTTGGTCCACGAAGATTGCATGAATGTCCTTTTTGTCAAAAATTAGTTACACACTACGAAACAGATCGGCCCGCAATCGTGTGGCCACCCGCCAACTAACCAGCCGCGAACGCTCTTCTAAAGCGACGCCCCGACTCTCACTATAACCAAAATACCCAGCGGCTCACTCGCGAGAAACGTCCGTTTGTAGCGGTTTTTCCTTTGGAAGGACCTTGAAATTGCTCAGGTTGCCCTTTTGCCTCACAACAATCTCGACCTGTTGAAAAAAGTCAACCTAGCCTTCTACTGCCAAGAGGTCTTTTTCCGACATTCCCAAAGCCTGCGAATATGAGCACACCAGTCAAAATTTTTATTGCCGACGACGATCGATGGCTCCTTGAGTCTATGTCCGACTGGCTCAGCAGCGAAGGGTTCGCAGTCAGCACCGCCCCCAGTCTCGAAAAAGCCAAGACGGAACTCTCGCGCCTCGAACCAGACCTTTTTCTCTGCGATGTCCGATTCGAAGATGGAGATGGTCTGAAGTTCCTTCGTCAAGTTCGCCGTAGCCACCCTGACTTGCCAGTCATCATGATGTCAGGCTACGCCGGACCTGATGCCGCGAGAGAATCACTCGCCAATGGCGCTTTTGAATTGCTCTCGAAGCCGATAATTGATCAAGAATTGAGAACAACGATCGATCGTGCTCTGAATCAGAAAAACATCGAAAAAGAAAACGCTCGACTCAAAGAAGAACTCGATCGTCGATTCGGCATGGAGAGCATCGTTAGTCACGATCTTCGCATGCTAAAGATTTTCGAGATGATCGATCAAGTGGCCGATACGAAAGCCACTATATTGATTACCGGCGAGAACGGTACAGGCAAAAGCATGATCGCTCGCGCCATTCATAAGAAATCAGCCAGACGCAAAAAGCCATTCGTCGAGGTCGCTTGCGGGGCATTGCCTGACACGCTGCTGGAGAGCGAATTGTTTGGGCACGTGGCTGGCGCCTTTACAGGAGCCATCGGAAACAAAACGGGCAAATTCCTGCAAGCGGATCAAGGGACTCTGTTTCTAGACGAAATCGGTACGGCATCCACAGCGTTGCAAATCAAACTGCTCCGCGCTCTGCAAGAATTCGAATTTGAACCACTTGGAGGTACGGACACGATCTCTGTCGATACCAGAGCAATCCTAGCTACCAACGAAAATCTTGAGAAGGCGGTCAACGAAGGTCGCTTTCGCCAAGACTTGTTCTATCGCATCCAAGTTATTCATATCGAACTTCCTTCGCTTCGCGAACGACTAGACGACATTCCGATTCTGGCGAACCATTTTCTGCGCAAGGTCTGTGCCGAATACAATCGCAAGATATCGGGCTTCTCGAACAACGCGATGAACGCATTGCTGTCTCATTCATGGCCCGGCAATATCCGGGAACTTGAGAACGCGATCCAACGGTCCGTGCTGCTCGCTAAGTCGGATGCGATCGAAGTGGATGCGTTGCCATCATCGATCACCAAGAGATCAAGTCTCTCGGATTCGCAATCTCTCTCCTCCAGCCACAGCCCCGCTACTGGCCATCAATCGGATAATGTCGTATTCCAAACCCCAGCTACGATTATCCCCTTAAGCGAAGCTCTCGAAGGTCCCGAACGACAAATCATTTTGTCCGCTCTCAAAGCCAACTCGTGGAATCGAAACCTGACTGCCGACCTACTAGGAATCAACCGAACGACTCTCTACAAAAAGATGAAGAAGCTCGGGATCGAAGAGCCCACTCCGCAGTGATGACATGAATCAATCTAGCGAGCAAGCCTAGCGGGCATGCCTAGCGACCTGTGCGCTTAGTCCTAAATGCCAACGCTCGCTCCGTCGCTAATCCATTCTCGACGCCCGGGGCTTTGTTCAATTCCACCAAAGTCGCCATGCCAGCCATTTGCCCCGCATCGTTGATAGCATGGATCGTTCCGTAGGGTGATGGCCCGAGCTTGACCGAGGTGACTTTACCATCCATGCTCCAGCTGCACGGCTCTGGGCCCCCCTCTGGTCCATGTGGATCGTCCGAATACCCAACGATGAGCCCGCTCTCATTGATCGCTCGCGCTTCGCCGGTTTCGTCACCAGGCAGTAGAGACAATTTTGTTTCCTGTCCCTTTTCATTGATCAAGCAGGGAAACGACTTGCCAGACGAATCCCTGGCGACGCCAACAATCTGACGCTTGTTATTAAAGCCCTTTACGTAAAGTTGCCTTTCCGAAAAGTCCTGCCTCTTCCATTCTCCCTGCTGATCTTTGGTCCAAAGATAAAGTGAGCTATCGATGACATTGCTGGGCAAAAACGCTTCGGTGCAACAACCTGCTATGCAGGAACCATCTGGCGTTACCCTCAAATGGCTCGACATGAGATAAGGATTGTTCTCGTGGATGGTCGGCAGTACCGTTACGTTCCATCCCCCCGCGTTACTCTCTTTGGTCCAGACGACGGGCCGCATCCGTGCAGGCCCAGTGCTATATCCGGTGATCATTCTGCCGTTCGATGAAACCGACTGCGCTTGGCACGCCGCATCTCCCTCTGCTCGTGGCAAAACCACAATCTCATCGGTTTTCGGATCCCATGTGACGGCATCCAGATTTCCTTTAGGATGCCCAGCTGGTCGCGTTGCATAGCCAATCACGAGCTCCGTGTCGCTGATTCCGGTGGCCTCAACATTGGTAAATGTCTCTGGGATCGGCATATCTTTATGCCCCAGTTCGCCAAAGTAGAAACTCTTTTGGGATAGGATCGAAATGTCTTCCCCAATCACCTCGCGAGTTCCAATGATCGACCCGTTTGCGTTGATGGCTGTCGCTTGGGAAAACGTATCCGAATTAACGACGACTTCTAATTCGACTCCTCCCACCTTAACGACTTTGATGGGAAACTCATTTCCTCCGGCACGCGGCTCTACCGCTAGGGCACTATTGGCGAACGAGAGGCCGACGAAAAAACTGCAAGCCGACAGGAATGCAAAACGCACCTGATAACATCTCATTTTAAATAGGCCTATTTGCGAGTAGAACCATCAAAAGCACCAGCAGCACTGTTTAACGCTGAACGCGAGCCGATCCACCCTTGGCGAGCGTCTCAACCTCAGGCAACTTGGCCATCGTCGTGTCGCCAGGGAATGTGGTAAGCAACGCTCCGTGGGCCCAACCGAGCCTTAACGCTTGCTCCGGTTCCTTGCCAGCCAGCATGCCATAGATCAGACCAGCAGCAAATCCATCACCACCACCAATCCGATCGACAACATCCAACTGACAGGTTGGACTTACATAACGTTTTCCATCATACCATAGAACCGCTGCCCAATCGTGGCGGTTGGTCGAATGCACTTCGCGAAGCGTTGTGGCAACCATCTTGACGTTCGGGAATTTCTCAACCGCTCGCTCAATCATCTTGAAGAAGGAATCAGGATCGAGCGAGGAAGCTGACTCAACATCTTGCCCCTCGATACCCAGACCTTTTTGCAAGTCTTCTTCATTGCCGACCAACATGTCAACATTCTTGACAATCTTGCTGATTTGCTCCTGCGCCTTGGCCGTTCCCCCGATTGGACTCCAAAGCTTGGCTCGATAGTTGAGGTCGAACGACGTCACTGCACCGGCGGCCTTAGCTGCCTGCATCCCCTCGATGATCAATTCCGATGTCGTCGAGGAAAGGGCCGCAAAGATACCTCCCGAGTGAAACCATCGAACACCTGCCCCGAAAATGGTCTTCCAATCAAAGTCACCCGGTTGGAGCAATCCGCCCGCTTCGTTAGCGCGATTATAAAAAACAACCGGAGGACGTACCCCCAGTCCTCGATCGCTGTAGACCGTCGCGATATTGGGGCCACGCACGCCATCGTGCTCATAATGCTTGTAGAAAGTTTTCACCCCCATCTCGCGCACACGAGCTTGCACTAATTCTCCGATGCCGTTGTTGACCATAGCGGTCGCAACACCCGTCTTGAGACCAAAACAATCGGAAAGGTTGGCGGCAACATTGTATTCCCCACCCGAAACGTGGATGTCAAACGACTTGGCTTTTCGAAACGGAATGATGCCTGGATCTAAACGATGGACCAATGCTCCGAGCGAAAGAAAATCGAGTTCGCAAGCATCTTGGCGAATAGAAAGCTGAGCCATGAGGTCTCCTGTTTACCTTGGGAAAGGAACAAATAAGTGTTACAAAGTTTATGGACTAAAGTTTATGAATCGATAAGGAATGGTCTCGACGCGGTCTACGCTTCACAACCTATTAGGCTTCACAACCGATAAGAACTGCGAAGGGGGCTAGATTGTGGTCGAAGAAAATCCGCCGTCAACGACCAAGTTATGTCCGGTGACAAATCCCGATGCCCCCGACGACGCTAAGAATATGACGGCCCCAGCCAATTCATGCGCATAACCGAATCGTCCCGCTGGAGTGTGATTGATGATCTGTTGACCCCGTGGCGAAAGATTACCGCTGGTGTCATAAAGAAGTGTCTGATTTTGCTCCGAGGGAAAGAAACCGGGGCTGATGCAATTGACTCGAATTCCTCGATTCGCCCACTCGCGAGCCAAAAACTGAGTGAAATTGATCACCGCAGCCTTGGCCGCAGAATAAGCAACCACGCGAGAAAGGGGCACGATGCCCGACATGGACGCGATGTTGACAATGTTCCCCGCATTTCGCGTTAACATCGTTTCCCCGAAAACTTGGCAAGGCAAAACCGTCCCTCCAATCAAATTCAAATCGAACACATTCTTCCACGCATCCAGCGGCAGATCACAAAAATCATCTCCCGGCTGCAACGTCGCTTCCCTCTGATTACCACCGGCTGCATTGATGAGTATGTCGACCGGCCCCAGCGTTCGTTCGATGATGTCTCGCGATTGCTCCAAGGACTCACGATCCATGGCGTCGGCATGATGAAACACTGCCTCGCCACCCTCTCGCCTGATTTCTTCCGCTCGATGCAGGCCTCTTTCGGCACTGCGTCCCAGAATGGCCACACGCGCCCCCGCACCACCCAGCGCCTCGGCCATGGCCCCTCCGAGGCTTCCGGTGCCTCCCACAACAACGGCAACTCGGTTATTTAGCTGAAACAGACTGGTTGAATTCATCATTGCTTCCGTGGGGCATCAATAGTTTTGGGAGTTACTTGCTCGCGAAACACCGCGAACTAGGAATTCATGCGGATTCGTGCGAGTCAAAACCTAACAGCCATTGAAAGTGATTTGTCTGTTGAAATCAAGCCGTGTTCCTGACAGGTTTTACACCTCCCGCCGTTTTACTTGAAGCTCGCTGCTGGACCGAAAACTTTACCTAAGTAGCTCGTTTGGAGCGGTTTAAGAAATTTTCAAGTTGGCTTGGCCGCATTCTTGTTGTTCCCGCCTTGGTTTTGGCTAACCTCTCTGACGTCCATCCCGCCGAGAGGATGGAAGATCAACACATCTCTAAAAAACGATTGGATTGCATGATTACGTCGCCGATTCATGATGAAAATGCCCTGCCAGCATCCGAATCTGAAATTGCAGAAATAGACCGAATGTCGGTTGATTCTGCGACAGAAACCTTACCTCAACCTGGTACGGAGTTGGATGCTCGTTCCCTCGAGGTTACCGCCCCGTTTATTGGCAAATGGAATACGCTCATAAGCCAAACGAACTGGGAAAAAGGTCGAATCATCTCGGAATGGCGATCTGCTCTGATCGAAGCCAATGCCTCCGTGACCGATTACAGCGATGAGACTTGGAGCAAACAAGTCGGCGCTGTCACCAGCCAGCACGTCGGCCGACTACGACGCGTCTTCGAACGATTCGGCGCTGCGCAATTGAGCTATCAAGGTCTCTACTGGAGCCACTTTCTAGCCGCTCTGGACTGGGATGATGCGGAACTATGGCTCGAAGGGGCCGTACGCAGCGGATGGAGCATCTCCGAAATGAGAAAAACTCGCTGGGAAGCCTCCGGCGGTGACCCAAAACACAATCCCAAAGACGAAGAACTGATCACGTCGGAAGTCGATGACGGCTTTACGTCTCTCAAGACAGCGGAAGAAGAGGACGTGGAATCGGATCGATCGGCCGACGATGGTATCAGCACGGGCAAATCCTACGAAGATGCGGACTTTGGGGATGCTGACGAGGACAACCTCAATAGCAGTGGCTCTGCCTCCGACGCAATGCAATCCGATAGCGATGCTCCCTGGGACGAAGACTCGAAACAAATGGCTAACCCATTCGCTTCGCTGCCAAGCTTGCCACCTGATGTCGCTGACGCGTTGGAACAATTCAAACTTTGTATCGTTCGACACCGCTCAACCCAATGGGCCGATCTGTCCCAAAAGACAATGCTCGACACTTTGGATGCACTACGCGCTTTTGCAACTTACTAGAGCCGTGTATTCGTAATTAGTTTCGATCATAACGCGACGCGAAAAGACATGTTGCGATTTTCTCGATCACCCGAAGGATCTTCCTTCGGGTGATTTCGTTTCTGCTCCTGCTCGTCCACCTTACCCAGCCGTTACAAACGGAAACTCGACATATTTTTTAATCCGCCCCGAGGCTCAAGCCGATGACGAACGTGGGAAGGTATTGTTACTCTGCATGGATGCAGAACTGAAACGTTTAGCATCCACATCATCATGAGCAGAAAAAAAACACAACCTGCCGCAGAACCGGCAAATCGTCCCATCATCCTTGGCCTGTTGATCCTCGCTGCTGGGGGCTACAGCTGTTGGTATTGGTACAAACCGCTGCCTGATCTATCTCAAAACGTCAGCTTGTCCCCCTGGGACCAAGACCGAACGGCGGAATGGAACTGGACCGATGCGGCTGTGCTTCGCCCTACGCTGGAAGAATTGCAGCCTGTGCCCCCAAGCCAAAACGCCACCGGCGCTGATGTCGCTGGTTCAGCGATCTCCTTTGGTTCATCGATTGAGAACGCTCCGCCCCCCGAGCTTCGCAAAACGGGCTCCGGACTGATTGCTGCCCCCAACATCAAATGGCAACTCAACACAGCCACCCAACTAGAACCACCACCCAAATCCCCCGATATTCAAATTCCCGATGAAGCGATTGTTGGGACAGTGAAACCATGGGTTGACTACGACAATATTCCTCAAAACACGGTGGCGGATCTCGATTACCAATGGCCCAGTCGACAGCAATCTGGAGACGAATCCAATAACGCTTTGACCAAAAACAACCCCTCGACTCGAGCCATCCTATCCAGCGGCACACTTGAGCAGCCTGCGGCACCACATCACGCAACGTCAAACCAATCGTTGCACCGAACGGAATCCCATCGAACGGAATCTCAAGGAACCACTCCGTTGCCCAGTTCCTCGTTCGGCTTTGGTCCTCCCAAACTGCTGGACTCAACGAACAAACGAATCGCCATTCCCAACGAAGACGGTTCGCCGCCACTGCCACGATCCAACGCACCAACCGAGTTTACGGCAGCTCCGCCACGAACGCCGCAATACATTCGACAGCCAAAGTAACACGCGAATGGCTCGGAACGATGCGACTCGCCAAGCCCTGTTCGCTTATCTCGGAAAAATCCCCACCCGCTCGATGGCAACCCAAGCCGAATCGGGTGGGATATTGCTATGTGTCTCTTTCAAACCCGATGGCCAACTTATTTCTAGGGAGGACAAACGATCCGATTCACCTAGCCCGAAATGAACGATCTTTTGGCTCGTACACATATATCCATCCCCGGATACCAACTGGCGATAAAGTTGCCGTCCACCCACTGACGCACGCAGCTCCGTTCCGATGGCATCTCGCTGGGAATCGGTCCCCACTAACTCAATCGACACCGACTTAGACCCGTTGGGCTGATTGGTTAAGATTCGAAAGCCTTTTTCTAAATCCGTTCCGACGGCATCGGTGCTTCCGTCGCGATTCCAATCGAACGTAGCTAACGCGCGTCCGAGAGCTGGAATGGAAAAGAACGGATGCTCGCCACTCTTTCTCTCGACAAACCGACCACGACCATTGTTTTCGAAGAACTGGGGAACCATTTTAAATGCCCGACCCGCATGCGACATATCATCGATATGACCATTGAGCACTAACAAATCTAAATCGCCATCGTTATCGACATCCAACAGTTGCGTGCCGAATCCCAGCATGGGCAACGAGGGCTCCACCAATCCCCATACACCCGCTACGTCATCGAAACCACCCAGTTCGTTTTGCACGTAAACCGCGTTATGCTCTCCCAAAAAATTGGTAACGATAAAATCTAACCGACCATCGTCATTGATGTCTCCGGTCGCGACTCCCATACATGCCTGAGCTCTTCCTTGATAGTCGAGCGCAATCCCTCGCTCCATGGCTTCATCGCTAAAAACCGGCGATTGGCTCGGAGACGATGGTTCCCTTGCCATCATCAACAAATTAGCAACTTGATCGTTGGCTACGAAAAGGGACATCAATGGAGATTGATCCATGCGAAAGGCGACCACCCCCAGTGCATTGCCCTCCTTCACGTCAGGGGTGCGAGCCTCCGCCGAAAAGTCTTCGAACCCACCGACTTGATTCGGCCTGAGCCATCGCGCTTTCGATGGCTGAAAAATGGTTGGGGGACACGTTCGAGGCTGCCCCTGAACATTACAAAGCTTGGTGTAAACATCCTCCCCTTCGACATAACGCGCATCATACATTTCCAATAAGCCATCGTTATTGAGGTCCACCATCGCCACGCTAACCGTCCATGCATCGACTGCTTCTGGCAACAGATCGTTCCCACTGCGAAATGTTCCATCACCTTGATTGATCCATAGCTGATTCAGTCCAATGTTGGCAACGTAAAGATCCGGGAACCCATCATTGTTGACATCTCCCACCGCGACACCTTGACCAAAGCCGGATTCATCGATGCCCGCTTTGTCTCTAACGGATACAAAAGGCGCCATCCTTTGAGCACTCCCACTCTGATTTCTGCAGAGCTGATCAACATACCGTGCGTTCGTCATTTGTTTAGGCCACTCACAGCCTTGAGCGAGAAACAGGTCCGGCCAGCCATCGCGATCGTAATCAATGACCCCAACACCACCCCCGGTCGACTCGTGCATGCGACGACCGACGATCGGTTCCGGCCGCGAACAAAAGTACTCAAAATCGATTCCCGAATCTGTTTCCACTAACCGGTCTAAGAGAACCGTCGAACCCGACGCCGAATCGGCTGCTGACGGAGCCGATTTTGATTGCTTACTTTCGTTCACGGAAAAATCGGGCAATGGCAAATCGCGATAAGCCTCTCCAGAAACGAGATAGGTAACATCGGTGTACCGAGGCAAACGATTGCCACCTTTGACAAAGGGCTCTTTAAGTTCGTTGTAAATGGCTCGGAGCGTTTTCGATTTGGAATCGAGCACCAATCCCATACGAGTCCAAGCCCACGCCTCACTAAGCCGCCCTAACTGGTGAGTCAGAATCGCCATCTGCTCGACGGGAGGAAAGTAACTCGTCTTCGGATTGACTTGATCTAACTGAGAAAGCAACCTTTCCAAAACCTCGGCGCGGTCTTGAAAGCGTTGTGAATCTTGAGCATCGCCCCTCATGGCTAACGATTGTGCCATAGCCACAATCGCTGCGTGATGATCGGGATCAAGCCGAATGGCTTCGCTAAAACATCTTGATGCACCCGAGACGTCTTTGTTAAACATCGCGAACTTACCGCGAATCCACCAAATATCGGGATGCTCGTCACTCTCTTTGGGAAGATTCGCATTCCATCCACGAAGCTCCTCAGGTGATGTAGCCAGCAGCGCCAAGCCTAATTGCACATGAGCTTCGACTAAGCCGGGGCTTGATACTAAGATCTCCTTGGAAAGGAGTTGAATCGCGTCCTGATAACGCCCTTCTCGCACCGCGATTCGCGATAATCCAAGCTTAGCCATGGGATCTGATGGCGATTTCTTAAGATGATCTTGGAGCAACCCGGGCTCTTCGACTGGTTTAGCGTGATTGCCTACAAACCGCATCCGATCAAAGTCCCAATTGTCTCGGTCCGTGAACCATAATACATCGGGGAGTGCTTTCCATCGTTGACCGGTCAAATGCAGAATATAGATTCGTCGGTCCCGAACTTTGTCGTTAGCATCGTCGAGTGCGAGACTTTCATCAAACGCCTTAAGGCTTTCGGTCAGCAGCGACTGAAAGAAATATATTTCTCCAATCGCCCAGCGAGCGGTGGAGCGTTTCTTAGGATCCAAATCGGATACTTTCGAGTAAGCTGCCATCGCATCCTCGAGCAAACCAACTCGTTGCAGCCCTTCTCCGATTTTCAATAGCTGCGCGTCGGTGGCCTTTTCACTCTTCATCAAGATCGAAGCATAGCGAGTGATGTTCGCCAAATCCCCTTTTGCAACCGCGTTACGGAGCTCATCCTCCGTGGGCATGCGAGACTGCTCCATTCGCAGATAAACGAAAACAGACACGCCAATCGCCAAGACGAAAAATACGGCTACGAAAAGTGCGTTCTTCAAATTGAAATTCCTTGAGTGATGATCCTGAGAGGCGGCAACTCAGTCAAACTTCGTTGTTTCTTATTTTGCAGGGTAATCGCCTAACGAACAACGGGGGACAAAAGTTTGACTTGTTTCCAAGCCATCGCGTACCTTGATCCTGGAAACGCTAAGGGTGATTGAGATATTCCAGCGGTGAGGGTAACTTATTCTGACTCGACCGTTGCTTTCGAGGAAACTCTCCTAATCTCATCCATAACGGTTTTTATCAATGCCACCATTGCGTCGGAACAATTCCAATGATACTTCGTCAACGCACGATGTAGCATTTGTAGATTCAGCACGACTCGCCACGTCAAACCGAAAAGCCAGACCGTTACTAGTGTGGACTTTGGTGGGATTGATTGGTTTGGCCATTCTGGCATCGACGTATTGGCTTCAAAGAGCATCTTACTTGCGAGATTTAGAAACCCAGTGCAAGGTGGCTCGCGAATTAGAAAAATGGAGTGAGCTCGAACAACTAGCCGTGGACTGGGGAATCTACGCACCACTGAATCCGATCCCTTTTGAACATGCAGCCGTCGCCGCCTATCGCCAAGGTGCTATGGATCGCGCCTACGGGTATCTCACGCAAATGCCCGAGAATGGAACTCTGGACGCTTGGTTGCTCAAAGGGGAGATCGAGCACGAGTCGCTGAACGATCCTATCGCATCTTTGGAATCATGCAACAAGTCGATTGCCATCGCTCCGTCAAACTCCGAAGCCCATCATCGTTTGATGTATTTTTGGGCCATGAGTCGTCAACTGAGCTCGTTAAAATCGGAGATCGAACGCGGCATCCAAAGCGGGGCCGCAACCCTGGAGACTTATGCATACTGGTTCGCCATGGACAAGCTTCAATTCGCCGATGCTGCTCCGGTAAACAAGAGTTGGGCCGATCTGTATCCCGAGCAAGATTCCTTTCACATAGCGACGGTTCTTGCGCTGGCCAACCTACCGCAATTCACCGAGCTGCAGCGGGAGGGGGATTTAAAAATCTTGGAAGAACGCTTCCCCAACAACCCCGAGGTTCTGTTGACCCAAGTCGAGAGGGCTATCGAACGAGGTGATGACATTCGAGTCGACAGTTTGCTAAGCTCCAAAAAAGAAGTCCTCGCGAACGATTATCGATACTGGCGATCGAAAGGTTGGCTTGAGACGGAACGAGGCCATTACGAAGACGCGAAAGCGGCCTTTGAGGCAGCCGCTAAACTGGCACCTTTAGACTGGCAAACCAAAAGCGAATGGGCCTTGATGCTGCGCAAGCAAGGTGAAGATGCTTCTCTAAGCGAGGAGCTTTCGAAACTAGCACAAAAGGGCAGAACACTTTTTGAACAACTCAAACGATCGGATAGCATCTTCAACTTGCCACCGTCTTTCTTCAACGAACTGGCTAGTTACTACGAAAGTTGCGGTTTGACAGATGCTGCGAACTCCATCAGAAGCTTAGTTAGCAAGCGGTCGCCATGATCATCCTCTCGAACCGTTGTCAACTGAGAAGTACTGACATGGGAACGAAGTACCGGCCGAGATCAACTGTATGCTGGTTGCTTTTCGTGATGTTATCCACGGCAGGATGCACAAGCAAAACGGCATCAGAGAAACAAGCATCTGATCACAAAGCGTCGGCCGAAGAGAAACAAAATCTGTCGGTCGAAAAAGAAAAAGATCCGACAGATGAAACCGCGAATTCGCCAGGGATTAAGCTCGCGGAGCCGAATATCGCAATGCCAAATATCACAGTGCCAAATACAACAGTACCGAACCTTACGCCGCCCGCCGTAGCTCGCGAAAACCGCATCCGTTTTCGCGATGTTGCAAACGAAATGGACATCGACTTTTCCTATCAAAC
>JALOQS010000446.1 GCA_025459355.1 Pirellula sp.
TCCTTTGGCGTTGATTCATCAAGATTGAAAACTTCATAACGATACCGACGGTCAGAACTATGAAACGTGCCATCACTTTGCTCGCCCTGCTGACTACGACGATGAGCTTCGGTTGTGCTTCTCTCACATCGAAGTCCGACACGAGTTCGAAAAAGAAGGACAAGAGCTGGTTCAGCTTCTCCAAGAAGGAGTACCAGATTCCTCAATCGATCAATGTGACATGGGTGCACGATGTCTACACTGTCCCAGGGAAAGTTCCGACGAGAGGATTTGGGGGAAGATTCTATTTCTATAATGAAAAATCCCAAGCGATCCCAGTAGACGGTGAGCTGATGGTTTACGGTTTCGATGATACGTACGGAACATCCGATTTCAACAATCTGAACTCCGCAGCCAAACGATTCAAGTTCACAGCCGAGCAGCTTACCAACCATTTCGACGAAGGCCAATTGGGGGCTTCCTATAGCGTTTGGATTCCCTGGGACGCTGCGCCGGGAGACCAAAAGAAGATCATGCTCATACCTACCTTTGTCGCCAAGGATGGACGATTGGTTCGTGGGTCCGCCGCTACATTGCTATTGCCTGGCAGAACGCCCGAAACGGTAGAGCCAAACACGACAACAATTCTTCAAGTTAGCGGAAGTGGTAATCAAAATGCATCACCTGCTGTCGCAACAACAATGACGGGGCCGGTACCGGCTCACCCAGGCATCACGACGATCAATATGCCTCGACGAGGAGCAGCCGTCCAAAGCAAATCACTTCCCTCAGATTTGATTACTCAATTTGAAAATATTCAAATGCAGCACAACAAAGAGTTGCAAGAGCGATTTGAGCAGATGCCGGTTTCTTCGGTCGCACAATCGACCCACATCACAGCGCCACCTCCGGCAATGCAACCTCAGTTGCAAACCACACCGTTGATAGCTCCACCTGCGAATAACCCTATGATCAACAGTCCCAAAATTCAGGGGTTGTCATTGCCAACTACACGGGTTGCGGGCGTAACCACGTCGTCCAATACGGCATCGAATACGACGCCGACTAATGCGTCGAATAATGCGTCGAGTGCTGGGGCTACTTCCCTTGCACCACAATCTCATTCACTACCGAGTCCACCCCCGGTTCCAGCATCAGCATTCGCTCCGCCATTTTCTTATCAGCAGGTGTTGCAACAACGCCCGTGAGTCGAACAACGCCTGAGTCGCTGGCCACACTGACTCCCTTTAGCTTGGCGGGAAACGGATACTGTTTCAGTCGTGTCGCATATAGAGAAGCGATTTCTGATTTTCGACTTTCACTGATTTCAATGTCAGGCTGAACGATCGCGCGAACTTGGTTCTGGTTACGGTTATTGTTGTTGCCCCCTTGGTTGCGATTGCGATTGTTCAAGCCACCAAGGCCACCCAAACCACCTAGCCCGCCTCCCAAGCCACCCAATCCGCCGAGTCCGCCTCCTAACCCACCACCGAGTCCGCCCAAGCCGCCGCCTAGCCCGCCACCTCCAACGGCGTTACCGCCGAATGCGTTCGCACCAAAGATGCTGCCACCGGCAGTCGCACCACCCGCCGCATTCCCAGCTCCTCCACCCGCTGCTCCACCAGCACCAGTCAACCCTGCCGCCCCGGTTCCACCTGTTGACTGCCCGCCGCTAAAAACGCTGCCAGCGCGGATTGTGCTAAAGTCTTTCAAGGCAACTCCAGTAACGCCCGGTCCACCGAAAGCACCTGGCCGTGCTGCTTG
The DNA here is from genome assembly GCA_025459355.1 of Pirellula sp. Taxonomy (GTDB): domain Bacteria; phylum Planctomycetota; class Planctomycetia; order Pirellulales; family Pirellulaceae; genus JBKCUI01. The sequence goes on from JALOQS010000446.1 coordinate 1,744, forward strand.
TCGGTTTGTACCCGTGGCCGCTCCCGCTCCGAGCCCCAGACCACCCGCCCCGCCCAAGCCGGTTTGACCTACCCCTCCAATTTGCGCATCGCACTTGGTGACATATGCTGCCAGTGAAAGTAATGTCGAGAGTCCGAAAACAATGGATCGCTTCATGGGAGCGGCTCCTAATTTAAGTTGCTGATTTAAAGGCCTGTATCAATGTTCCCATGCAGAAGGATCAAATGCAATGCAAGCATTCTGATTTCCGTAGGGATTCTTTCGACTGTTCCTCGGTATCGAACATTGGCGGCTCGGACTCAATTTACTTCCCCAACTGTAACGACGAGGTGAGCTCTCCCATCGCGCGAAGCGGGTAGAGGCGATCCCCCGTGCCAGCCATGTGATGTTGTCCTTTGGGCTTTTGTGTCCTACCATTAAGTAGTTCGGTGAGAGCGTTTCGTTAGACTGGAGTGTTTGTAACGTGGGCTACATTATGCTGGTTGCGTGTGTATTTCTCGCGTCCATCTGTTTCGACCAACAGATTGACGAGAGTGCCGACTACTCGAAGGGCGTAGAAGGCGAAGAAATCTGTAAGTGGGTTCGTGCTTTCGAATCAACAGGATTTTCTGGATCGATCCTCGCTGCAAAAAACGGAGAGGTTGTTGCAGCCGTGGGCACGGGGTTTTGTGACTTAGAGCGAACCAAGCCAATAACCCCTTCATCGCTCTTCGAGCTTGCTTCTATTTCTAAACCAATTACTTCAATGTGCATCTTGAAGTTGGCGGAACAGAAGAAAATTTCACTCGATGATCCCATTTCCATGCATCTCGCGGAGGTGCCCACTTGCTTCAGCATACGTCCGGAATGCGTTACCAGACGTCGGAAGAGGTAACAAATGAGTACTCGATTGCAAAATTTCTTGCTCAAGGTCCGCAGAATGCGCCCGGAGAAAGTTTTCAATATTGGAATCCCGGCTACGCAATTCTCAGCGAGTTAATCGGTCAAAGTTCGGGAATTGATTATGTTGAGTTTTGTCGACGGAACGTATTCGAACCTGCCGGTATGAAGTCAACTTGCTTCACCGGTGATGTGCCACCCGTTGGAGTTTCGGTAACTGTTGGGGAATCAAGCTTTGGGGAGCCCCGATCTGCGTTGGCTCATCCTTATGGAGCGTTCGATCTGCGTTATCGGGGTATGGGTGGGATCGTTTCCAATGTATGGGATCTTTGGCGGCTCGAGTGTTCGCTCAATGATGACTCGATTATCACTCCTGCTTCAAAGGAAACGATGTTTAAACCTGAGTTAAACGATTATGCACTCGGTTGGCTCGTAACCAGTAACTCGCATGGCCAACTGGTCCACTTTCACAAAGGATTTGTCAGGGGGTTTAACTCCATTTTGATCCGATACCCTGAATCCAAGGGGTTCATCGTAGTGCTTTGCAATAGCAGCGACATTCTCGCGTCCGAAATGTGCGGTGATATTGAAAATCTACTCTATTCGCGAAAGCCGGGACGCACATTGCCTCCCAGTCCGTTGGATAAGGAACTTCGAAAATCGCTTGTCGGTGTTTATCGCGACAATTCTGGCAAAGTAGCGACGATTGCCATTAATGGAAACGTTACTAATATGCTTGTATTATCTGATGATCGAGCTCGAACAAAATCACTACAAATCGTAGAACGCGACGGCATTGTCATGGAAGAGCTTCCGCTGAAACGCCTCGGAGCGATCTTTAACAATCGTCTTGAGCGCGTTGACCCATTATTCAAAACTTGCCCTCAACAAGCAAACGGGCCAGTCACCGGCAAACATGATCCGATCTTCTCCGAATGCCTCCATGCTCTCCACGATAACAGGCTCTAGATCGCTGGCTGTTCCTCTTCGAAAAGAAAATATTCCCTCCAAGTCGTTCTGCTAAAGAAACGATTTGCCATCCATAGTCTGGCTCGGAGTCCAGGGGATGTCCGATACCTATAGCCTTCATCACTAGCCATGACACAATAATGAATGTTGCCTTACAGTATGCACACACTTTGGGCAGGGTTCGACAGTCAGTCGATACCTTCCATTTCCAGTACGCTCGTGCATCGCATTGTTCGTCCTACATTACATGGATATCGAGGAACTCGAGGGTGATTTCACGGTCGAGACGTTGAATGTGAAATCTCGCGGTTAGGTCACTCGGTTGTCCGTTCAGCGGCACATTGTCGTAATGTACCATTCCAACGTACTTTGAAGGGTCAAG
>JALOQS010000175.1 GCA_025459355.1 Pirellula sp.
CACATCGATCTGTTCATCAATGAAGTCCATTTCAAGTTGTTTCTTATCTTGTTCCTCTAGGTTGGTGTCACCTAGAACCAACATCGAGGCGGCGATACATTGAGTCTGCCTTTTTGACCAATCAGAGCTTTCCATGAGATCGCCAGCGATCTGCTCTTGAATAAATTGATCGATGGGGCGATCCGAGTTGTAGCCCTTAATCAAGTAGTATCGGTATCGCCACGCAAAATGAAAAAAGAAACCACGTAGAGAAATCGATTCAGAAAATCGAACCGCATCCATCCAGTGCCTTGCGAAGTGCTCGCCAAATCGCGGGGATGCGAGCAGTTCGTCCACAAGCTTTTCAAAACTTTCGTCGCTTGAATGGATTGAGACCTGAGAAAAGTCTATGCCTGGCGGATTGATTCCTGTCAGATCTAAGAACAGACGGCGACGTAGTACATCACCAGTCGCGAGAGGTGCAGGATTCAGCCCCAATCGCGACTGATCCACGGAAAGAAACGCATCAATGGGAGTCGCCGCGTGTCCGACGATTGGAATTTCAACTCTGGGAGCAATAGGTCGGTAGGCCCAGTGATTTTGTGCATTCTCAAGCGGCAGTCCTTGCGATGGAGTAGGTTGGCTCGCTGTAGAAGATCTCGGGTCGATCGCCCCGGATGCCAGCCACTGCTTGAGAATATCAATCTCTTTATCGCTTAGCTTTCCGCTTGGCGGCATTTGCAAATGTGGATCGCGATAGGAAACCACTTTCCAGAACAAGCTCTTCTCCCATTGCTCCGGTGCAATCGCTTGTCCTGAATCTCCACCCCTCATCCAATCTTCTTTTGAGTCCAAGCTCAATCCACCGCTGGTTTCCGTTTGGTGAGAGTGACACTCCAAACACTTGTCCACCAACAGTGGCCGAACCTTTGACTCAAAGAATTCCAGCTGTGCAGAGGGGGCATCCAGCGTTGCGGAGTTATCTCCAATGCAGTAAGCATTAGTCTCTAGAGCACCTGTCGCTAGAGCGACCGAGATGCTCAATACCCCGAGACTTCGTTTAAGCGAGATAAACAGCTTCGAGCGAACCTTTGCGGTGACCATTTGACTAACCGTTGAGCAACTCTAAGATGGCGGACTCTCTTTGCTCTAAATCCTCGCTTAGTACATCCTCGGCCAAGTCTCCGGCGATTCGCTCATAGAAATCTGCCCTTTGAGCTTCATCCAGAAATCCTTTTTGGTAGTAGAAGTTAATCTCGGATAGCTTGCAGAGTTTGCTCAATTTCTCATTGGCCAAGATCGCTGGTAGCCGTTTTGCGGTAACGTAGTCTGGTGTTAGCTTGTCAGGGATTGGTTGCAGCGAAACCTTTTCGCCCATGCGTCGCAGCACTGACTTGATAACATCCTCGACTCCGTCTTCTTCGTTCTTTCGTCGAGCTTGTGCGACATCACGGTTGACCAGTGATTTAGATTTGACAATGCTCTCCGTATTCTTTGGCGTGTCGGCTGGTACAACGCATCGAATCAAAGCGGTATTAGTGACAACGTTGTTTCGTCGGTTTTGTGTCACTTCAACTTCGAAGATCACGAGTACGTCATATCCCTTTTCAAAGGCGGTTTCCACGAGGCTCTTTGGTTCCCCGGAACCGATGTAGTGAAGGCACGGAGCTAAAGGCACAACACCTTGCTCGATTTTGATATCCGCCGGGTCGATAACGGGCCGTGCAATTCCTCCCGCACCAGCTTGGCCGCCCATACCGCCCGCTGGACCGCCCATGCCCGGAGGAAATCCGTATCCCCCCATACCAGGAGCAGAACCAAAGCCACCTTCACCGCCCGCGTCACCTCCACCTAATCCCATACCGCCGGGAACCATAGCTCCCGGTGCCATAGCTCCCGGCCCCCCAGCACCATGTCCTACGCTACCCGGACCTACGCTACCCGGACCTACGCTACCCGGACCTACGCTACCCGGACCTACGCTACCCGGACCTACACTACCCGGACCTACGCTACCCGGACCTACACTACCCGGTCCTACGCTACCCGGACCTACACTACCCGGTCCTACGCTACCAGGACCTGGTGAGGCGGGGCTACCTAAGCCTGGAGCTGCACCACCATTTGCTCCGTGAGCAGCACCTCCGGGCCCACCGCTCCCCATTCCCGAAATTCCCGGCCCCTCCTGCATTCCGCCACCGCCGAATGCGTCGTTGCTGAGTTCGAATCCAGCCAAAACACCACCGGATCGTCGAAATTGAGGTACGAGGGGCGGGACTCCGATGCCCCCCGAACTTCCCTGGCCGCCACCTTGCATTCCCCCGACACCGGGTGCACTAAAGCCAGGTCCTCCGAGCATTCCGCTACCTAGCATTCCACCGGCGGCTCCATCGGGGCCTGGATAGCTGCCGGCCATTCCGCCCATACCTGACTGGCCCGCCGTGGAGGTGCGTCCTTTATACTCTTCGTCCTTGAAGTACTCGCTCCACTTGCCTTCCGTATGCTGCTCTTTAAATGCATTGATAAAGTCAGTTGCCAAGGTTCCCGCAGCATCAGTGAGTTCTTTCGAACCAGCAGCGCCGCTCCCTGGAGCCTCTCCCATACCAGGCATGCCGTAGCCGCCGATTCCCGGTGCTCCCATACCACCCGCACCCGGTCCCATGCTAGGCCCGCCACCACCGCCGCCGCCGCCCGCAATCGATTGCCAATCCGTTCCGATCGGCTTGAGATCGGTCACACCGTCAGGCTTTACGAGAGATAGACCTACGGCAACTTGAATACCGAGGGCCGGACTGCTCTTGGTCGGTGCAACTCGATAGGCCGTTGCAACCTTCATCGCATCCGAGTCTTGGCTCATCAAGCTATGTGCATAAGCCAAATCGTAAGCGCGGTTCGTATTGCCGGCTTGAAAGGCAATTTTTGATCGTTCTTCAAACGTAAGCTTTTTCGGAGGTACTGGTTTCGTTGCCGCAGGCGTGGCCGCGTTGTCACCATTCGGCATGCCACCCCCCATGTTTCCAGGGGTTCCAGCATTTCCGCCAGGATAACCATAACCGTTCATGCCGGTTGAGCCATTCATACCCATGCTAGGGGCGCCGCTAGGTCCACCCGTACCCACGGATCCAGGCCCACCACCGCCATAACCAGCTGCTGCACCGTATCCCTCGCCATACGGAGAGCCCGACCCCCCGCCCGGTGAAGGACTGCCATAGGCGCCGGGGCCTGCCATACCAATACCTCCCATCGAAGGTCCTCCGCCTGAGGAGCCACCACTAGGAGATCCGCTCGGTGCTGCTGAATCGGCGGGGGCTGTGTCGCTCTCACCACCCGCATTGTCACCGGTCGGTCCGGAACCACTGGTCGGAGGTGGGTTGTATTGCCCCGGGGCTGGGCCTGATGACGAAGCCCCCGTCGCATCGGCGGTTTGCGTAGGTTTGTTCCCACAACCCGTTGTGGATGCTAGGCCAGCTACGACGATACAAACGATCTGAAGCCACGACCTTTTCATGGTATGCCCCTTTGGAGATCAAAATATATTGGTTGCAGGAAGAGTGATTAATCTTCCATTATTGGTGGGGCAAGGAGAAATGTCTACTAGGATTCGACCCGTCGGGGCATGTCATTTCGCCATCTGCATCCTTGCCAGAGCCTAGGCTGGTATCCAAAATTCCTACTCGGTTGTTGGATTGGCGACTCCGGTTAAACAGTGGTTTCGCCTGTAAACTATGAGAAATCCCGACTCGCAAAGTTGATTCAGCTGCGAACGCAAGGCACAAAAAAACCGTGGAGAGCTTCTCCTTGCGGGGAATCTCTCCACGGCAGCCTCTTCTCTTCCCGGCCCCACACACACTACCAAAAAGCCAGGAAGAGAAAATTCGGATGGATGTGATACATGTTTGTATCCAATCATCAGCGGACTACTGCCCACATTAGATTTTGGCCCGCACTTTCACAGGAATCGTGCCCGGGTCGGCAGGTTTATCCGTTTGTGGCATCGCCGGCGGAGTCGATTCGATCAACTCGTTTTTTGCAGGCTCTACCTCCACGTTGTTGCGTGGCGGAACAATCGACTTGCCCTCTAAATTCAGAGAGCGAATAAACTCGGACGCATAGATGTACTGCTCAGCCGACATCGAGTTGATGTTCTCACGCAGCAAAGCAGCCAACGATTTAGTCAGTTTATCGATCGTGAGTTGTGTCGGACTGCCATCACCACTGTTTTCGAATGTCCTCGACTTGAAGACTTGATTGATTTCAGTGCATATCGGTGCGTATTCGGATTGCCTCAGAATGTGGGGCCAAACGATTTCGCTCGTGTCGGCATTGAATTGCGTGGCAGTCAGTTTTTTGGGAAGATAAAATTCAATTGCTCTCTTCCTCGCCTCGCCAACGAATGGACGAGGAGCATATCGCTCTCGGTACTCCGCTCTCATGGCTTTGATTTCCATAGCTGCCTTTGTGTAAGCAACTCGGTTCTCTAACGCTTTTCGGAAGGCCTCTTGGTAGTTGATCGCCGCGAGGCTATCCATATAAGCAAGCTCACCAGCTCCTCTCAATACCGATGCATATCCGCGTTGTGCCCCCTCAGCAAACGTGCTGGAGCGATCAACGAACTCCCAATTCATCATCGGAGCCGCAATCGCAGGTCCGTCTGATTGTCCATTGGACGCCCCAGTCAACCCAACTGCTAAAGCTAAAGCCGCAATACTCGTTTTGATATGTGGTGTGGTTCTCATTGCTTTGGTCCTTCGACTGCTTCCCGAATGCCTAAAACGATATGGTTAGATCCGCCTACGGAATCTAAATCGTGTTTCTCTCACTTCGATTCAATACCACTTGAAGAGCAACGACCGTGCCGTTTTTCAAAATTATTAAAGAAGTCGAAAAACCCAAGAGTTTCGGTAAAAGTAGCAGGTAGCATCCAGGTGAAATGCGAAATGCTTGTATCGGACTGTCTCAAAACGAGACATTTTGAGATTCTGCGATTCGAGATTTAGATGTCGACCGTTGGCTTCGGAGCCCGCGAGGATCGCAAATGGGCCCTATGCACTGTCAAACATAGCTCGACTAAATCGTACATGATTGGCATGAGCGAGCCCCAGTCCGCGATCGCTTTTCGTTCGACCTCAGACCTTAACTCTTTGATGATCATACCAATCATTGGCATCTCGATTTTCTTAGCCAGCGATTCCAGCGAATCGAGCTTGGCCTTGAGCACGATTGGGTTCCCTGACTCGAAGCTGTGTATGACTCGCTCGATCTGATAACCGATCATGAGGATGTCGCGCGTCGCCATATCGGAAACGGTCATTGCGTTGATCGGTCGCCAACCGGTCGCAGTTACGGCTAGCTTTTCCACTAACTCGGGATCGAACCAGTCTCCTGCGTGGCGTCTTAAGTACTCGATCGCCTGCTCATGCGATAGCGGCTGATCGTTGAGCGTCGATGTTAAAGCATCATAGGAGCTGGCGATGGCGATAACCCTAGCCCCAAGTGGAATGCCGGTTGGATATTGTTCTCGCTGTGAATACGGCACAGTCTGAAATTTGACGATATCGCGTAGCTCGTTGGAGTTAAACGACGAATCCAGCAACTCCTGCGTAACTTCGTTTCGTTCGAGATTTTGCTGGTCATGTATAAATGCATGATCTTTCAATAGATCGCTTTCCGATTGCGTCATTCCCAAGCATCCGACATCGTGCAAAGTCGCGGCGATTTCGAGCGTGTACAGTTGATCAACTTTGAGCTGCCCTCTCGCCAGTTCGACGGCGATCTCAGCCACTCGGTTCGCATGCGCCGCAATCTTTGGAAATCTCTTGCTCAATGCAGCATTCAACGATACGACGGCGTGATAAGAAATAGGATGATCTTCGATATCGGTTGCTGCGAGCTTAGCAGCCTTGTTCTTTTCTTCCTCGATGGCGTCTGCTTCTAATTGTGCGCTCCATGTTCGGAAGGTGTTTCGTCCCCCCCTCTTCGCAGCATAAAGACCTTGGTCCGCCTGTTCAATCAATGCACCAATACTAGTGGCATTGAAGATACTGCTCGAAACACCCAAGCTGGCCGTCACCTTGTATGGATCGGCCAAAGAGGTTTGGATACCATCGCGAATTTCTTCCGCCATGGCTTCCCCCTCTGCAATGGTGGCCTTTTGCATAATGACGCAAAATTCTTCGCCACCATAACGACTTAAAATCGCCCTGCCTTCAACGATCTTCGAAACGACTTTCACAACATCTTTCAACACCGCATCACCCGCAGTATGACCATGCTGGTCGTTTAGCTTCTTGAAGTGGTCGACGTCCATCATGATCGTGATTAGACCACGATTTCCTTCGTTGCGCTTTTCCCAAATCGCATCAACCTTTTCAAAAAGCGCGCGACGATTCAAAGCTCCCGTTAAACCGTCTCTCGTTGCAAGCTCATGCAACACTTCGTTCTGTCGTCGAATCTGTTCTCGCGATGACTCCAAGTCTCGCAAGACGTCGAGCAAGTGCCGCCGCTGCTCCTCCATCAAACTAATATCTTCGAACGAGACTAATGCGCCGGTTAATACTTCGTTGCCATCGAAGACGGGCGTCGCATTGACCATAAAGGTGTATTCTTTATCGCACGCGCTGAGGTGCAATTTAATACCTGTCTTGGGCGACTTGTGCTCTATGGCTAATTCCCACGGCCACGCGACGTCTTCCTCGCGCGTCCACGATAAACTCGAAAGCTCTTTCTCGGTGACTTCATCGACTGACACGTTTAACCAACGGGCAAAGGAATCGTTCGCGAGCAGAATCTTCCCCTTGTCATCCAAAATGACGACCCCGCCCACAATGGTGTCCAGAGTATTGCGTACTCGCTTTGGAACAGCGCTCTTCGGATCCAAAACCCCTAAGGCCCGACTCAAGAAAAAGGCGAAGCTGCCTACGTTGATCGAGAAGCCGAACCCCAGAATCATGGCCCATTTGACGTAGCTCGAACTCCAAAAAGAATTCACGGGCTCAAAGGCTAATTCAATCTCGGCGTAAACCGATTCCCCTTTGATCAATGGTATTCGAACTTGATTCAAGTCCGAAGGTGCCTCAGGAGTCAAGCTCCAATAACGATGATGGTCCGGCGATGAGTAAAGCACCAAGCCGTCGTGCCGCAAAATTCTAAGGCTCTTCAGTTGTTGGATCGTTAACAATGTTTCGCGACAGGCTCGCTGTAGCTTGATTTGGTCGCTACCCCCCAAATGTTTGGAGCAGCTCATGGCGACTTTCTGCCCCGCCTCACTTCGCTCTACTTGTATACGCTGCAGATCAGGCGTTAACAGATTCACCAAATTTCCAGCCATCATCGGTCCGAACGACATAGTCGCTAGGATGATCGCCATTTTGTAGGTGATCTTGAGTTTTGGCATTGGAAACCAGAGGAACGAATGGGTAAAGCGTGCCGAAGGGGCAAATTGGCACATGTCGACTAGTAAATGTTGAACAAACTTAAAGGAATGCGGCTCAACCCGACCCTAATTACCTAGATAGATCCCCCTCTCTATCGAGTTTTCGGATTGTTCTGAATACAACGCCTCGCTGGCCTGCGGACGCAATGTTTCCCTATTGCGACCAGTCGTAACCGTTATGCCAATCTATGCACCCGTAACGGTTATTCAGCCTAGGCTGTTGAAACTGCAATACCACTCACTAGGTTGCACAATTTGGGTTAACTCTGATTCAACTTTGTTCGATACCTCAACCGTTACAACAAGCTTTAGCGGGCACATTTCAGGGAGGAATACGTGACGGCTAGGTTGGTGGGCTTAAACGAAAAACGATCGCGACGACGAGCTTTTTGCCTCGCCCTCGTTCTCGTTTTGCAACCAACCCACGGATCAGGCGTCGAAGATCCAGGAACCGGCGTCTCTAGCGAAGCGTTCGAATCCTTTCTCAAAGCCAGGAATATCAACACTGGAACCGCTCCCGCCCCGTCTTCGGCGTTGGCCCCGTCCTCTGCGATGGCCCCGAGCAACACGACCGGCCCGAGCAACACGACCGGCCCGAGCAACACGACCGGCCCGAGCAACACGACCGGCCCGAGCAACACGACCGGCCCGAGCAA
>JALOQS010000017.1 GCA_025459355.1 Pirellula sp.
GCTTCGAGAAGCCTCCAGCCATTCCGTTCGCTTTTCCACGGTGTTATAAAGCGTTGCAAACATCCATGCCCCTCGACCTTGAAACCAAATCGATTTGTCGGTATCGATTACGGTACCGTCTCGATGCAACGCCGTTAGATAACCGCCATGCTCATGGTCAACGCCATGTCGCAACCAGAATGGGATCACGTCTGCGAGTAGACTATCTCGATACATTGCGGCAAGCTTTCGCTTTGCGTTTTGGTCCGTCAAATTCACGCTGCAGTTCTCTCCGATTGTTGAACTTCCAACCGCCTCTATCTCGCGATCCAAGCGGACTGTAACTCATAAACGTTTAGTGAGGTTATGATTGCATTACCATTCTGCGTCGCCACAGCGAGCTGCCTGTTCGAGGGATCCACATTGATGGGCAGAGGCACGTAACATAGTCCGTCACTGGCAAACAACTCGATTCCCGTTCGATCGCAAAGAATGACCAGACGCTGCTTGCCATTCACTAAAGGTGCACTCGCTCGATGACCAGCCAGTTCGATCTCTTGTTTATCGGCATGATAGGCTATATCTACACCTCGAACCTTGATCAAAAGTCTATTGGCGCTATCTGGTTTGAACTCGATCTCCAATTCAACAAGCTCAGCCGATACATCCCTCAACGGATTTGGTGAGTCTGGTGACTGGAGTAGTTCCTTAGGCGTTGACGATACAATCTCATGAGTATGAGCTCTCAGGTTTTGCAGTTCTTTGGCGGGCGCAAAGGTCAATCGCGGTCCATCCTCCGTTTGCTTGAGCCCGAGTTCGAGCGGCACCGTCATGCTTTGATTAAAGGTCATGCCTTTGGTTTCGGTTTGCCACCAACCAATAAAGATGCGACGTCCATCAGGCACATCGCTAAACGATTGTGCCGCATAAAAGCCTCGGCCTCGATGCCCTTTGAGGCGCGTCGCATCAGGCAGAAATCTCTTACCATCGAAATCACCGATCGCATAATCGCTGTTTGCACCTAGAAGAACCCACTTTTTTCTCGATGCGTCACCGTCGACAGGTAACTCAAAAAAATCGGGGCATTCAAACAGATATCCGCCTCCCGGTGCGTCGCCGTTCACGATGCTTGCCAGCGTCCAATCTTTCAAATTTTCCGACGTATAGAAATGCGCGGTATGTTTCTTCTGCCACTCAACGTACAATACCATGACCCATCGCTTTGATGGTTCATGCCAAATCACCTTGGGATCGCGGTTTCCGCCGGTTACCTCTTTGATAACGGGGTTGTTACTGTACTTGGTAAAGTTTCTACCATCGGTACTGTAGGCCATACACTGCGTAGTTGGGTTACCAGCAGCGGTGTAGAAGAGAACTAATGGTGGCTTGCCATCTTTCCCCAAGCCACTTGTGTTATTCCAATCGACGACGGCGCTGCCACTAAACATGGGTCCCATCTCATCGGGCAGAAGCTTGTCGCCCAGTTCTTCCCAGTGGACTAAATCTTTACTTACGGCATGCCCCCAATGCATGTTCCCCCACGCCCAACCATAAGGATTGTGTTGAAAGAAAAGGTGGTACTCGCCATTACAAAAAACACATCCATTTGGGTCATTGTTCCAACCTCGCTTAGGCGAAAAGTGAAACTGTCCTCGCAGTGGTTCACGGTACATGGAGTCTTCGTCGATTATGAAATTGCTCTGCTGAATTTGACTCAATGCTGCCGAGTCTTCATGGAGTTTATCAACTCTAAAAGTACCTCTTTTCCCTTGCCAGGATGAAACATCCATAGGCGCCCACCAGTCTGGCTTTCCGTCCGCTAACTCGATGTCATTCCGAACGATTAGCTTGTTGTCCACGAGCAAACTAACAACGCGCTTGGGGGCCCCATTTTTGATAGGGATGTGAATGTATCGCGATGTAAGATCAATAGATCTTTCCGCGTTTTGAACATTGCCCTTGGGCATTGTGTTGGTTTGAACAATGTGGTCAACGTTGATATGCCCCCAACTTCCCTTTGCTTGGTCAAGTATGCGAAACGTAACCTTTTTACCCTTGAATTGAGATACGTCCCAATATTGCAGTTCTAGACGCTCGCTTCCACCCGGAGTTTCGTTCGTGCCTGTAGCGGTTCGTACAACTTGATTGTCGATCATCAATTGTAGAGCTAGAAGTTCGCGGTTCTTCCCTCCACCGATGAGGAACGAGATAAAATCACGTTCGAGCAATACTGGGGGGGAGACCAACAAGCCGGTTGAGTCATCGCCATTGACGAATGAATTGCAAAGTTTTTGCCCCAGGAACCCGTCCACGAGCATCTGACCTGGCAGGGTTCCGGTGGCGGGACCCTGTCCAAATGCATCTCCGGTTACTGTCCATGGTACGTACGAGGCTTGTTCAAAGTCTGCGATCAGAATGTCATCGGCAGCGAGCGAGATCGCGCACTCCAGGAAACAAGACAAAAATCCGGCAAGAAGAAAACGAGACAACGAATGAAGAGGCGGCAGCAAGAACAAGGTAGGCTCGTTGAATTAGAGAGGAATCGCAGTGCATCGAATCGAAACACAACAGCGAGATCATTGTACGCCCTCTATGCATCGACAGACAGTACGATCCCGAAGCGAGGACAATAAGAACAATAGGTGGACACAGCCGACAAAAGTCGGAGGCAAATATCGTTTTTCTTAAAAACTAGCTTCTTAAAAAGCTGTTTTATGGATCTACATTGGATGGCACCATATGAGGATTTTAAATGGGGAGTTTGATTTTTTTGTGTGGGGGTTGGCGGTTGTCGGACCTCTTCTAAAATGGCAGGCGATGCCCCTTCCACCCTTTCGTGTCGGTAGTGCCTCTATGTTTTGTCCTGTTTGCAGCCAAACAACTCTTTTGATGACGGAACGCCAAGGTGTCGAAATTGACTACTGTCCAAAATGCCGTGGCGTCTGGCTGGATAGGGGGGAACTCGACAAACTGATCGCTCTCTCCGGACCCAACGAGGATCATAGCCCGAACCGTGGGGATTCGCCGCGTCCGGCCAGATCGCCATACGATCGCAATCAAGGACCAGGCGATCGTCGAAATGAAGGTGAATACCGGCCCCAGGCGGATTATCGCCCTCAAGCTGAATATCGTCCCGAAGTGGAACGACCTTACCCGAGCGAGCGCGAACGCTACGAAAATCGTCACCCTGAATACCATAAACCGAAAAAAAGAGAATCGTGGTTGGGTGAACTATTCGATTGGGATTGATTGCTTGGGGCGGAATCGCCACCCCCTACCTCCATTTTTCATGCAACTGAGTTTGTGGTCTAAACAGACATCCAGACTATTTTGTTAGTCACTACACTTACTCAACAACGGTTAACCGTATCCCATCTACCGGACCGACCATGATATCGGTTTTGCCGGATGGCCAATCTATGCGTATCTCATGAACGGCCTTTTCGTCGACGAGAAAATGTAGCTCTCGACAATTAGAACATTGATAGCCGTCACCAGAGGTGATCTGCTGAGAGACTTTTTTGCCCTCGCCGGATACGGTTACGATTGCTCCCACTGCGTCCCTATTCGATTTGGTTCCAATAAGTCGCAGTGCAATCGAGGAGCTTTTCGATTCTGATTGGTTTGTCAGAAGCGAATAGTTGTCTCTAAGGTGCCCGACCACCAGATCCATTTTCCCGTCTCGGTTCCAATCTACTTTGACTACGGACCGGCCGAGAAGCTCCCGAGAAAAGTAATCTCCCGCCCCTTTCAATAAATGAAATCTTGTCGCTCGATAGCTTAAAAGCTGTGGCAACATCCGATACGGTTTGCCTATTACGGTTAAATCATCGACGTGACCGTTGGATACGAAGAGCTCTTGAACACCATCATTGTTGGCGTCCAAGAACTGTGTGCCGAATCCGAGGTAATCATATGAGAGCGGTTCTAGTCCAGCAGTTTTGGTTCGATCTGCATAAAGCCCCTCGCCAACGGATTGATAGAGGGTATTCGACTCGGCTAAGAAATTGGTAATGACAAAATCCAGCTGACCATCGCTGTTTAGATCGTGTACCGCGATTCCCATTGAGCCTTCCGCTTTGCCGTTCTCATTAAAGGCGACTCCGCTGTAAACGCCAGAATCTTCCGCTGTGATGCTCCCATCATCGGGCCGAGTGAAATTGAGCAAGAAGTTGGGTTCTACGTCGTTTGTTACTAGCATCTGCATTCCGTTGGTCGATCCATTGCGAAACGCGACGGCTCCCAGTCCGCGAGCCTTTGGCGGTAATGTGTCAGCCTGTTTAACGAATCCACCTTGGCCATCGTTGAGCCACAATACATCTCTCTCCGATTCGAAATCGGTTGGTTTGCATTGAACAACGTGGTTATCAATCAAACACGTTCTGGAAAAAATGTCCTCTCCAGAAACGTAGTTGACGTCGTATAAGTCCGCAAATCCATCGTTGTTCAGATCTGCTATAAGGCAGCTGGTCGTCCACGCTTCACCCCACAGCCCAGAGGCCTCTGTTGCATCGTAGAACGTGCCATCCCCCGAATTAATTAGCAATCGATTTTCATGGGTCTGTGCAATGTAGATGTCGGGGAATCCATCGTCGTTAACATCACCGATGCCCACTCCCTGGCCAAACCCATCACGCTCCAATGGCAATACAATTGGTGCTGAGAATTTCTGACCTTGAACATTTCGGTAAAGTGTGTCTCGATAAGAACTGTCTTTGTCGGCCTCAGGAGGCCACGGGCGCCCCTGTGAGAAGGCTAAATCGGGCCAGCCATCTAGATCGTAGTCGAGCACACCAATGCCGCCGCCCGTCAGTTCAAACATCAGGTGTCGAATGGGTCCATCTGTTCCGTCATGAAAAGTGAATTGAATACCTCTTTCATTGGCCTCGTCAACAAAACGAATCGCTGGATCGGTTTGCTGATTAAGATCTACCGTTGTTGACGTCTGTGGGGCTGTAAAGATCCACTTGGGTGCAGTGAACTGCTTAAGGTCGGCCTTGCTCAACGGGGATAGTCGATCCGTAACCAATTGGAATGGCTCGTTCTCCATCGCTTTTTCAAAGGCCTTTAGCTCGGCAATCAATTCTTGGGAATTCGGAGCAATCTGAATTCCAAGCTGACACCAGCCGTAGGCTTCCCATACTCTTCCACATATCGCATATGACTCCACCAGAAGAAGTAGATCAGTTAGAGTTCTAGGTGTTTGGGTAAAAAGTACGCGATCTTGGACTTCCCAAAGCTTTTGAATTCGAACGAGATAGTCGGAGAAGACGGCAGCTGATGCGGCGTTTCCAGATTGCGACAAAAGGGTTGCCAGCCTGCTTATCGCAACACGAGAGTCGGGTCTTCGTTTTAGGGCCTCCGCATAGCACCCTATCGCACTAGATAAGTCGAATTGTCGCTCGTGATATTGCCCTTGGATCAACCATACCATTCCTTGGGCTCTTAGTGATTCTTGGGTCTCCGATGTCAAACTGTCCCATAACGATCGAACTTGATCCCATCGGTCTTGCTTGGCAAACAGTCGCAATTGTAATGTGATGGCTGGAATGCAGCTCGGGTCGGACTTTATGGCAGTGTCAAGCAATGATCGACATTGGACTTCGTCATTCGCATCAAAAGCGTATACAGCTAGCGCGGTCCACGGCAATGGATCGCTCGGATACTTTTGAGTTGCCTTCTTCAAGTAGGCTTCGTTTTGAATAGCACCACTTTCTCGGGCCAGCAACATGAGTAGATCTCCGGCTGCCCCAAGCTTGACCAGTCTCAATATGAGTGGGATCGTCTCATCGCGTCGACCGCAAGTCCCTAACAGTTTGGCATAACTCAAACATCCGGCTGCATGATCTGGATTCAACGCGAGTAATTCGCGGTAGTCTCTTTCCGCTTTGCTTACATCTCCAAGTGACTGAAACGAATCTCCACGCAGATGGAATGCCATTTCTTTGAGTTCTTGAGAAAGTAATGGGTCGTTTATATCAAGCTTATCGAGATACTGAATCGTTTCGGCATAGCGACCTTGTTGTGCAGCAAATTGCGCTGCTACGCCTAAGGCTTCCGGTAGCGTTTGATCAATCTGCCATGCTTTCCATGCGTTCTTTTCTGCTTTATCGAGTAAGCCTAACGCCCCTTGTTGCATAGCATCGTCAAATAATTGACGTGCTCTCCAGTGCTGAAGCATTTTGGTGCCAACCCAACCTACCAAGATGACCGAAAGAATTGTCAGTGTAAGAACACTGATCTTCCTAATGCGGGTCGTTGATTGCTCCCCTTTTTCTCGTACAGATTGTGACATCGTACTACCGCTGTCCCTCAATGCAGAGGATTGTTGCGTTGGTCTGGTCAACAGGAATCTCCTGCGTAACTTCATTGGGCCATCGAACGGTCAAAGCTACGATTTTATCAGCTGCACCGATCCCGAACTGTAGCGTTCTCTCGTTAGAGCATTGGTAGCCATCACCTGCGGTAAGTTGTTTAGTCCATTGCCCTGCATTTGTTTTTACCGTGACGATTGCTCCAACCGGGATTCTGGGCGACTCTGTTCCAATCAATTGTACATTCAAGTATCGGCCTGGATTTTGAGTTCGGTTCGTAACCAACGACGCTGGTTCGAGTATGTTGGATACCGCAAAATCGACAAGTCCATCGCGATTCCAATCCAGCTTGGCTAGCGCACGACTCAAATGTTTGGTTGAAAAGAATGTACCGATTGATTCACCGGGAATTACCGCAAGTCGCCCTTTGCCATCGTTCCGGTAAAACTGGGGAAGCATGGCATACTCCCCGCCTCTATCTCTGTAGTCATCGACGTGCCCGTTGACCACTACGACATCCGGATGGCCGTCTCGATCAGCGTCTAAAAATTGCGTTCCCCACCCAACATAGGGATAGCTGGCCGTTTGCATACCTGCAGCCAAGGTCGCGTCAGTAAATAGTCCCGTAGAATCTTGGAGGTATACGGAGTTGGGTTCATTGGCAAAGTTGGTAACCAGTAAATCGGTGGTCCCGTTGTTATCCATGTCATCCGCGGCAATTCCCATGCATGCCATCGCTAGGCCATCCATGTTTAATGCAAGCCCTCGCAGTAAAGCTTCCTCTTCCATCATGAAATTGCCATCTTTAGCCTGGGACGGAACCATCAGAAAGTTGGGAACTTGGTCGTTTGCAACAAACAGACTCAACTTCTGCTCACCTTCTAGTTTCAATGCGAGAACTCCCAAACTCTTGCTCAGTTTGGCGGGGCCATCGCACTGTTCAACGAGTTTAAAGCTCCCGTCCCCTTGGTTGAGCCAGCAATAATTTGGGCTGCCATCGAATACGCTTGGCGAGCAACCTTTGCCATTGCAAATCAGCGTATAAACTTGCTCCCCTTGTACGTAATTGAGCTCATAGATATCAGGTAGCGAGTCACCATTTAGGTCCGCCATTACGGAGCTTGTCGTCCAATTGTCTTTAGCACCAACCATCCTGTCGGACCAGTCTTGGAATGTGCCATCACCGTTGTTTAGAAACAGTCGATTGAGACCAATGACGCCTACGTAGATGTCGTCAAATCCATCATTGTTGATGTCCCCGATGCTGACTCCTTGGCTGTAGTCCAGCTCGTTGATCCCGGCCGACGCGGAGCATTCGAGAAATTGTTTTCCTCCGAGATTACGAAAGAGTTTGTCCCGAAACTCTTCGGTAGCTGACGGTCGATTTTCGCCCGTCTTCCATGGGCTGCCCTGCGTGAAGTAGAGGTCAGGCCAGCCGTCATTGTCAAAATCAAGAACCCCAACACCGCCCCCGGTTTGCTCAAACATGCGCACGCCGGGCGTCGAGGGATCATCTCCGGGGTTGTAAATGAAATCGAGTCCAACTTTTTCTGCTTGTGCAAAGAGTACTTCGGACTTGCTAGCTGCCGGCGAGAGAGCTGTATTGTCCAAACTCTTCCAGTTCATTGATTCGAATAGAGTTTTATTGGCCTTGGATGCGTAAGAGGCGACAACGGACTTCACGTTTGCTGATTCCTCTGCTGTCCTTGCGTTCTTAGCCAAGAAAGGCCCGGCTTTTTGTATAATGTTTGTGGTCCAGGCCGAATCGCCATGCAGACCTTTGCTCGTCACAGCCCACGCCCAAGCTTCTCGGTAACGACCAAGCTGGGCACATGCCTCCGAAACCTTTTGCATTGGTAGTGGAGATTGGCCATTAGTACCGAGAATTAGGTCCAGTTGCTGGCTCATCTCAGCTTGAAGTTTTGCTCGTTCGATGACTTCTTTCGCTTTGTCTGATCCGAGCTTCGACAAAACCTGGCCGAGTTGGTAGAGGGCTTGCCTATACTCTGGAACGATTTCAATTGCTTTGGAATAGCAACTTGCGGCCAGTTCCAGGTCTCCTTCCGTTCGGGCTTGTTGACCTCGAATAAACCAAACCGTTGAGGAGTTTTCAAGTTGGTTCGGTAATGATTTGCTCCACTCTCGTAATGCAGCAGCGTCGCTCATTTGAAAAAGAGCCTCACCAAGCATTTCAAACACGGCGTTCGGACAAGTGGGAGACTTTGTTAAGTTTTCCAGAATTGGTCGTGCTTCATTTGCATTGCCATTGATTATTAGGTGGTGTGCTTTAGCCAGTGATACGATCGGGTCGGTAGGCTGTAGCTTAAAGCTGGCGTCAACAAGCTCGAGTTGTTCAATGGGTCGTTCTATGTCGGTAAGAACGGACAGGGTCTGCAGGTCCCAACGTTTCAGTTCGACCAGTCCCATCAAATGCGGTACTGAGTCCCATCGCTGGCCACTTACGCCATACAGAAATGCGACTCGTTCGTGACTCTCCGATTGCTGAGGATTGGCCTTTAAGACATTAAGGTATCCCTCGAGGGCGAGTTTCCATCGCGACTGCACGCGGTAGATCTCTGCCAGTGCGTATTGAGCAATGGGATAAACGTCCGCTTTGGTTGGCTCAATCTTTTGGTAGTAACCGAGAGCTTGGTCGAGTTGCCCAAGCTTGGTGGCCGCTTCTCCTGCGATTAAGCAGCCTTTCGAGTAGAGGTTCGATTCTTTGCCAATAAGCGACGTAAACTTAATTGCTTCGTCCAAACGATCCGAAGCCAAGGCTTCTTCAGCGGCACGAAAATAGGTCTGGTCGTTATAGAGATCGTCCTCGGGAGGAGGGGTGAAAAAGACAACGCCAATTAGGAGGGCCAATGCGGCAACGAGAGCCGTTACAAGTAGCTTTGGCCAATTGGATTTCTTGGCGTGGGATAAAGAGTTAGTCGTCCGCACAGTTTGTTATGGACATCTGTCTAGGTTAGAACTTTTTGCAAAGAAATAGTCGCAGGCATTTCATTAATAACCCGCGCAAAGAAATGGTCAGGCAAAAAGCCTGACCATCTTTATCATCGAGTTCTGTAGACTACAGCTCGATATTGATTTCGTTGTCACCACCGACCACATTCTTGTTGATCGTTGTGGTGTCTACCTTGGCATACTTTTCAGGAAGCAATGAACCTGATGCCTTTTTCTGGCCAGCCTTAGATCCTGAGTGGGAAGGTGGCGCTGATGGACCACCAGCACCAGTGGCGTCGTGGGCTGGTGTATTGGATGCGGGAGCCTCCGCCTGCGTAATTTTGTATACGAGGACTTTGTAGAGTCCTGCCGCTGCACCATCGCCAGAGTCGTAGGTCGTGAGCGTGTAAACGCCTTGAGCGTCAGTGATTCCTAGTGCTGCCGGTGTCCCTTTCTCTTGCGGCGAAAACGTAACGGTTGCCCCGGCAACCGGCGAACCATTGTACGTGACTTTACCTTTTACTTTGTGGGTTTGGACTTTATCAACATCCGAACCGCAACCGGTCAACAACAATCCAACCACGAGCAAGCACAACGATAAACGAGCCATAATCTTTCCTTGTTTTGAAACGAATACTGATTCCGTAGAAGTCGCTATCACGCGGACGACGCGGCAACTAAAAAACTTAGCAAAAGCAATGATGAACGGAGCACGCAAACAAACTTGGTGGACGCAGCATTCCCTGGAATGTTTGCTTCCAAGCACTTCAATCTAAGCCCACTCACCTAGTCGCTAGATCGTAACACTAACACACCAAGCAGCAACTAGATCCAAGAGAACCTTTTCACAAATCGAGATTGAATTTTCCATCTGCTGGAAAGGTATCTTGTGGTACAAAAAAAAAGCAAGAGCCACCGAGGACTCTTGCTAGATACTGTGGCAACGTTGCTAAGCTAAACGCAACGGTGTCGGGCTTGACGACTATCAGCCCTCTGGGTTGACGACCTCGCCACCACGGATTGATCCCATTGCACCCCAAACGCCATATCGAGTTGGGCCGCCACCGACGCCCGGGGCGTCAGCAGGCGGAAGGGTCGTATTGCCGGTATCGATGGCCTCACTGATGAATCGAACAGAACCATCACCGAATAGTGTGTTTACGCCACCTGTGTGTCGGCTCATTGGTTCGTAAATGCCGTCTTCTCCGTCCCAGCCGCCTTGCGTGCAGCTCGCTTTGTTCGGACCTAGGACTGTCGTATGCCCTGTGAATGCAGGAGCACCGTCAGTCCACCTACGACCGGCCCATGCGCCGACATTGTTCTGGTAGATCCTGTTCACGATACGAGCAGGGCTCGCACAATCTGACGGATTAGAATCGCGGAACAGATTGCCTGTGTTCAGGTGAGTTCCACCGTCGATCACTCTACGAGAATTGTCCTGGGCAATGGTTCGTTCAGACATAACTAAGCTGTTGCTCAGCCCATCTATGAATGATTTATACGCAACGTGTCCAGAACCAGTGAAAGGATTGATGCATGAGAATGCGCCTCGCATTCCTCGACCGCCATTGCCCGCCCACTCATTATGATCCCAAGTCGTGTCTCCACGAGAGAACATGTAGTTGGTAGTCGCGACTTCATTAGGAATAGATCGTCCAACATCGCTCGGGCATTGAAGGGTAGGGATACGTGTTCGGAATGGTACGTACCCTCCATCCCACGGAACCGTTCCCACGTTTCGTGCATTATCACCCGAAATCTGCTCAAACAACGGTCCCTGTTCGATGTAGGGGAGCATCGCGAGGTGGCCGCTCATGCGTATCCAATTGACACTCGGGCCGCCAACCCAGCTGGAACCGTAAGGCAAAACCTTGAACGAGCTTTCGTAGTTGTGCAGCGCCAAACCGAGTTGCTTCAGGTTATTCGAGCACTGCATCCGACGTGCCGCTTCACGTGCTGCCTGAACTGCGGGAAGTAAAAGACCGACCAGAATACCAATGATTGCAATAACGACGAGCAACTCAACCAAAGTGAAACCCTTGGGCTTCAAAACCTTTGTTTGCTTCATACCAACTCCTGACAAGAAAAACGAAATAGTACTAAATCCCTGACGTGATGAGCTCAGGCATTATTCTTGCCCAAGTCTGGATGTCAAACGACTTGGGGGTTCGTATCGGCCGTTAAACGCGTTTAGTACTCGACTAATTCAACAATAGGTGATTCATTAAACGAGAATGTTTTCGTTTCGCCTGTGGGCCAGTAGACGCGCACTTGATCGACGTTCTTGGTCACAGCGCGAGCATGCTGTGCCCCGGCCGATAGATAGCTCCCACCAGCGTAGAGCTCTTGAAAAGCAACAAATTCCCCAGTCTTATCCAAGTATTCCAATTTGACCCCCAACCCGTTACGGTTGGATTCGACCCCAACAACCTTAAGCTTTGGCAGCCCAGGGGCCGTTGACTTATTCATCAGTATCTGAGGATTTGAAAGCTGATGCGAGACGATTAGGTCGGCTAATCCATCTTGATTTAGGTCGAGATTTACAACCCCGCGACCAAGCCAATTTTTTTTGAAGTAATCGCCAGAATCTCTAGACACGTCTTCAAAGACGCCCTTTCCGGTGTTCCTTAGTAACAGAGGTGGCATTTGGAACGGCTCACCTCGGTCTGACCACGTACGGTCTTCCACATGTCCGTTGGTAACGAACAAATCCAGCCAGCCATCGTTGTCGAAATCTGCGAATACCGTGCCCCATCCGAGAACGTCTTTGCTAGGGCTTGTTATGCCTGTGCTTCGCGTCACATCAGAGAACTTAAGCCCCCCTGAGTTTTTGTAGATCGTGTTGGTGTCGCCGTAGAAATTCGTCAGGTGGAGATCGAGCGTTCCGTTGTTGTCGTAATCTCCCACAGCGACTCCCATGCTTGCCTGCGCGTAACCAGATCGACTCAGCGCGCAACCACAGGCCAGAGCGCGCTCCTCAAGTGTTATGCGTTTGTTTTCATCAATGGTAATCTCGAAAAGAAAGTTCGCTTCGCCATCGTTTGCTACATAGATTTCTGGCTTCCCATCGCGGTCCAAGTCGCAGATTGCCAGTCCTAATCCTTTGCCCTTTGTTCCCTCCAAACCCGATTCAGCAGTGACATCCATCATGCCACCGCTACCATCATTGAGGAAGACGCGGTCATCGACCCCTTTGTACTTGGAGGGTGGGCATTGCTCATAACCGGTAGGGCTTCTCGAGCTGGGACACAGCAATGGCTCGGTGACGGATTCCTCTAGATAAGTCACCACGTACAGATCGAGATTCCCATCCAAATTTAAGTCAGCCATGGCGCAACTAGTGCTCCAATCCCCCATTCTTAGCCCCAACGCTTCGGTTTCATCGGTAAATGTGCCGTCTCCATTGTTATGAAAAAATCCGTTGGGACCGAGTGCTGTTATGTAAACATCATCAAAGCCATCGTTGTCCAAATCGCCTATCGCAATTCCTTGGCAAAAACCGGTTTTAAGCAACGCGGAGTTGTGTGTGCAATCGGTAAACTTCAACGGGCTGTGCTGACGATAGATCGCGCACGTGGGTTTGTCGGAGTTCGCTTCTTCAGGCAACTTGCAACCACCCAGGAACACCAAATCGATCAAGCCATCGCGATCAAAATCTAACGCCCCAACACCACCACCGGTCGATTCAAAAATGCGGCTTTTACCACGCATGTCATCCTCTCGCATAAAGGTAATGCCGCTGTCATGAAGCGTCTCGAATCGAATCTTGGGGGGCTCTGTCGTCGATTCTCTTGTTGCGTTTGCAATATCTTTCTCGGTCGATGGCAACAGTGCAGGAGTCGCCTCTTTATTGAGGGGGGCTCCATCATCAACTGACTCACGACATGCGGAAAGTTGTGATAAGATCGCGAACAATGCGATGAGCCGAAGCCATGAAAGTTGCTTGATCGGTCGCGAGTATAAAAAAACGGGAGGGAGTCGCATGAGCAACATTGAGGAGATCGCGAGGAGTCTAGAGGTTTACTTGGCTGGGGGAGTGTTGACTTTGGGTTGACTCTTGATTCTTGCCGCATGTTTTTCAAAGGCTTTTGCAGCGGCCTCCATGTTGATCTCTCGACATTGTGTCGCCAGATCGAGGCAGGCAGCGGCAGCATCCGATTGAACGCTACCTAGGTTCGAACGAATCTTGGCAATAATACTGGATCGCCGGAGAGCTTCTTCATGATTTTCTTTGTCACCCAACTTTTCGTAAGCCATTGCCAATCCCATTTGAGCAGGGGCATTCGCTGGATCTTCATTTAGAACTGCGTTAAAGTGCTTGATGGCTTCGTTCCATTTCTCACGATGAAGGGCTAATTCGCCTCGCATGCGTGTAAGAAGCCACGGTTCCGATAACTGGTATGGCGGGACCGAGTCGAGAAGTCCCCCCGCATCCGCCATGCGATCCGATTCGACCAAGGCTTCTGCTAAGGCAGCAACGATCGTCAAATCCTCAAGTCTTGATCGCCTTAGTTTTTGAAGATTCTCGATCGCCGCGTCGAACTCACCGGCAAGGGTTTGATATCTGGCTGATGCGACTAAGAGAGCAACATTCGTTGGTTCATTTTCGAGCAGCTTCGTTAAACGAGCCCGACCCGTTGGAGAATTCAAGATTAAAAGATTGGGAAAGTAAAGCTGTTTAGAGTCAAGTGGATCGGCCAGTTCAATCGCGTGCTGCTCCTCGAGAAGTTGTTTTCGCTCTTCCTGTCGAATTTGAACCGACATGAGGTAAGTCAGCCACTTGAATGCGTCTAGGACTTGACTGGGATCTGGATTTTCTGCGGACCTCGCCGCATCGAGGAACGCCTTGAGATTCTGTTCGGCAGGTGTTGCGAAATTGAGCTTGAGCT
The DNA here is from genome assembly GCA_025459355.1 of Pirellula sp. Taxonomy (GTDB): domain Bacteria; phylum Planctomycetota; class Planctomycetia; order Pirellulales; family Pirellulaceae; genus JBKCUI01. The sequence goes on from JALOQS010000017.1 coordinate 14,132, forward strand.
GTGCAACGCCTTGTTCAAGCCTCGCCGTCATACCAAAGCGAGGAATTTCTGTTTTGACTTGGCTAAAGTATAGCGTCGCTTTTTCGTAGTCCTCTGCTGAAACGGCTAGACCTCCTGCAGCAAGAATAATCTCGACATCACTCGGGTTACTGATTCCATGTTTTTCTTGCAACCAAGCGACCGCTTGTTTCATATCAACAGGCGATAGTGCCGCCATGGGTGACGCGGCAGGGTTCGCCGAATCGGCAGCAAGGTTCTTACGTTTGCCTGCGGTTGGCTCGGAATGGCTGGTCGCATACAAGAGGATACCAACTCCAGATGCAATCGCCGCAATCGCGAATAGGAGTAGCAAGCCACGCGGTGGAGAGGAAGTGCCGGGGCGATCCAAGGAGTCCGTTTCAAATTCTTGGGACACTATTGATCATTGCGGTGGAGGGATGGGAATACACTGTCACATCAATCGATTGAGGCTGCATAACTCAATCGCACTGTATTGACATTGTAGCTTGCTTCCTCATGTCGCACAGCAACCCGTAGAAGATCCGCAAAAGATTATTCCGTTTCCTTGATTGGCTCCGGAATACGCAAAACATGCCAGTTATCTTGGCTTGATTCGATAATCTCCAATCCTGATTGCCCTAGCTCGATTTTGAGCAGATTGAACGGACTCACGACAATGTAACGAACGCCGAGCCTGCTTAGTTCTTCGACAGACCCGCGATTTAGCCCACTGCTGTAGATTCGCTTTGCGAGTTCCAATTGAGGTTTAGGAAAGAACCCGGAATAGCCGTTTACGAAAGGCTTGCCTGTGTCGAGCCCTACTAGCATCCATTCTGTAACGATTTCGTAGTCGTGAACATTGCCGCCATCGAGAAGCGGCAGAACAACAACCCCACCTGCGGGCTCTTTGCGCAGTACCTCGATCCAGCCGGAGCGTGCTTCTCCCGTATTCGGGGTTGTCCCGAGCCTAACTTGACACGGCCAGGGATCGATCGTGCAGAGAATCGCTGCAAGTATCGCAATGCCTCGACGCCAATGAGTTTTTCCCTGACATAGCCATTGAACTCCCATCGCGGCAGAAAGGAGAATCGCAATCTGCAAGAAGTAAATGAAGCGATAAGCACTGCGAACTTGCGAAAAGCCAGGCACATAATTCACGAGGCTATCCCACGCAGACCAGCCACCCAACGATAAATGGTTTCCCATGGAAAACAGAAACGAAACAAAACTAACTGCGAAAAGGACGAGAGCCATGCGACGATGGGCGGGGGTGAATAGTCCCGCGATCAATCCTATCGTGGCGAGCACCGTGGTGAACAACCCCGCTCCGATGGTCCAGCCTGTTTGGGTTTCCCATCCATTACCCACGATCCAATTCGAAATGGAATGCCCGTAGGTTGTTAAATACTGCGATGGCCAAACAGACAATTGTTCGACTAAGCTCGCCTCTCGCTCAAATCCATTTTCTTTACTAACACGATGATGACGCCATAACATGGGCCCAATCACGAGCCCCACTAAAATCGCGGCGATCAAATGAGCCGATACGATTCGTTTTAGAATGTTGAGATCGCGAAAATGAAGCGACACCAACACCATTAATGCCAACGCATAAATGACGCTGGCAAACAAACCATGGTGAACACTCATGGCAAAGGTGGCAATCCAAGCTCCGCTCAATTCGAGCCCTTCACGCAGAGTTGCGCGATGGGTATAAGTTCTCGTCATCTCGGGGGCTGCGATCGACTCGCTGATCGGGATTGTCGGCGTTGGTTTCGCCCATCGCAAGAGAACATCCCACCCCCAAATGATTCCCCAAACAGGAACAAGTTGAGAAACCCCCAGTTGCCAGTGTACAACAGGTAAGAGCAACATTCCGCAGCCCCCCATCGCAGCAATCCAGGCAGCAAAGTCTTGGCCTATCAAGAGTCGTCTTGCGAACCATCCGTTCAAAGCCAGCGAAAGAATAATGTACGAGTTGTAAGCTGCAATCGTCGAGCCCGTTAACCAAGCAATCGGGGCCATCAAAGCCAGGATTGGTTGTGCCTCTGACATGGCAAAGCTGTCCTTTGCCGGAAAAAATATGGGAGCATCCCAATAGTCTTGCGACCAATAGAGTGTGCCGTTGTTCACGCTCCGCACATTCCATTCCAGCGTCCATAAGTTGAACAGAGGGACGGTTCTGCAAGGTTCTGTTCCAATCGGCAGCCTGGTAGAAAAGGACCGCGCAAGCGGCCAAGTCGATAGGCAAGCCAGAACCAGATAGAATACGAATGCGATGCTTGATGATCGTAATATCATGCTTTACAACCACCAAAATCGCAAATCGGAATTGTGCATTGGAATAGCGATAGTACCCGCAGCCTATTCCGTTCAAACTGATATCGTTCGAGCTGAAGCCGTTCTAACTGATTCTGTCGCTGCCGATTCATTCTGCCAACTCAGCCTTTGGCACAGGGAAGATGATTTCATCCGGTTTGACCGGTTCTAGATTAGCGGTCTTCAATTGGATTAGAATGAGAGTTCGGTGTTTGTTTTGGTTAGTTTGTGGCGAGATGGTCAGCTTTGACAAGTTCTCTTCCGTCCATCCAACAGCGATGAATTCGCCCCGAGTGAGTGGGTATTGGTCTGTGATCACTTCAAGCATTTTGCCTAGATACAATTCATTTTGCAGTTTGCTAGACGTCCAGTCGGTTCCGTCATCTAACGTCAGATCGGGGCGAGCTAAAGTCGGGTTCTGCTGCCATCGGTCATGCCATTTGTCGTTGCTTCGGTAGCGCTTCAGTTCGCAATCGGTTTGTTGATCGGGCTCTAAATCTCCGACCCAGCAACGTACTAATCGGTCATCGTCTCCGACCCCGATAACACCGACATCACGCAGACCAATCGCACTCAGATTGTTGATGGTTAGTTTGTTATTAGCGTTGTCTAGATTCACCTCGAATGAGCCACCGAGGTCGCACATCTCCTCGGCATAGATCAAGCCTGTTGTGTTGGATAGAACGGGAGTCTTGATCAATCCAACTCCGTCGTCGCTAGCAAACGAGTAGTCATAGCCATCAACACTCAACCTCCTGCGGGCGGTCGCATCCTCAGACGATTGAGGTAGCGGAGTGACGATCCCTTTGTCATCAGGAAAAAGGGCCTGGTAGTTAGTGGTCAAGGATGTGTACAGGGCAACATAGCTAGACAACGTGCCGCGTTCATAGCCGGCATGACATTCGAGAAAGCCGTAAGATGTTTGGCTGCGAGAGAAACCGACGTCTAGTTGCACGCTTCTTGCGACAACAAATGCGCCGATCACTGCAATAATCGGAGCCATAACCCAAGCGTATTCGACTTTGCCTGCTAAGCGAAAGACGGCCCAATTGATCGGCACCAACACGACAAGATAGCCAAGAAGAAGCCACACGATCGTTTTAATCTTAGGGACCGTGATTCCCGAGGACTCTGCCAAGCTCAATTTAGCGCTGGCGAGAACATTCGATTCGGAGTTCCAGCCACCGAGCCCCGTTTTCTTGCCGGTTGGGAAATCGCTCGAGGCCGTCAAGTCCTCGGCTTGTTCCCTGCTGTTGTTTGATCTGCCGTCTTTATCTTTGGAACGTCTGAAATTTGTGGAGCTATCTAAATCTCGTGCCCAGATTCGAAGCCTAGTGCTATGAAACGGATTAAGTTCGGTTCCTTGATAGTCTCCAGCGTAAGTTGTGTCAAAAGTTGGCGCGACTTCCATATCGCTAGTCAGGCTGGAATCGATGGGCGTATTGATTGAGGGATTGGCTTTCGGAGGCGTATCGAGATCGGGTTTGGCTATTGTTCGCGAAGGCATGCGAAGAATCGCGTTGTGAATCAACGAGGAATACGATGGCCATCGCATAAAGCTCGGTTCGTTCATCGGAAATGTCGCCAGAACGATTCGACCTCGCCCAACAAACTTTTCCGCGACCAAGCCTTCCAGCGATTCGATCCATCGCGCGCCGTCAGCGAGTTTACCATTCAGCTTGGGGATGGCTCGTGTCGGAGTAAACGCAATGGGAGCCGCGTCATCGAATCTCGGAATGGTCCACCCTTGATTAAGCACATTCGAGTCTTCTTCAGACCAAGAGGATGTCGTAGAGCTAACGAGAGGCGAATAGTCACGGAGAAAGCTCGATTCGACTCGATCCAATCCATCGACGCCGTTGATAATGATAGTGCCACCGAAGTGAAGCCAATCGATGACCGCTTGTTGCTGGTCAATATTCAACAATGCGGGAGATCCGTCATGGATCATAAAGTGGGACATCGATGTCATCGCATAAAACCGACTTGGAAACTGGGTCGCCAACTCGTCTTCTTTAAGGTCGAGGATTCGATGGGGCGTTACACGTTCGTCCGGACCTTTTATGTGGGAGGACCAAGTGGTGCAGTCCAGTGCTCTCAAGAAAGAATATCTTGCTGGATCGCGACATAACGTTACCAGGCAATATTGATAGCCGTAAAGCAAACGCAGCGGGTTGCTCTCTTGAAGCATGGGAGTACCGTAGCCCTTGGCCGAATACTGGATGCGGAGTTGAGCTGGGGTGGTCTCCTTGGAAAAATCCATGACTTCTTCGAATGAGCCCAATGCAACATCGGGCTGGAGATACATGAGCGAAACACTCTTTTGTTGTCCTTTAGCCAGTGACACACTTCGCTGATATCGGATGGGGGCGGTACCTGAATTCATAGGGACCTCTTTACCCAGCCGATCGATAGGCGAAATGGAAACGGTGAGCGCTTCGTCTTGCTGATTGGCCGTAAGGCGAGCGTTCGCTTGGTACCAGTGGCCAGGCTTTACGTAGCTGATGACAACTCCCGATTCGCTAGGGATGGTCGCTGTACGATCTGAAATGACTCGCTGATTTTTTTTGGCATCGCCAATGTCTTTGGGCGGCTCCTTGGGCGTTGTAGAGTTGCATCCCCGGCAACCCGAAACTAGAACGAGCAGACAGCATACAAAAACGATTCGAAGGTTATCGCGTGATTTCAATTCTGGTTCCTCACATTCCTCATGGACCCATCCTGCTGCTGAGATTGCCCATCCTGCTGCTGAGATTGCCCGTCCTGCTGCAGAGATTGGACGCGTTCGGAGTTAACGTCCGGCGTGCCGTCTCGATTGGATTTGTTGTGACTTGGCTGGTGGATTCTATGCAACGAGTATAAATGCGGTACCATTTATACCAAGCATAACGGAGGTGGTTGTTGCTGCGACCATCGTAGTTTTCCAATAATAACGGCTAAAATTCCAAAGATTGTCACCTGGATCCGATAAACATACACCCAGCCATACTCTCCATCAAACGATGGGCGAGCAGATGCGCGCCGAGGAACTATCGCTTCGTGCGACGGTCCCACCCGCCCAAGTTCCGGGGTACAAGCTCGAAAGATTGTTAGGACAAGGGGCGTTCGGACAAGTCTGGGTGGGTACGAATCTTAACACGGGCCGGACGGTCGCTGTCAAGTTTTATCTGCACCGTGGGGGTGTCAATTGGTCGTTGCTATCTCGCGAGGTCAAGAACCTTGTTAGCATGGCAGGCAACCGACTCATCGTTCAGGTGCTCGAAGTCGGCTGGGATTCCGAGCCTCCGTACTACGTCATGGAGTATCTCGAGAACGGTTCGCTCGACGAATTGATTCGCAAACGGGGACAAATTCCGTTAGCTGAGGCCGTGTCGCTGTTTGTCGATATCGCACGTGGACTGAACCACTCGCACGGCAAAGGGGTGTTGCACTGCGATCTTAAGCCTGCCAATGTTTTGTTGGACCCTGATTTGCATCCGAGATTGGCAGACTTTGGGCAAAGTCGATTGACCGATGAGCAAACGCCATCACTGGGAACATTGTTCTACATGGCTCCCGAACAAGCTGATTTGAACGCTTCACCCGATGCTCGTTGGGATGTTTACGCACTCGGAGCCATTCTCTACTGCATGTTGGTTGGCACCCCGCCGTATCGCACACCCGATACGGTCACGACGCTTGATACGGCAACCAGCCTCGAAGAGCGGCTCAAGCGGTATCGCGACACGATCTATAAATCGCATTTCCCACGAGCGCACTATCGAGTTCCTGGAATGGATCGATGGCTGTCGGCGATGATTGATCGATGTTTGGCAAAGAAACCAGAAGATCGGTTTGAGAACGTTCAGCAAGTGATCGAAGCGGTCGAGCGTCGAAACATGGCAAAACTGAATCTACCACTCAAGTTGCTGGGGATCGTCGGGCCGGTTTTATTGCTCATTGTGATGGCGGTCTTCTTTTGGCGAGGAGTCGGAGTCGCTGAGCGAGAGTCCTCCGCCGAGTTAAAAGAGATGGTGCTTCAAAACAATTTGTTCGCGGCTCGTCTCGGAGCGCGGACCATGGAGAAAGAAATCGAGTCTTTGTTTGAAACCGTTGAGGAGGAGGCGTCTCAAGCAGATTTGCTCGATCGTATTGAAAAATGTCTGAGCGAAGCGGGCCAAGACTATATGTCTCAGCTCGAACGGGATGCCACGGAGCGAGAACGATCGCGGCTCGGGGGACTTGAACAACAGAATGCACTGGAGTCTTATTTGGTGCGCCGATTCGAGTATTTGTCGAGAGCTTCGGAGACCAGAGCTCAAACGCCACGTTTTGACAGTCTTTTCTTGACCGATCATCGCGGTACCATGATCGGATGGGCCAGTTCCGATGAACTAGCCACAACTAAGGTAGGATCAAACTTCGCCTACCGAGATTATTTCAATGGACAAGCGGATGACGCGGATCGGGATGATCCGAAAACAGTTTTTGGACCCGTTAAGCAACCGCACTTGAGTGCACCCTTTCTCTCCACAACAACCAACCGCTGGAAGATTGCCGTGTCCACGCCTGTGTGGCAGGCTAAAGCGTCAGGAGGTCAGCCGGATGAGTCCAATCCGCAGATCGTGGGGGTTTTGGTCCTCACAATTCAACTGGGAGATTTGGATCTGCTGCCCAAGGATATGCCGCAAAGCTCAGACCGATCCCCCGATGAGCAGAATCGCTTAGCGGTCCTCGTCGATGGCCATACTGGTTCGAAGAACATGAATTCCGATGGAACGATTCTTCAGCATGTCGGCTTCTCTAATATCTCTTGGAATAACGTCGTCGAAGCGGACAAGACATTTCGGATTGATCCCACAACGTTAGTGGACTTGAAACGGGGCGGGACCGATCGATACATAGACCCATTGTCGCAACATCCAGATTGCACTACGTTTGGCGGCAATTGGATTGCAGCGATGGCTCGGGTCGAGATTCCCAACAAACTGGCTGGTGGTGAGAAGAAATCAGAGTCGTCCAATCTTTGGGTATTGGTACAAGCCCGGACCGATTCCGTGACAGCACCCGTTGCTAGGATGGCGAACCAGATGATTCGCGAAGGCATTATTGCAACATTAATTCTTGTCGTGCTCGTGTTCTCCTTGTGGGCGATTGTCGTTTGGGGCATGCGATTGCCCGAGAACTTTCGAGCTGTCATCCGGTCTCAATCGCTATCCAGCGATCGAACCAACGCGACCGAGGACATCACCATTGATGCCAATCGATAGAGAAAGCCCATGAATTTGGGACGTATGTTTATCAAGTACCGACAGACGCTCGCAATCATCGCAATGTCGCCGATGGGTAGTGATTGCGAGCGATGTTTTCTGTCATTTAAATCGCGAACATCGCTCATCGTTCAGGAGTTTTGCGGTCACAATGAATGCGACGCGCAAGCCATCACTTCCAAAGTCGTTTAAGAAAGCTGGGACGATTTTTGCTATGTGGAGTCACAATAGCTCGACTCGGCCCATGGACGTGAGTGGGATTGCTTTTTAAAACCCCGGTTTGCTTAACCGAAGTCGATTTGGACTCAAAGAATCCATACTGTGGCTGAAACTTTCGTGAGATGGGGTCCCGAATGTTTTGAGCATTGCTGACGTTGCACAAGAGAGACAGTCCGAGGCATACACCTAAGCTAAGCACCGATGTTTTCATCATCGTCTAATTCTCCATAAGATGGTGAATGATACTCGCGTCAAACATCCGTATCTGACGCGTACCGATTTGATTCAACGGTGTGAGCTACGCCGCTCACACCCAGAATCCCATTAAGCATCACGCGTGCCGAGGCGTTCGAAAAAATCGGATTTGTACGATCCTATGGAAATCGCCTGCGAATCGGAATGTTCCGCAAGTTAAGGGTGTCCGCTAGGTCCAGCTAATTACACATCTGTGTAAACTGGCGTTGACGCTTTGTGGACTCTGTTTTACGGGGTGCTTTCCAGGTTGAGATCGTTGGCTACACTGATCGGAGGCGATACCCTTTTAGATTGATCCTCGTTTCTCTTTATGCCAAATCGATGCGCCGAAGCAATCTACCCCTTACCAGGTCCAGCCAGCATGGTCATTAAATCCATTGCACCAGAATTATTTCTGGGGGAATCGACCTTGGCAAAACTACTGTTTCGCAGACAGGATCTAATCCTGGTTGCCGTAAACGCTGCTGCAGAAAGACTCTATGGATGGCCGGCCAAGCAATTAGTGGGGCGATCCGTTCTCGAATTGAGCGAAACATCCAGGCTTACTAGGGAGGTGATAAGCGGATTGAGAACCGATCGTGCATCGGTCTCGGCCCGTCATATCCACAAACGGTCTAATGGCACATGCTTTTATGTCAATGTCGCATACGATTGCTGCGAATGGAACGGCGAAACCTGGATCTGCAAGTATGTCCAAGATGCCACTGAGACGGAACAAACCGAACGACAATTGCGGGAAAGTCATGAACGATTCCTAGCGGTCGCGGACTACACCTATGATTGGGAATCATGGATCAATGAGTCTGGTCAGGTTGTTTGGGTAAATCCCGCAGTGGAGCACCATACCGGATTCACCGTTGCTGATTGCTTGCAAATGAGCGACTATCCTCTGCCGATCGTGACTCCCGAAGACCGAGAATATATTCAGCGAATTATTCGCGAGGCTCTTCTCGGTCGATCGGGTAATGATGTTGAGTTTCGGATTACAACCAAATCGAACAATACGAAATGGTTTGCTGTTTCATGGCAATCCTTTCGCAATCGAAATGGACAAAAAGCTGGCCTGCGAATGAGCATGCGTGATATCAGCGATCGCAAACAAATGGAGGAGGCGTTGCGAGCTCATTCCTGTGAATTGGAGAGATTGGCTAACGAGCGAGCCTTAAAGATCGTTCAGCTCGAACAACGTCGATTGCACAACCATAAGCTAGCATCCTTAGGGGAGGTGTCAGCCTCGATTGCTCATGAAATTAACAATCCACTGGCGGGCATTAAGAATGCGGTATGGCTTGTTCGGCAAGATCCCCATACCACCGAGACGTCAAAAGAGTTGCTCAAATGTGTGGACGATGAATTGAATCGTGTAGCAAAACTGCTTCAACAAATAAATCAACTCTGTCGCCCCGCCACGAGCTCTCCGAAAGCAATCAACCTGCTAGCCTTGATTCAAGACGTCATTCGTGGTGTAAAAGCAAACGATGTGTCCAAGTCGATTGAGGTCGATGTAAGCGATACGATTGATCGGCTCGTGGTTCCTAACTGGCCTGTAGTCGAAGTGTGTGAATCGGAGATTCGACAAATTCTCTACAACTTAATTGGCAATGCATTCGAAGCGTCTTCGCAGGATACCAGTGTCTGCGTACGTGTGAATGCGATTAGCCCAAATGGAATTGCGATCGAAGTTCAAGATTTCGGGTGTGGCATTTCATCGGCTGTTCTTCCGAATGTTTTTGAACCCTTCTTTACCACAAAAGTGGATGAACGACATCCTGGTACGGGGCTAGGGTTAGCCATCTCCAAAAGTCTGGCCGTGGCTATCGGGGGAACACTCGAAGTCGAAAGCCAGCATGGTGTTACGACAACGTTTCGATTGACTATACCTATCCAAACTTTTCCCGCATCATCCTTTCTTGGGATAGAAGAGTAAGTGCATACATGAAACGAGTCTTGATCGCCGATGATGAGCCACTGTTTGCTAGGACCACTGCTCAGTATTTGTGTTCACGCGGATTCGATGCCAGTTGCGTTGGAGACGGTTTGCAAGCGCTCGAGGTTCTTAAACGTGGTGAAACCGATGTCCTTATCGCTGACTTGGACATGCCTGGGAATCGGCAATTGGAACTGCTTCACGCATGGAGATCTCACTCGCCTCGCATCCCGTTCATCGTCGTGACGGGGCGTCCGACTATCCCGAGTGCCATCGAAGGAATCCGTCTTGGTATTCAAGACTATTTTTTAAAACCCCTCGATCTCGATGACTTGGTGCATTCCATTCAGCGTACGCTACCCATCGACAAAAAAGATTCGACCAATGATTTTGCAGAAATCCTCGGTTCTAGTCAGGCGATTCAGAATCTGAAACAACTGGCTGGTAAAGTTGCAAACTCGAATGCCAGTGTCTTGGTTCGTGGGGAAAGTGGTACGGGCAAAGAACTTTTGGCCAAGGGAATTCATAAGTGCAGTCAACGCAAGGATGCGCCGTTCATAACAATTGACTGCGCCTCCATCCCTGACTCTCTGGTCGAGTCCGTATTGTTCGGGCACGTGAAAGGTGCATTCACGGGCGCGATTAGTGATCGGCCCGGCCAAGTTCGCATGGCCAATCATGGGACTCTTTTTCTCGATGAGATTGGGGAGCTGCCGATGCTCATTCAATCGAAACTGCTTCGTATGATTCAGTTCGGTACCTTTACGCCGGTTGGGGATCACCGAGAAACGAAAGTCAACGTCCGAATAGTTGCGGCTACGAATCGGAATCTTAAACGGGAGATTGAAAAGGGGAACTTTCGCCTCGATCTGTTTTATCGACTCGCCGTTCTCGAAATCGTCATCGCTCCTCTCCGCGATCGAATAAGCGACATCCCTGAGCTCGCAGGGGCATTCGTCCAACAAATTGCACTTCGAGATCGAATGGAGATCAAGCAGCTTTCGCTCAAAGCACTCGATTACTTGATGAGCTATTCTTGGCCCGGCAATGTTCGCGAATTAGTCAACATCATCGAACGCTGCATGTGCCTGTCTGACGGATCGATCATCGATCTCGATGATGTCCAGGCTGCCATTGACCAGAACGCCGAAGACTCGCATGCTAGCGAACAGAAGATCGGCTCTGATGTATCCCAGGATTCTCAATCGATGGGTGGACAACCCCCGTTTCCTATTTCTGGCGACGCGTCAAAAACCGCAACTTTGGAGCAGGCGGAGCGAGTATACTTTCAATCTCTGCTGAAGCAACACGCTGGTAATGTCTCGCAGGCCGCCAGGGAAGCCAGTATGACACGTCAAGGGTTTCATAAGGCACTGACGAGGTTGGGGATCGATCAGAATAAGTTCCGAGGAACTCGCGATTAATCCTCTTGGCCTAATTCCCCGATACCTCGTTAAGTAACCTTTAATCACCATCAGATAATTCGTAACTTACTGGAATCCGAATGAGACTCGCCATGCGGCATGTTTGCATCCTGCTATTGATTGTGATGACCAGCTCTTTTTTTAACATGGGGGCAACAAACTGTTTTTGTGATGAACCGATCATGACGGCCGTTTTTCGTTCCGGGGAGAATGGGATCAAACGCTATCGGATACCGGGCGTCATCACTACAACGAGCGGAACGCTGATCGCTTATTGCGAAGCGCGGCGAAATAGTTCCTCAGATTGGGGCGAAATCGAAGTTCACATGAGTCGCTCTACGGACAACGGAATAACATGGAGCCAACCCGAGTTTATTGCTCATCACGGCACTCGCATGGAGGGAAATCCCACTAAGAAAACGGAGGATGGTCGTTCAGAACAAACCGTCAATAATCCGGTTGCTATCCTCGATCCTAAAACAGGTGGAATCGAATTCTTGTATTGCGTGAACTACTCTCGTTGCTTTTCGATGCGCAGTCTCGACGATGGACTAACGTGGAGTCAGCCCGTGGAAATCACTAGTGCCTTTGAGCCGTTTCGTAGTCAGTACGATTGGAACGTTATCGCTACCGGGCCGGGGCATGGCATCGCTTTGGCTAATGGACGACTAGTGGTTCCGATTTGGTTAGCCTATGGCAAATCAGGTGCTCATGCTCCCTCTGCGACTGGCACCATTACCAGCGATGATTCTGGCAAAAGTTGGCATGCAGGAAGCATCGTGGTTCCGAACAAGCCCCCCTATATCAATCCCAACGAATCGACTTTGGCAACTCTTCCCGGCGATCGCGTTATCATGGTCACTCGGTCTCACTCGCTACCAAGCCGCAAGATTGTGTCGATCAGTCCGAACGGAGCCAGCGATTGGTCAGAGCCTCAGTTCGCCGATAATCTTTGGGAACCCATTTGCATGGCGAGTCTTGTAAGCCATCCAGCGAAACCCGGAATGCTGCTGTTTTCTTCCCCTAGGTCACTCGCAACATCCGCTACGGGGGAACCAATTCCTGGAAAGGGAGCCCCCCGGTTGAACCTCTCAATCCAAATGAGTCTGGATGCAGGCAAGACGTGGGGCTCACCAAAAACCTTGGAACCCGCTAGCAGCGCCTATTCCGATTTGGCCGTGCTACCGGATCAGAGCGTAGTCTGTCTTTTTGAAAGAGGTGAGTCGATTTTTTGCGCGAGATTTTCCTTGGATTGGATCTCCGAGTAGTTCCCCTCTCGGACTGGGATAAATTA
>JALOQS010000018.1 GCA_025459355.1 Pirellula sp.
CTGAAGAACCATCGCCTCCGCAGAAGCCAACTCGGCATCTGCCAAACGCAATTGAAGATCGTAGTCGACCGGGTCAAGTCGAAACAAAACGTCCCCTTTGCGAATTCGCATCCCCGAAACAACGGTTCGCTCTAGAATTTTTCCTGGAACGCGAAAGCCGACGGGCGCAGCAAACCTAGCTTCAATGGTGCCCGTATACGAAGAGCAACGACTCTTGGCCGCTTGGTCGGAGATCGTAAACGCCCGGACAACGATCTCTTCCCCATTTTGCTTAAGCGTTGGGCGAAACGGAGGCGGCTTCGGTGCAGCAGAATGTCCAAAGGTATGGTAAGCGAAACCGGCTGTACCAAAAACGACGATAGTGGGCAGCAGCCAACGCTTCAAATTTTTCTGTGTTATCCAACTCATGATTTACCCTCGCGAGCAATAACAATCGCTTTAAATTCATCCCCGAGTTGTTCGGTCAGTTCATTCATCCACGCATTGGATGTTTCCCAATCTAAATAGGGTCGCCAGTTGAATCCGTTAAGCAAAGTTGTGAAGTGAACACGAATCGCTTGAACGGGATTAAAGACTCCGACCGCTTGAAGCGAGGGACTCGAGTGAAGCGAGGGACTCGAGTGAGTCAGAATCTGGCTACCGTAACTGATGGCCCAAAACCCGAAGACCATTTCGGAGGGATTCAACTCACCAGGCATCAACAAATCTCCCGCCTCGATCGCTTGGTGAACCATGCCCGCCACGACGTGCATGCAGCGTTCCTCGCATTGGCGAATCATTTGTTGACGATGATCCGACGACTTGTCCCAAATGTGATGGTTCCGAATGAGCTGCTCGATAAAGAAATCGTTGTTGCAACTGCTCGTGAAGTACTCACAAGCAAAGCCAACACGATTTCTTCCTTGTTAGGGAAGTGGTTGTAAATCGTCCCCTTGGCGTATTCCATCTGGGCCGCGACACGGTCCATGCTCAGCGCTTGGAACCCCTCGTTAATCAAAATGGGCTTAGCCACGGCCAAAATCTCAGCCGCTCGTCGCTCCAACTCTCGCTGTTTTCTTGTAAGTTCAACCATGATGTCAGTTTATGGCGCAGCGTCAGAAAATCAACACGACGTCAAAAATTATCGACAAAAAAGGGGCCGTACCACGAGAAAAGCTGACAACAGGTCGAGAATAACGCTGAGAATGTGCGTTTGGGCCGATAACAGGTGGGGAGCCAGCGGTATTGGCAAGTCGGAAAACCTGAGTTTTTGCCTTGTTAGCTATTAATTTGGCGGCTACAATCCGCCCTCCCAATATTTGGATATTTTGGTAGGGAGCTCGAAAACGGATGTGCTCCCGGTCCCAACAAGACAGTCGGTCCATTTAAGATAGTCATTAGGAGCATTTTTCATGACACTCGATAAGAGCTTGAAAGTACGAGCTGGAGCGATCAAACCTCGCAATGTGCTCAATCGAGCCGAACGAATCAAAAGACTTCAAGATCTTAACAAATGGTCTGAGGACAGCATCGTCGTAGGCATGGCAAAAGTTCGTGTTCCAAAGGTTTCCTTGGCCAAGAAGAAGAAGGTCAAGAAGGAAGAAGAAGCCGACGACAAGAAGAAAAAGAAGAAGTAGTGATCACATCCCATTTGTTTGGGAGCATCACAATCGCGAAAACAAAAAAGCGAGCCAACAACGGCTCGCTTTTTTTGTTCGCATAACTTCAAGGGTTCGAGGAGCGTTGGCTGATCGGAGCTGTAGTTTTCGGGCGACACGCCCCCACCTGAATCAGCGTGTCACCTCCTCGATTTACAGAAGCTCGATCCACCAAAGCCGCGCTCTCTCACGACCGCTCTCTCCCGCGACCGCAGCTAACCAGCTACCTTATCTATTCCCATCGTTCTGATGAACATCTCGTTTAGCGAGCCCGACGCTTCCTTCCAAAGAATCAGCCGACCGAAGCAGCAAGCTACCGATTCTCTTCATCTGGGCAGCGACGATCTGCTTTGAGTCCAAGGTGAATTTTTGCCATAATCCTGTGGTGGCTGCATACTGAGCGCGAATGGTTTTTCCGATCGAGGCCCACGCTTCTTGAGCTAGAGGTAGCAAACTGTCGCTGTTAACCTTTGGCTCGATGATTGCAACCTCCGACGACCGATACTCGTTTGACCCGTGCTCGATAGCGGTTTCTTCGATCGGGGTCTCGTCGATTGGTGCATTGCGATCGAATCGGTTCGCGGAGACATACCAATTCGGCTGAGGATACAAATCGTGAACCAGTGTCAGGCTCGGATCGATGGGAATCTCGCTCAGCATCGGTGCATCAACGCGTCCAAAGACGGCATCCCATCGAAATTTCGGAGCTCGGTCGGTTCCGCCGTAGCGACTCTCGATCATGCCCGGGTTGGATCGCGTTACGAACTCCCATTTTCTCGTATCCCAGCTCGGTTCCATCCAGCTTTCGATCATGGAGCGAGCTGCTTGCAACTGTGGTCGCCAGTGGCTTTCGATCGCCGCAATATCCTGGAATGCCGAGCCCTCGCTATCGGCTGGTGTGGAGGCCGCGGTTGGCGTGGGAATCGCGCAGTGTCCGACCCCTGCATCGGTCGCGTCCGTCAACGCCATATCAAACTGCCCAGACTGCAATTTCACATGGAACGGGATAAACTCATCCTCTGTCACCAAACGAGTATTTTCGATGATTGAGTTATCGTAGACTGCGGAGCTATCAGCAATTTCGTTAGGAAAGCAACTTTCGTAGGGATCGTATCCGCACCCCAAGTTCTTGCTTGCTATCGACGATTCGATTTCCGAAATCAGCTCTTGAATCCCAGACTGAAATGGGTTGATTTTAACAAGCGAGTTTTGGATCGGGTCGGTTTCTGCTGAGTTGTCTGCTGAGTATGCATCATGATTCAGCGCATCAACTTGTTCTACAACATAGACGAAGATGTTTCCCGATTGCGAGACGTTTTCTGAGCTTTCGATTTGTGATCTCGAAAATGCAAAGAATTGGGCCACAGTCATACCAGCGTCAAAGGGAGCCTCAATTGCGTAGTTGCTCACCACCTCGATGGAGTCTCGGATTGCATCGCTGCTGGATTCAGCCCAAGCGATCCATTGTTGCCGATCGATGTAATCAATCTGCTTTTGATCCTCGATGGCAGGTGTATTGGACTCCGAAGAAAGATGGCTACTTTCCTCGGGGCAAGTCATCCAGCATCCGGCGAAGTCTTGATCGATTTCGCAGTTGCCGTTCGAAAGATTAGCAATTGGTTTCGTCTCGATATCGGACACCGACTGGCCGTTGTTAGCGTCGATATTGCTCATGTTCGTGCCGACTGGCGAGTAAAGCACGAAGTTTGGTAGTTTGTCAATTCTGCCTAAGGTCATAAGACCATTGGCTTCTGCAACATCTATCAACCCGATGGGCTGATAAGAATTGTTGCGATTTCCAGGTATTGATGAATAGCATGCAGCGGACGCGGCAACGAACACGTTAGCAGCAATCGCCGCCCGCAGGATGCTTCGGGGAATTCGGAAACGCATTGGGGAAACCTCGAAACTGTATCAGATTCGGGTGCTCACTAGAAATGCTGACTCAGCGCGGAGGCTGAATCAGCCCTCCGTGGCCACGACGAGTCGACAACAGATTATTTTGGTGGTGGGGAACGCAGCATCAATCCTTTTGACGCTACCTAAACAGGACATCGTTTGTTATCGGGCCACCGCTTGGGAATCTCCAACGCAGAGTTTCCTTATTCGACAATTGTTTCCTAGGTGGTAGGGATCAGCAGACCCGCAGCTATTTTGCAAACGGTAGGGATTATGACTCTAGCGGCTGTTTCCTAGGTGGTAGGGATCAGCAGACCCGCAGCTATTTTGCAAACGGTAGGGATTATGACTCTAGCGGCTCAACCCCACGGCTAGGCGTCCCCGAATCCCTCGGAAACAATTTGGCTGCCGCGCCTAGACGCCCCCGCTTTTTGTAGTTACTTTTCCTAATGCGGCTGCGAAACAGCGACGGCACTTCCCTCTGAACTACCATTTTCCCATGTCTACCCAACAAACCGACTACGACACGATCATCATTGGTGCCGGCATGAGCGGATTGGCCGCTGGGATCCGGCTGGCTCACTACGACCAACGTGTCTGCATTCTAGAGAAGCACTGGACCATTGGAGGCCTCAACTCCTTTTATCGCATGAACGGTCGCAACTACGACGTCGGGTTGCATGCGATGACAAACTACACGGCTAAAGGCGCGAAACGGGGCCCTCTGGCACGATTGCTTAAGCAGTTGCGTTTTCGCTGGGAGGATTTTGAACTGGCCGAACAGGCGGGATCGAGAATTGCATTTCCAGGGGTCAATCTCGACTTCAACAACGAGATCGATTTATTGCGATCCGAAATTGCTCGCGAGTTTCCTCATCAACGCGATGCGTTCGAGCAGCTTCTTCTTCGCCTCACCGACTACGACGATCTCAAGCAAGAGGATTTCGAACTTTCGACGCGCCAAGTGTTGTCGGAAATTTTTAGCGAGCCATTGCTCATCGAAATGATCTTGTGTCCGTTGATGTGGTACGGAAACGCACGCGAGCACGACATGGACTGGGGGCAGTTTTGTATCATGTTTCGGAGCATTTTCCTCGAGGGTTTTGCGAGGCCCTTTAAAGGAGTGCGACTCATCCTCAAACATTTGGTGCGGCGGTACCGAGAGCTGGGTGGGGAGCTAAAACTCCGAAGCGGGATTTCGAGAATTTGCGTTGATGGCGAACAGGTCGTCGGAGTCGAACTCGAAAACGGTAATGTCATCACTTGCAAACGAGTGCTTTCTAGCGCGGGCGTCGTCGAAACGATGCGGCTCTGCGACGACAACTCAGTGGTAGAGGTTGCATCTGCCGGAGAGATGACATTCATCGAGTCTATATCGGTATTGGATTGCCAACCCAAACAAATCGGCTTCGATCACACGATTGTTTTTTACAATGATTCAGAATCGTTTCACTGGGAGAAGCCTGCAAAAGATCTTTGCGATATCCGCACGGGGGTCATTTGCTCGCCCAACAATTACAACTACTCCTCACCCAATCAGCAACTCGAATCCGGTTTGATCCGTTTGACCACCATCGCGGATTTTCAAAGATGGTCTTCGCTGAGCGAAGAAGAATACGGGCGGATGAAGCTCAAGTGGTATGACTCGTCGGTCGCCTCAGCCGTTCGGTTTATGCCAGATTTTCGCCGCCGTGTTATCGATACGGATATCTTTACCCCCAAGACCATTCGTCGCTTTACGTCCCACGATAACGGTGCTGTCTATGGTGCGCCGAAAAAACAGCTCGACGGCACAACGCGATTGAAGAATCTGTTTCTTTGCGGTACCGATCAAGGGTTCGTAGGAATCGTCGGAGCGATCGTGAGCGGGATCTCGATGGCAAATCAGCACTGTCTCCGCACGGCGGAATAAGGTTCGGAACTCCGCTTAGATCCGCAGTCAAAATCGATTATGGATCGAACTCAATGGCCACCGCTTTTCGATCGGCCTTGAGTTGTAAACCATTCCTCGCTTTGAGTGTCGCTGATATCGAATCCGGCGAAGATGCATGCTTGTCAAGATATTCACCTAAAGCCCACCGCAGGGTGCCTAGTTGCTCTAATTCTCGCGGCCCGAATCGAACCGAACCCGCATCTTCTTCGCTAAGCTTTACGGTTTGGCCAATCAGTCCGAATTCCTCCAGCAACATGGCTCCGATTTCCCTCTTGGACAAACCGGTACTTACTCGAAACGCTTCGAGATACTCAACTAACTGCTGGCCATCGCGGAACGACTTGAGTCTCAAGCTAGGTATTGCACCGAAGTCCGACGGGTAAATGACCGACAGGGGATCGAGCTTTTTCCATGATTCCTTTGTTCCCATCGTCTGCCAAGGCACAACACCGTTAGCGCCACGAGCCCAGGTTTCCACGCACCAAGCAATGTTCGTTACGCTCGATTGGTCGAACGAATTAGCGGCTCCATACATGTAAACAAGATTGTTATACTCCTCTGCTCGCGCTACAATTCTGGTCTGGTATTGACGCAATGCGCCACTTACCACCTCGACACTCGATACGCCGTCTAACAAATCTCGCTGCCATTGCGGCCGAGAAATATCAACGCGATAACCGAATCTAGGCCCATTAACGTTTTCTACCCCTTTCCAAAACTCGATACCAAACTTTCGCAACGCCCAAAAATCTTGCGTATTGACAGGCTCATCGAAAACCCAAGGAGCGGAGCATCCATCCCAACGTCCGCCGCGTTGCTCTTTGAAATAGACTTTGTTGTTCAAGTAAAACTCGAACAGCGTATTCCTGTAATTACGCTCTTCCAAGTGGTTCGCAAACTCACGAACGCTGCCTCGGAATTCATTCCAGTACTCTTGGCTGTATGCATTTTCTATCCAATAGCCTCCTTGAAAATGCTTCTCATGATCCATTGGCCAATTCTCGTTGATAGGCAAATAGAAGGCCTCGATCGGCACGGGGCCGCGTCGCGAGTTAGCAAAGGCAGAGCCGTCAAAAAGGGGGCCCCACTTTCGATCCCATTCACTCCAATCCCACGTGCCATCGGATTTCTTTCGGGGCACAGCGTCTTGGGATACCTTTCCCGTCCAGCCATAACGTAGCGAGTTCAGAGTTGTACGATGCTGATGACAGAGTTCGTAAAAGGACCGTTCGTTCTCGGGGAGACCATAACAGTTCATTTGCGGAATGAAACTCAGTTGATCAGGCAGTTGAAACCCCCAAACGCGAATCGTCATGGAAACTGATTCCACAGAACTTTTCAGCCCGATCTTGTAATCACCTGGCTTTAGCGATTTCGTCGCATAGATATCGATCGCAGTTAGAACCTGAGTATCCGGGGCTAAACCAAGAGTCTTCGGATCCCATCGATTGATCGGAATGGCAGGATCCAGTTGGTTTTCAATCTTCGGCAAAACAAACTTATCGATTTCGAAACCATCCGGTGCATCGATTTGCAATTCTCCTGGAGGTACATCCACCACCCAAGACAATGTTTCCCCCCTAGCCATACCAGTCAACACTCTGGCTCTTTGCTTTCCATCGACGTTGAATATAGGCATGCCTTTCGATGTAGAAGCGATCCCATCAGCGGAATCTTTGGCCGCCCGAAAAACTTCAGACAGGCTCCCAAGGCTTGGCTTTGTGCTCGCTGCTTCGCTGTTTTGTTCTTTGCCCGAACGATCTTGAGAGCTAGGAGCTAACGAGATTGAAGCTGGTTCAGGGGAAACGCTAACAGTCTCATCAAACCAAACGACAAAGTAAGGAGCAGACGCACGGTTTTGATCACGACTGTAAAAAAATCGATTTGGCATCAAACGGTATTCGAATCGATTACCATCTCGACGATACTCACTGCCCACATCGTCCATAACGAGGAATCCAAAACTATCGCCATTAAGCTTAGATTGCATCACTTCAGGCGAAACCGGAATGCGTTGCCACCCCTCGCTGTCCCGCTGCGACGCGTCACCAAACGACCAAATGGAACCCCCATTTCCCAAAGTGACAGACGTAACATCGGTGCCATCTCCGCCCCAACGTTTTTTTCCTGCGATGGCCCATAAGAAGCTACAGCCATCACTTTCCTTGGAATAACCATTACCCGTTCCCTCGTTCCATTCGGTCATGACCGTCGAAACGGTAACTCGCATAGCGGAGTCTTCATTGGCAGATTTGATTCGCAACTCTGCGCGACTAACTCGTTTGCCCTTGTAAGGTAAAGCGTCGAAATCGATGAGAAAGAATTCTTGAATCCCTTTTAGTTTCAATCGAGGGGCGGCACCATTGTTCCCTTCCTGCTCGCCGGAGTAAGCAGATATCCAAGCATCCCGCGTCACGTCAATCCGCACAGGATCGGCAGAGTTACCAACTCTCGAGAACGGAACGGCGATCGCGAGGAACACGAAAAACGATATGCGGAACTCCATGATGGTGATCTGCCTTTACAGAGGACCGGCTCGCAATGCTAATTGTTCGGCGAGGGTCGAGGAAATATCTTCGGGAACATCCAACAATTTGATCCATCCAGCGTAGTCGGAAAGTGCGGTTGTGGGAGTGTCGGGATCCTTCAAAATAAACAGGATTTGCTTTTTTCGGCTTTGACGCCGCTCTTCTTCGCTTGCAGTATCGTCTTCGCTAGCAGCAGCGTCACAAAGCAAAGCCATGGTTTGCAACTTAAGCTGGCTGGCCGAGCCTACCAATCGACAATCCGAAATCATTCTTAGCTCATTACTGAGTGGAATGCAGTTCGTACAGACCTCCCCGAGAAGCTCCTTTTGTTTCGCTTGAAAAAGGCAAAGTGCGTGCCATGTTTTCATTTCGAGATAGTAGACCTTGACCCAGAGCTTATCAAAACTCTTTTGCATATACTGGTTGAACAACTCATTCGATCGGTTCATGTGGAGCATTGCCTCGTCATAATCACCGAGACTCAGACTCTTGGAGAGTTTTTGCTGAACCGCCGTAATCGCCGATTTGATAAACTCCGGATTTTCGGGATTCTGCTCGGCGAGCAGAATAGACTCAGCAATCACCTCGTCCTTTATTCGAGCCAGCTTTTCTGGTTCCTCATGAAATGCAAGTTGAGCAATGTCGTTTTTGAATTGGGTGCACGCGCAGGAGTAAGTCTTGTTTTCTGAAAACTCGATCTTGAACTTATCAATCTCCGGCCACACCAAGTCTACTAACTCTCGATGGTCGCCAACTCCCAGTTTCGCTTGCATCAGGGAACGTTGTTCCGGCATCTCCAGCGCCGCTGAGGCTAGCGACACGTAAAGAGTGGTGACGCCATAAATGTACTGAAATCGATATTTGGGGTTATCAGGGTATCGAAATCGAAGCTCCTTTAGAATTGCTACCGACTCGATTCGCGATTCGATATACTGAAAGACTCGATTTGCGCGTTGGTTGGATTTGCTGATCTTTTTTTCCCGCAACGACGTCGTCAATCAGCGAACCGAAAAGAACAATGTAATCGACTTTTGTTTTGAATTCTTTCGCCGTAGCGATCTTCTGGTTCCAAAACGCGTACCCGATCAAAGATGCCGACGAAAGCAAAATGAGAAAGGTACTCAGAACCAAGGTCGACGTGAGCGGATGCGTTTTCGCGAACCATACGGCTTGTCGTAATTGAGATGGACGAGACGCGATGACTGGTTCACCATTGAGAAATCGCCTGAGATCCTTTGCGAGTTCGGCGACGGAATCATAACGATGAGACGCTTCTTTTTCTAAGCATTTGAGAATGATCGATTCGAGATCTTTCGGAAACGATGCAATCACCGCCGAAGGATTCTTGGGTCGATGGTTCTCGATTAGGTTACGAACCTCGGAGTTCTTAACGCCGTCAAACGGAACGGTTCCGGTCGCCATTTGGTACAGGATAATCCCGATAGAAAAAACCTCGGATCGAATCGAGAACTCATCGGAATCTCCCCGGACTTGTTCCGGCGACATATACCTAACCGTGCCGGGTAATTCTCCGTCGAGCGTAAAGCCGTGATCGATTTCTCGATCCCATCGCTTGGCCAAACCGAAATCGGTCAAGGTCGCTTGGATCCGACGGTTATCATTCAATCCCTTTTGGATAAGAATGTTGCTCGGCTTAAGGTCGCGATGAAACGTCGCCTTGGAATGGGCGAATGCTACCGCATCAGCAACTTGACAGCCAATTTCCGCTACCTCGCGAGACTCCATTCCATTTGGCGAACTCAGGATCAGATCTGCGAGCGAGCCACCATCGAGAAATGCCGAGCTTATGAAGGGGATTTCCCGAAACAAACCCGAATCGTACATTCGCACAATATTCGGGTGAGTCAGACCTGCTGTAATTTTTGCTTCTTCAAAGAATCGTTTTCGAGCCACACTCGAAACTCGGGATGGCCTAAGAAACTTGATTGCCACATCGATTTCTAGAGTCCGATCAAACGCAGAAAAAACAACACCGAATCCACCGGCCCCCACCAATCGAATCCGCTCGAAACGAGGGATCACGCGGGCCTCGTCGGCCGATTCCGCAGCATCGACAAGCTCTTCGCTTTGATAAGGAATCGACTCGAGCGCATGGCGACAAACGTCTATATCGTCTCGTTCATTGCCCGCAAGCTCGAACGATCCAGAATCCAACCGACAGAGATTTTCTTCCGTTGCCCTCGGCTCTTTCGTTGCCCTAATGTCTTTCGTTGCCCTAACGTCTTTCGTTGCCCTAACGTCTCTCGTTGCCCTAGGCTCTTTCGTAGTATCGTCGGATGATCCCTCGCTCATCATGGGGCAACCAATCGAAAATGAGGTCGCAGCAAATCAGGAATTCGATTCGTTAAAGCCATATAGCACCGAAATAAAGAACCGCGGGTCGTTCTGGCCTATTGTAACGACTACTCATGGCGTCGCGTACTGACTTGAGCATCAAAAGCATCAAACGAGCCAACGGATGCAGATTATTTGGCGTAATGAAAAAGGCCCGCTAATGCGAGCCTCGATGAGTTCATAAGATCCAATACATTGCAAAACTCAACTACTTGCGAGGAGGTTGGTTTTTGGCTGGTTGACCTTTTTGTTGCTGACCACCAGGTCGTTGATTGTTGTTAGGGGGAGGGGCTTTTTGCTGATTGTTTGCAGCCCCATTCACTCTTGCATTAGCAGGGATGCCCGGCGCTGGCTTTGCGTTAGCAGCTTGGTTCGGAGCACCTTTCCCCTCAGCGAGCAGCATCTCTAGCTTGGTTTCCATCTCAGCCGAGAAGTGAGAAGCGCTCATGGCTACCATGCCATCCTTATCGATAAGAATGGTCACGGGAACGCTTAGGACACCTAAGCCGACCGCGAGATCGCTCTCGAACCCTTGTCCATCGAATATGTGTGGCCAATTCGCTGGAGTTTGATCGAGAGCAGTCAATGCACGCTCACGCTCATTGTCCAAATTGATTCCGACAACTTGAAATGTGTTGGGACGACGATCGGTCAGTTTTTGAAGCGTTGCCATATCCTGCTTGCATGGCTGGCACCACGATGCCCAATAATGAACCACAACAGGCTTGCCCGCAAACTTGGCTGTTTCCACGCTCTTGTTATCGATGGTCTTACCTGCAATGGCGAATTTTCGATTGGCAAGATTCAGACGATTAAGAGCTCCCTTGGACTTCTTGCCGTCGCTCGTTTCTGCAAAATTGGTCGCGACTCGGTCGTACCACGACTTAGCTTTTGCTTCATCCGAAGAGAGCTCGTAGTTCAACGCAATTTGAACCATCGCTTCGGCGGCAAACGGACTATCGGAATAGGTGTTAGCGTAGTCCTCTAGCTTTTCCATATAGTTGTCTTGGAGGCGAGTGAAGTTCGCGTTCGGCTTGATCGACTCCACTTGATATTCAGTGCTTATGACTCGATAGACGACGTAAGGAAGAAGCGATTTTCCTCCTGGCATATTGGCAAGCGACGTTTCCATCTTACTGAGGTAGGTAAGCCCTTTAGGGAATTCGTCTTGCATAGTGGCTGAGCTGATGGAATCTACAAACTGGCGAACCCACAACTCCATCTCGCTAGTGCCTTTTGTTGCATCGATCAGCTTGATCAAGGTCTCTGCTTTCGCTTCATGTGCGGTCGCGAGTTTATCCGCATCGGGTCGCGCTGCAATTTCAGCATCTAATTTCTCAAGTTGTGTAAACAGGGTTTGCAGAGCAGGTGAGATGCCTTCCGAGGTTGCCGGCGACGAAGCGGATCGATTTTGAGCAACTGCGGGGAAGAAAAAACCGCCATCAGCGAGGGTGTTGCCATCGGTAACGATTCTAGGACAATCGGTTAGTTTCCACAGTCCATCTACCTGGACCATCGTTCCGATCAAAACCTGTGTACTCGTTCCGTCGTTTTCGACAATCGCGATCACATTCTCGTAAGCGATAACATCTTTGGTAGCGCCCTCGGAGCCTGCAGGGATCAAGCCTGGTTTGTCAGCGGCGAAATGGGCCCATCGCGTAGAAGCGGTGATGTATTTTAGGCTTTTTTGGGACTTAATGAACTCTGCGACGCTATCCGCTGTCGCTTGAATCTTATCTCGTAGGGCTACCGTTTTTTCCTCACCTAGGCCCAGATCTGCAATCTCGCTCGAGCTTAAAAGGAGGGAGTTAAATCGTTTCGCATCCCCAGCCTTTACAGCTTCGATCGCCTCGAGGGTGAGCTCTTCCGGCGAAATGCGCTTCCAGGAATCTACCGTACCATCCTCATCTTTGTCGATAGCCCAGCGGGTTCCGTTGGTACCGAGCCATCGATACTCATCGGCTGTGGAGTTGAAATCGCTATCGATATCTCGGTACACCTCGATGCCATCTTTGTAATAGCACCACTGGTCGACTTGTCGATCATTATTGCTATCGAGGAAACGTCGAATCAGTTGCCCATTCGCGTTGTAGACCGATAAGCCATCAACGCCATCTTTCTTTTCAAAGCGGCCCGTACAGGACGCAGCATCGGCAGGTGCAACCACCTCGTAGTTTACGTTCGTTTGTCGTGGCTTGAAGGAAAGAGCCTTCGTTACCTGCGGATCCGCATCGAGCCCGAGAGCAACGGTAGCTGGTGCAAAGAGACCGGTCGCTAGGGTTGCAGAACAAACCATACGGCTAGTCCAAACCAAATTCGATTCGATCCATCGGCACAACCATGTTGTTTTTGACTGATTCATTCCCTTGTCTCCACAGCGAAATCAATACACCTATTCCTACAGTCCGGCGGAGAATAGCAAACGGAATACGTCGATGCCAAGACCATTAATAGGCTGTATTTCACTCCGGGAGCTTCTTGGGCGTCTGGTGCTTTAGCCAGGAAATCTCTCGTGGAACATGATTGCGACGAGGCAGCTCGGGAAAACAAAACACTGCTACCGCTGCGGTCGGCATTTCTAACGGTACACCTGCTATCATCGCAACCAAATTCTCCATCCCTGGATTGTGCCCTAAAACCATCAGGGTCTCACAAGCGTTTGAACGGGTCCAATAATCGCATAGCATCTGGTAGATAACCAATTCATGAGCCAAATACAGCTCATCCAGAAATTCGACCTGAGCATCTCCCGCACCGTCTTTTTCGCACATCAATTGCCAAGTCTCAACGGTGCGAGTGGCCGTGCTGCAAAGGAGTACATCGGGCCAGAAGGCGGATTCTCGCAACCACTCCGCCATCCTAGGTGCCGCAGCTCGTCCGCGTGGATTCAGCGGGCGACGTTTGTCTGGTTCGTTCTGATTCCAATCGCTTTTAGCGTGCCGCATCAACACTAGTTTCTTCATTGCTGTCGTTTCACCAAGTCCAAGATTGAATTGCTATCGTATTGGCGCGAGAATCTCCAAGTCTGTAAGATCACGATTTTAACCAACTAACTCGACTCAACTTCACGAACTCGCAAGAATTCGATTCGGAAAGATCCAATTCGTATGCAATCCTCGGCGGACCAACTGAATCAGGCATGGCAAATTCACCAGCGTGGTGGAATATCGCAGGCCGAACAAGTTTATCGATCAGTGCTCCAAAAAGAGCCCAACAACGCTAACGCATGGTGTTTTTGGGGCATCGCCATGCATGATTTGCGTCGATACGCTGAAGCGGTCGCCGCTTACGAAAACGCCATTCGAATTCAACCCGTTTTTCCGATCGCCTTTAACAATCTCGGTAACAGTCTTCGATTCCTTGGCCGAGTCGACGATGCAGACAAATGTTTTGAAACGGCCCTAGCTCAGGCTCCCGGTTATTTTAATGCCATCCGAAACCGAGGGACTTTGCACGCATGGACGGGACGAATCGATCTTGCATTTCGATATTATTACGAAGCCATGCAACTCAATCCACAAGATGCCGAGTTGCATCGAAATCTCGGAGTGATTCATCTATTGCAAGGTAACTTTGAAGAAGGCTGGCGTGAGTATCGTTATCGCTGGCTTTGTAAAGAGGCGATCGCTCATCCGTACACTCAACCCAAATGGTCGGGACAACCACTCGAAGGCAAGACCATCTTGCTGTACGCCGAGCAAGGTCTCGGGGACACGATCCATTTTGTTCGATTTGCGCAAGTCGTAAAAAACCTGGGGGCCCGAACGATCGTGCATACTCAACCCGCTTTGTTAGCGTTGTTACAATGCTGCAACGGAATCGATGTCCTGCTCCCTTCGACCCTGCCAGTTCAAATGCCGTTCGATTATCATTGCTCTTTAATCGACGTTGCTGATGTGCTTAACATCAACTCGGAAACCATACCGGCAACAATACCTTACTTGCACCCCTCGGATCGAATCGTCGAGTATTGGCGATCAGCGCTCGATCGCACGCTACCAAAGTCAAAGCTAAGAATTGGTATCAATTGGCAAGGAAACCCAGATCATCAAGCGGATATGTTTCGCTCGTTCCCATTAAGCGCGCTCAAGCCGCTAGCCAATTTAGAGGGTGCATTGCTGCTGAGTTTGCAAAAGGGAGCCGGGACCGAACAACGACAACAATGGCAAGAAAAGAAGTTGATTTATTGCTTGCCCGACGATGTGGACCAAACGAGTGGCGCGTTCATGGACACGGCAGCCATCATCAAGTCACTGGACTACGTGGTAACGAGCGACACTGCTTTAGCGCATTTGGCTGGGGCCTTAGGTGTAAAAACCTGCTTGGTTCTCGGCTTTACACCCGATTGGAGATGGTTGCTATCGAGAGAGGATTGTCCTTGGTATCCATCGCTGAAACTATTCCGGCAAAACAAGATCGGGGACTGGGGCCCTGTCATTCACGAAGTCTGTCAGTTTCTTTCTTCCCAAATGGCTTAAGAGTGCCACTTCGCTCAGGCACAGGATAATCCGGCATAAAACCGCACGAGAACGAACCTGGCTTTTTTGCGATTCCATTTGTTCGACGAACCGGTCTTTAAACGTTATACTTTCGGGGTACCATCGATAACCTTGAGGAACGGTGCCATGGATTCGAAAACCTATCCGATTGAACGACGATTGCTCACGATGCGAACATTGCTTGCGTTGGTCGCATGGTTCGCCGCCATAACTTATTGCCTCCACCTCACACCTCAAGTAAACGGCCAAGTATCCGAGTCAGAAATTTCGAAACTCGCGGGTGAGGCAGCGGCGAACCGATCGGCTCCTCCTGAAAAGAATGCCCCTAAACCTGGGCTGAATCTGCTTACTCTGGCCGTTCAAGGGGGATTCTTCATGATCCCTATCGGCTTCGTAAGCTTGATTGTTGTCACCTTTGTTTTCGATCGGCTCATCGGCCTGCGAAGTGCCAAGATTTTTCCACATCGGTTCCGGAAATCGCTTGGTCAATTTTCGCGGCAACTTGAGGCAGATCCGAGACTGGTTTATCAATCGTGCATGGAGCATCCGTCTGCAGCGGCGAACGTCGTCAAAGAAGTCGTAATGCGAATTGGCAGGCCGACCCCGGAGCTCGAGGCGGCTGCTTCGGAATCAATCCAGCGTGAGGTCGACGCATCGTATGCAAACGTAAAGTGGATAAACTTTGCGGCCGCCGTCGCGCCACTTTTAGGATTGTTGGGAACCGTATGGGGGTTGATCAGAGCCTTTCACGACACGACTCAGCTTGCGGCGGGACAAAACCGCGCGGACTTCTTAGCTGTCGGCATTTACGAAGCCCTCGTCACTACGTTAGCGGGGCTGATCGTCGCGATCCCAGCGGCAGCCGCTGGACAGTTTTTTGAAAGTCGCATTCAGAAAATGTATGCGAGAATCGAAACCGCAGTGACAGAGCTAATTCCACGATTCGAAATGTACGAGGGCCGAACCCGTTTTGAAGTCATCGGCAAAGAACTGGCTCCCCGGGACGTTTCGGGACGAACGATTGTGCTGGCTCCTCCCGTAACCCAAAAATCCTAGAGAAAACGATTCTCTTGGCGGGGCCGCAGGGTCGGTAGAAATCGATGGAGAGCGGATCGAATTTGGCGTGGCGAATCTGTCAAATTTGAGACAAAATGCGCAAACATTCAAACGTTATTTCCTTTCCCGAATATGCAGAGCAGGTCTCACATGAGTCTTATTGAGCGTGTACATGGTCGACAAATTTTCGATTCTCGAGGCAACCCAACCGTTGAAGTAGATGTGACATTGGTCGACGGCTCGATGGGTCGCGCAGCGGTTCCCAGTGGAGCTAGCACAGGTGCTCACGAAGCTTGGGAATTGCGAGATGGCGACAAATCCAAGTACATGGGCAAAGGGGTCCATACAGCCGTCGAAAACATCAACACCAAGATCGCCGAGGCTCTAATCGGTTTCGATGCCATCGATCAAAGAGGCGTGGATGCGTTTCTCTGCGAACTGGACGGGACACACAACAAAAAGAATCTAGGGGCAAACGCGATCCTCGGTGTATCGCTCGCGACAGCCCGCGCAGCTGCAAACTTTACCAACCAACCACTCTATCGATACCTCGGTGGCGCCGGCGCTCACCTTCTACCAGCACCGATGATGAACATCGTCAATGGTGGACAACATGCCGACAACTCCGTAGACGTCCAAGAGTTCATGGTGATGCCACTCGGCTTTGACACCTTTACCGATGCATTGCGAGCAGGTACCGAAATCTTCCACAATCTGAAAAAGGTTCTGGGCGAAAAGAAGCTGAACACTGCGGTCGGTGATGAAGGTGGATTCGCTCCCGACTTGGGCAGCAATCGCGAGGCTCTCGATCTAATCATGGAAGCGATCAAACGCGCAGGTTACGAGGCCGGCAAACAAATTTTCATTGCGTTGGATGTTGCGGCAACCGAATTCTATGACTCTGCCACTAAGAAATACACGATTGATGGCAAGCAATTGTCCGGCGATCAAATGGTTGACTTCTTGGCCGATTGGGTTGCGAACTATCCGATCTGCTCGATTGAAGATGGATGCTCCGAAGACGATTGGGAAACGTGGAAGAAGCTGACAGATAAAGTAGGCAACAAGGTACAGCTCGTGGGTGACGATTTGTTCGTTACCAACACGGAACGTCTACAACGGGGCATCGATCAAGGAATTGCGAACAGCATCCTTATCAAAGTGAACCAAATCGGAACCTTGACCGAGACCATCGAAGCGATTCAACTCGCCCATCGCAATGGCTACACCAGCATCTCCAGCCACCGCAGTGGGGAAACCGAAGACTCAACGATTGCAGACTTGGCAGTGGCGTTATCGACCGGCCAAATCAAGACGGGCTCGGCATCTCGATCTGATCGTATGGCCAAGTACAATCAATTGCTACGAATTGAAGAAGAGCTCGGTGCAGGGGCTCGATATGCAGGCCGACTGTTCAAGAAGTAAGCAGCGAGAGAGAATAAGGGACGAAAAGCCTAAAATTTTCCATTGATCAAGAAGAAACGACGGGCTAGAAACCCGTCGTTTTTTGTTTTGCAAACCGCTAGTAAACTTAGCTAGACAGACGTACACATGCGAGCAATAAACCACACTCTACTCGATTGCTTTGTTCGGGTCGTAGAGGTAAGGATTTAAAGTCGGGTCATTGTACATCTTGAACTGACGATACGTGCGATGTCGTTTTGCGCCTGCGTAGATATCCTCGAGCAACTCCCTGAGGGACTGGCTCAACTCGTCGTGCTGAAGCCTGCAGATTGCAAGCTTCTTTTGAACCATATCAATATGAGAGTCGTCTACATCCTCTCGTTCCAACTGCTCGCGCAGATGGTACATGCGAAGAGACAGAATGGACAATCTATCGAATACGCTACCTGGTGTCTCGGTATTGAGCCTTGCATCGGGACGAACGGTCACGTTGGCAGCGAGCAGATCATCGGCGATCCAATCATCGATTCGTTCAATCCAATCATTTCTGTTTTGATTAAAGACATCGATGTTTCGCTTAACCTGCGCGATTTCGGCGTCCGACACGTTCTTGGAGCGAGCGATATCTTCTTCGTGCCACAAGAGGTAGTTATAGATATGCTGCTGGCATGCGATCGATATCAAGGACTGCGTCTCGGATCCATCGTCGCACACATTCGCCACTTCGGAGGAATGCCAATCAGCTGTCGTGCGAATTTGCATCCCGAGTATCTCATCGATGTCAATTGTCACTTCGATCACGATTTCTCGTCTCCCTGCTTCGACTCAAGCTGCTCTGATTGCACGGCAATTTTGAGCCCAGTGAATCCACTCGACCACTTCTGCTTTGTCGGGTGCCGACGCTCCGCGAAGCACGCGCTGTCCAGCTTTGCCGCTCGCGAACTTAACAACCTTTCCCATGAGAGCCGACACATCAGCAGATGCTAGTTCTTCGGGAGTTGATAGCCCAACACCAACCAAAATTTGTGCATCATGCCCTCGAAGATTGGGGATACGACAAACCATCAAGGCTTGCTTCTGCCACTCGGCGACTGTTTCCGCTGAAACGTATTTAATCTGAAGTTGATTCGCGATTTGATCAGGAGAGGCGGAAACCAAATCGCTGATGGTATCGATCGAAATTGCTGCAAGCTTTTCAGCCATCTTAGGCCCTATCGATGGAGCATCGACGACGGGGCTCTCCAGTTCGAGGTAGAATTTCCACTTACTACCACCGGCGTTTTCTGACGTGCGAGAGTCACCAACAGTTCGAGAATTGCGTGGTTCGCGCGGCGTGGCTGCAGATGGCATCCGAATCGATTCAACCGCCCTCTGTGCTTTGGACGGATTTAACGAAGCGTTCTCCTTGTGAGGCGCAAAATCTCGATTCGAGTTCGATTCGAACTGCGAACCGACGACCCGGTATTCCCGGGATGGCTCATAACCCGCTACATCGCGAGATTCATCTTGTGCACGAGTCCCCTCGTTCACAAAATTGTAGCCGGCATTACGATTAACTCGGGATCGCTGACGCATTGCGCCTAGCCACGCGTTGATCCTGTCTCGTTCAAGTCTCGTTGCAGTTCTCGCCAACTCGCCCCCATTCTGACTGCGAAGAAATTCCTCCACGCGGTCAACCAATTTCTCAGGATCAAGATCGCGTAACATGCGAGAACGAGTAATTCCACAGCCAACCAACACTCTGGCATCGAATGCTCCCAGCTTGGGAACCGATGTCATCAACTCGGCGACACACTGTAGATAGTAGACCAACCCTGCGTTAACTCGCATGGATGACGCTGCCGACTCAGCGGTCGTGCGTAGCAAATCTCCAACGCGGTGAATCCCTGCATGTTGGAATCGCGCGGCGAGGCTAGCGTCTACCGTTGGAATGTCGGCCACTGGGCTATCGAGATGCAAGCCATACTTTGCGTTCCACACGCCAACGGGTGCTGTTCGAACAGGCCGGTTTTGGTAGTTCGAATGATCGGCATTCCACCAGCTGTGCTCTTCTTGTTCGTTGGCCAGTGCCGCCAGTTGTTTATTGATATCCACAAGATCGGTTGAGATCATTGGATTGGATTCGTACGCAGCAGGCCGATTGGAGTAGAGCTTGCTGAAGTCCTCTTCGACTTCTATAGGAACATGAGATTGCAGATGAGGATGGATACCGAGATAGTTCGAGCTGTCCATTACAAAGCGTGGTCGTGCATACCGAAGAATCTCATGCATACGGCTGACTGTTCCACCGTGCGCTGAGATCCGGCGAGCGATAAACTCGTCGCTCGTGGCGAGCAATATCTGCCTACCATCCCGAGCAAATCCCGCCAACACATGGAGAACTTGTTCCAACGATTCGCCACGCAAACCTTCCACCGAGTTATCGAACAAGAATGGAATACGTCCGATTCTAGGAACGGCTGCCTCGGCAATCGCCAATCGAATCGCCAAATCCACTAATTTGCGTTGACGAGAATCGTTGGCAGGTAATCGCCTGTCATAATAGGTGTCTCGATAGCCGTAGTCGACGGTATGCCCGTCAAAATCCACCGGCATGTCATGACCGCGAAGATACGACGACTCCACGGCCCATGGTGGCAGTTGACGAGCTGCACCAGCCGTTAGCTCTCGCAAGTATTTCTCAGCAATTGGAATTAACGAACCATCCGAGGTTCTACGATAGGGAGAGCGAGTTCTGAGGTGCGACTGCACTTCCGCTAGGCGACGATGCCATTGGGTGCGACGATCCCACCGGCGCAACATTTCGTCTGCGTGCGCGAGTTGCTGCCTTAGCTGAGCATCATCCCAACCATTGCGAGTTTCCACGGCATGGGTTACCGGCGTATTCCGCAATTGAATCTCGATGTCCGCTTGCTCAGCGACCAAACGCTCGATACGAGACTTGAGACGTAACGATTCGCTCGCATAATCCGTGTTGGTGTTTCTATCCAATCGATGGCGGCCGAGAGAAACGTGGTTAAGCTGCCCATTATGAAACGCATCAACGTCGGTCGAAACGCTTGGGTACGAAGAAGCAGCCTTAGAATTTGCTTCGGCAACGATGTTGTCTTGCAACGCATTGCGAAGATTCGCCAACTCCACTTGTATCTTGGTCATGCGTTCCCGCAGTCCCTTTACCACGGTTTGATTAGCCGAATCGTAGGCGTGCGACGGTGTCGCGTTAACCTGTGATACATGGCCAATTTCGGCAAGCAATCGATCACGCTCGAGCGCCCACCAAGCGCGATCGTGATCAACAGCATCTGCATTTCGTAACCGATCGAGAAGATCATGCTCTTCGGCCTTGAGGCGTTGATATCCCTCATCGAGCTCTTGACGAGCTGGAGAATGCACCCCTAAACGACTCGCCGACCACCATAGTTTTTCAGGAGACAAACTGCCCAACGGACTGCAGAAAATCATGCCGAGAATATCACCGCGTAGCTCATCCCAACGCGCATCCCCGTCATCTCCCTCCCAGAAGATGTTCCCTAACCCGCGAATCCGCTCCGCATCATGCTCGTGCAATGGATTTTGCGAGGGATGCAAAGGGGAGTTAACGAACCCACCAGGCAACATGGCCGAACCACCCGCAAAGGACATCATGCGAACATGGCCCGTGGCATCAACCCACTGGAGAGAGCCATCGATAGATTCTCCCTCCTCTGTTTCAAAGACTTCGTTGACATAATTGCCACGAAATAGAATGCTTCTCACGAAGCGTGACATCGTTGCTCCGCCACCATGC
The DNA here is from genome assembly GCA_025459355.1 of Pirellula sp. Lineage (GTDB taxonomy): Bacteria > Planctomycetota > Planctomycetia > Pirellulales > Pirellulaceae > JBKCUI01. The sequence continues at coordinate 21,099 of JALOQS010000018.1, forward strand.
ATAGGGGCATAAATCGCATTCAGACCACCACCAAAGGGCCCCGCTTGCAAGTGTGCCGTTGAGTTTTTACGATCGATATCCAATCGAATAAGATGCATCGTGGGGCTCCTCCCTCTCCAATTATCAAATTTGCCGCGTCTAATCCGTTTTTGACGCGATTTTGGGTCTTTGCGGAAATTAGCACAACAAGAGAGTTTGGGTAAAGAGCAGAATGCTAACCCCATCACCAAAAAATGAAAGAATAATGCCTCTATTGGCGATTGCCCAAGTGCTTCTCTCGCCAAATCTTGTGAATCAAGTCTTCATATTGCTCGACCATGTTTGCTAGCGATCCATGCCGCTCGACATGCTCGCGACCATTTTGCCCAAGCTCGATGCTCAAATCTCGATCGCTTAACAACTGAACCACCCTTTCGACTAGCAACTGATCAGCCGCCAGTGGAAAGGTGAATCCGTTCCACTGATTAATAACCGATTCAGAAACGGAGCCGACATCGGACGCCACCACCGGAACTTGACACGATAACGCTTCCAGAATGGAAACGGGGCTGGCTTCATTTAGGCTAGTCAAGGCAAACACGTCTAGGGCAGCCAGGATTCTCGGAGTATCGCTTCGATTGCCGAGCAAATGAATGAATGCTAAAGCACCTGACGACTTGATCAAGCTAGCTATCTTCTCCCGTTCTGCCCCATCTCCCACAATAACGAAATGCGCATCCGGAACTTGCTCTTTGATCTTAACCGCAGCCATTACGAACAAAGAATGATTCTTTTCCGGACGCAATGCCGCTACGATCCCGACCAGCTTGACGCGGGAAGGGAGCCCCAACTCCTCGCGAACCGACTCCCGGCTTGCGGAATCGGATCGAAATCGATTGGTGTCGACTCCGTTGGGGATCACGCAGACTTTGCGTGCAGGAAACCCTTCAAAGTTGACCAAGAACTCGCCATGCGATTTCGCCACACCAATAAATGCGTCGGTCAGAAACGTTAAGCTTCGATTCAGCCGACCGACTCCATCAGGCCACCCCGTGGAGTGCAAGGCGGAACAAATGACAGGCACGCCGGCAATCTTTGCTGCTAAACGCCCCCAGAACATTTTGTCACCCGCTCCAACTGTGACAATGGCGTCCGTTTTGCTCTGTCGCAAATTCGAAGCGAGTCGAAACAAAACTCCGAAATCAAACTTAGAATGAATCAAATGGGAATCAACGGAAAACTCGGACGCAAGCTCCTCACCCAGAGGACCTTTTTCCTTTAAGCATACAACAGAGGGCGCGATACGAGTTGGATCGAATCGCCGAATGAGATTGACGAGCAGCGTTTCCGCGCCACCGACAGGCATGCTGGTGATGATGAACTTTGTTCGCAGGCACCGTGAACCAGTCGCGTCCGACGTCTTCGAGTGGGGCACACAGTCTGAGTGTAAGCCTGGATTGGCTGATTTTAAGAGGCTCATCTTGCCTTTGTGATTTTGGTAATATTGGTTGACGCGATCGAGCCGTCGCGTTGTTAAGTCAACTACGCTGTATAGTCAACTACGCTTTGGGTAGGCTTGACGGGTAACTCGGCGGGCAACTCGGTCCTTTTTCGCGATCGTAGATAATCTTGGATTTCGAGCTCAGTTTTCGAGGATCCAGGGTTAACCAGTTCGCAACCGCTGCCATGCCGGGATCTCCGTGAACTCGCTGCAAATGATTGGCATCGAATCCGGGCCAATTGTGCCCACCCGCAGCACTCACGAAACATTCAAAGCCCGCGTCGAAAACGAAATCGATTGCCCGTTGCGTGATGTTTTTTGCCAGACCGAATGGAAACGCAAAGTAAAGAACTGGTTGCTGAGACCAATCCTGTAACTTTTTACGAACATCGTGAATCTCGGTCCGCAATTGATGGTCGCTCATCTCTTGTCCAAAGTCTGGATGCGTATGCGAATGCGCCCCAATGGTTATTCCCTCAGCGGCCATCTGTGCGATGTCCGATTTGGAATTGGGGGGAGATGATTGCCCAATGGCCAAATCATGAGGAAAGGGATCGCCGGTCTCTACGAAATGCGTTGAAACAAAGTAAGTGCACGGGATTCGGCGTTCGATTAAGTGAGGAATGGCAAAATCGCAATTCTCTTTGTACCCATCATCGAACGTGATTCCTACCATTGGTACAGTGCGATGACCATTCATCTGCGATTTGCGAATATCCTCGAGCGATGCGAATTTAGAGTTCTTCTCAATCCAATCCAAATGACGTTTAAAGTTCTCCTGATTGATCGTCCATGAGTTTTGGCCGACGTCAGCAACGCGATGGTAGAAGAGGATTGTGGCCGGGTAGGTTCCCTTCATTTGGAACTCGCGTGCAAGCTCAAGCCGTCGTTGTCTCGTGGACCAACGGTATGCCGTCAGCAACAGTTCTTTGGTAAACGGAGGTAGATTCATAGCGTATTCGGGATAAAGTTAGGAATGGGTAAAAATTCAACATGAATCGACCTTGAGCAAATCTTATAAAGCGATAAACGAGGGAATTAAAAGCAGTTGTTCCGATTAAGCTGCCTTTACCGATCGCATAGTTGGGAATGTAAGAGCCCAATTTTTGCCTTCATTCTTCTCATCCAATTAGTCCGATAACGGACGAAATCGCTTGTGTTGAGAATTAAGGAGAATTGAGTTGGAATTCGTAGCTCTTTTAATGGGGATCGCCCTGCTTAGTTGGGCATTCTTCTTTGTACGATTTCACAATATCCCAACCGGGGCGATCATTTTTATCATCGCTACGAGTGTCTTCCCCCCAGAGTATCTTTCTTTTCGATTTCCCGGCGTCACTTTAACGCTTGACCGAATATGGCTCGGAGCCATCGCGGTACAATTCGCGGTAGATTGGCTTAACGGTCGGATTAAATTCCGCTCGCTCAAAGGCACCGATCTCATTGTCATGTCATTTATGATCTGGCTGTTCATTCGTACTGTGACAACACCCATCGGCCAAGAGATCAAAGGCCAACCGTCAACCATGATGCATCTCATCAATGGTTACCTGTGCCCGTTGTTCCTGTACATTCTGATTCGGCATACCGAATTAAAAGTCGAAACGCTTTGGCCCGCTTTGGGGCTGCTGATATTGTTCGGAGTCTATCTTAGTGCGACGGCTATTTTCGAAGTCACCAAACAATGGTCCCTTGTCTTTCCCCAATTCATCGCAGACCCAACGCTGGGTATTCACTTTGGCCGAGCACGAGGCCCCATGCTCCAATCGGTACGCCTGGGAATGTGTTTGAATTTTGTTTTGGCCGCTCTTTGGATCTTTCCGTTATGGCTCAACTATCGAAAGAAATGGGCTTGGATTCTTGTGCTTTCTCTCACGCCTCTGTTGTTACTCGCGATATTGCTGACCTATACACGCAGCATTTGGATGGGGACGGGGGCGATCGTTATCATTTTGATGTTAACGCTGCTCGAAGGAAAAAGCCGTATGCTGGCGGTGGGTGGGTTAACGGTCGCGACCGCAATGGCAGGCTTAATTATCGGTCCGAATTTGGTCGCATTCAAACGCGAATACACCGAAGCTGAAACGCTTGAGAGTACTCGAATGAGAGGCGCGTTTGCGTACGTGTCTTACAAGATGTTCTTGGACAAACCAATAACGGGATTCGGATTTAATCAATTCCAAGTCCACAATCGTCCCTATCTCGATGACAGAACAACCAATATTCGACTCGAATCGATTCGCGGCTATGTCCATCACAATTCGTATTTGAGCTTACTCGTCGACCTTGGAATGATTGGTGGCGTTTTGTTCATGGCCGCTTCTATAGCCTTTGCGCGATCCGCCTGGACGGTTTGGACACACCCATTGTCACCTCCCTTTTATCGAAGTGCATCGGTACTGTTCTTTTGTGTGGCAGCCGTGCATGCGATTCAGATGGCGTTTCACGAGGTCTCTTTTTCTTCGATCGAATACACAATCCTCGTCTTCGCGGCGGCAATATGTCAAGTCTGCAAAGATGACCTGGTTGCCGAAACGGACAAGTACCGGATTTTAAGCGAGACCGATTCGACCACAAAAAACCCCCGCTATCATTCAGATCATGATAACGGGGGTACGATTCACTCGCCGGCTTTCCGACCGCAACTATCTACTCAGGCAACCGCCCGGCCTCAACTTTAGGCAACGGTCCCGTGAGAGCTTTCATGAACTCAACCAAATCCTGCTTGTCTTGAGCGGTCAAATCAAGCTTCTTCATTTTGTCGCTCAAGTAAGGATTAGCATGGCCGCCAACTGCATACCACTCGACGACTTCCTCAAGTGTCTTTTGGCTACCGTCATGCATGTAAGGTGCTGTCTGCGTTATGTTTCGCAACGTCGGTGTCTTGAATGCCCCTTTATCTTTTTCAACACCTGTCTGGCTGAAACGCCCTAGATCCGGCTCGGCAGCGGTCATGCCTACTCCTAGATTGTGATAAAGTTCGTCCGTGAAGTTGACGCCCACGTGGCAAGCCGAGCAGTTCGATTTTTGGTTAAAGAACAAATCGCGACCTCGTTTTGCTGATTCGCTCATAGGATTCGAATCTGCCAACGCTTTGGCTTTCTCGTATCGTGCGAAAAGAGCGGGATCGTCGTCCTTTAAGGCTTCCAAATCGGACAGCTCTTCGCCAAAGTTTTCTTGGAGCAACCGCAGTGGCTCATTAAGGTCGTATGCTGCGGCGCCAGTCACTAACGTACGTTCAAATGCGGCAATTGCTTTGCCTACGGCGTCAATATTTGGCTTGCTTCCGAAGACCTTCTCGAACTGAATTCGATAGCCTTCGTTCTCGGTTGCAAACTTAACAACCGCTTCATGCGAGTGCCCCATCTCGATCGGGTTGGCGATTGGTCCTACAGCCTGCGCCTCCAAGCTATCGGCTCGCCCGTCCCAGAACTGCGCCTTGCTCAAGATCCGATTAAAGGACACCGGCGAATTTCGATTGCCAGTCTGGTTGCGAACGCCGACACCGAACTGCGTGTTGGCACCGTAGCCTGTTGCCGGATGGTGACAGCTCGCACAACTAATGGTTCCGTCGACCGACAATCTCGTATCAAAGTAAAGTTGACGTCCGAGTTCGATCTTCGCCTTCGTCATGGGATTGTTTTCCGGGACGTACATTGCAGCCGCACCCGCTCTCAAGTTATCTGGTAGCTCGACTTGAAGAGGGACATGATTTTCAGGCTTCGCAAGGAACGCTTTGATCTCTGAGACTTTGAGTGAACCTTTACCAGGAATACCTGCTGTCAGCTCGCTCGCACCTAACACGACCGAGGTGTTAGGCTCAGTTCCCAACACAATATCATGGGAACTAATCAACGCTCCCGAGGTAAACAGAACCAAATTGCCGTAAAAGAATCGCTTTAGCATAGACGCCGTGAGGGGTAGGAGGGATGAATACGTAAAACCTCTATCAGTTAACCTGCCAGATGGTCAACGATTTTAACGTCTCGTCAATTTCCAACCACATCTTTTTCGCAAACACGCCCCACCACACACTTGGCACGCCCCCAAGGCACTTGGCACGCCCCCCAAGGCACATGGCCCAACCGTACCTAGGAAGTGGCCAGAAAACCTGTTCGGCTAAGGAAATCGAAGATCACACGACCGATTTCGCTGACAAAGTGACACGATCTGATCAATCGCGATTTTCTGCGGTCAAGTCGAAACGAAGCCCCTCTGCGGACGGCAACCGGAACCGATTGGAGTGATTTTCGTTGAAATAAAGAGAAATGTTATACTCTCCATCCGGAACCGCAAATTGAAAGTGGCCCTCTGCGTCTGTCTTTGCGTAATGGAATAAAATGGGTCGCGCCCAAACCGCGATGGCATCGGCTCCTCGCATTTTGCGCACATCCTCCAAACCGGCCCCTAACTGCATCAGATAAACAGGTCGATTCGAGACCGGCTGCCCCGACCCTGCCAACCGAACTGTTCCACCGATTTTTCTCAACGGCTTCAATTGCAGATCCTGCATCTCTTGTTCCCCCTGATCTTCGACCCCAAACCCCGTTATGGCTGCGGCTCCTAAGCCATCCGTTCGTGCGGTGAGCATATAAGGCTTCCCGACGACGGCAGAGAACTCCAAAATACCGCGATCATCAGTTCGAACTGGAATTCGGTTCTGATAAATCGGCAGAGGCAACATCTCAACCTCGATGCGGGTGTTTACCAGAGGATTACCAGCCTCATCCAAAACTCGACATCGATTGGTGGCGACATTTCGCAATGATACTTGGTGAACGAACTCGGGTCCTTTGTTGTGATTCAACGTCAACGTATAAGATTCATAATCGGGATGGAAACAACCGACCACAACCGTTCCGAACGGAAACGCATCCAGCCACGCTTCCCCGGAATCATCCGTTTCCTCCGCCGTCAGGTCAAAGTGCGTTTCGAGGAAATTTGCTCGTCCCGGTAGCCCCGTGCTGATGCTAGATAAACCAACACGTGCACCGATCACAGGCTTTTTGTCCGCACCACTTAATTGAACTCTCATCGGCTGGGCCTTTTCCAACACCAGCCGAACTCGCGGTTCCCATTTTCGTTGTTCATCAATGAGCGTTTGCCAGCAAGACAACCCGACCTGTTTCTTCAAAGCCATCACAGTCCATAGCTCCTGCGAAGCGTGAACAGAAACGCGAAGAATCCCATCTTTGCCCGTTGAATAGGGCCCTAAAGTGATGGTCTGCCCCAGCAACAAACAGACGCTGGCATCATCGACTGCAAACTGATTCTCATCGACAACGGTAATTTCAATTTCACGTGATGGGAATAACGGCACATCCAGTTGGCTTACACCTGTCGCTAAGACCACACCATCGATCCTGGGGACCGCGTAACTCAACAAAGTTCGCTCTCCGTTTTCAACTCTTATCAGGATGTTATGCAGCTCATTACGGTTTAGCTCTAAACGCAATTTGTATTGACCGTCCTCATTGGTTACGGTTTTGACTCCCGATAAATGCTTGGGCGAAACGATTTGCACGTTCCCCGCGTTGACAACTCCTCCGTTTTGATCGGTCACTTGGCCGTGCAAATCTAATACAAATTTTGGCCTCTGGTCAGGCTTGTCGACCAATTCTTGAATAGCCGGCTCCGCCCCCGCAGGTTCCTGTAAAGCAGACGCTTTGCCACTGCCGAATGATTGCAACCAAGCCATTGCAAAACAAACAAACCAATAAGTGATGAATCGGCTTCGATGTTTTCTTTGCAAGCTCATTGGAACTCCCTTTGCTCGTCCAGTACACACACGATTCTGACGACTCTTACGGAACATAATACCCGTGCGCAGTCGCGTTCGATGTCTGGTCGTATTATCAAGGATTTTCCGCCTCGAAAGAAGCCCGAGGTCCAGATGTTTCGAAAGAAATTCGAATTACAAGTAGCGACGGATCAAAGGTGCGACAAACCGCAAACCTTGATATTGCTTTAGTTTGTCTTCGTCTCCCGACGCATTTCGCTTCTCGTAAAGAAATAGGCGTTCATCGTTAAGGTGAGTGGAACGAACGAGTAACGATCGATACATCGTCAACGCTTCGTTCGCAAACTCCACTCCGTGGACCAGCAAGCCGACCTCGGAGTTTCGCTTCATCGATAACATGTCTAGATTATGACTACCAATGATCGTTTTGTGGCCATCGATCACGATAAGCTTGACATGGAGAGGATCGTTTCCACGCTGCTCGTACACTTGAATCCCATGACGAACGAGATTTCTTCGAACATTTGCGTAGCCAGCGTGCACCACGACTTGGTCGGTTGACGCGAGCGAGTTGGTGAGCAACGTCACCTTTACCCCTCTATGTGATGCATCCATTAATGCACGCCGAAGATAAATCGGAGCAACGAAATAAGGGGTCGAAATGGAAATACTTTGCTTGGCGGACTTTATCTCGTCCAATATGCGACTGGAAATCGCTTCGGGCGCTCGCTTGGAACCGTTGGGAAAATCTCGCAAAAACTCAACGCAACTTGACTCGTACTCGCGCGTCTCGATGCTTCCTCGACATGGCAAATCGCTCGCCTGCAATGGGCTGGCTTTGAGCTCAGCTAACCAAGCCTCAATTTTTGGAACAACGTCGCAATAGCTTTGGTCATTCCAGTACGCATGAATTTGCTTTTTGCGCATCTTGAGCTCTTCGCGACCAACGATTCTTGGTGTGGCTGATTGAGACTCGTTCCATCGCTCTTCAAAGTACGCTTCGGCTTCGCATACAACAGCCCCTCGAACAATCACATCGTAGTCTATGTAACGTCGCTTCCCCAGCCCGAAGTAATCTTGCTCCAGGTTCCTTCCTCCGATGATCAAGGCCGCTGAGTCCACGAGGAACAACTTATCATGTAGTCGAGGCCGACCCAATTCGAGCTTGGTACGAACATCGAAAGGTCGTTCCTTTAAGCCAATACCATGCTCGACGAGATATCGCATCAAGGGCTTGGGAAGATTGTTGCTGTTCGGATGCGCATCGATCAATAAACGCACCTCGACACCTCGACCCGCCGCATCAAGCAACGCAGCAATCAACTGGCCGCCACTGTTGTCATCGCGAATTTGATAGGTGGCGATGCAAATCGATGTCGATGCGTTCTCAACGAGCCGCAATCGCGCAGCCAAAGCTTCGGTCTCGCTCGCGAGAAACTGAATGCTGTGCGAAGAAGCGAATCCCCTCGAACCAAACGAAATCAAACCCATGCACAAGCACAGGACTGCCAGTAGTGGGGATCGGTATCGATGAGTGATAGCAGGCATGGAGAGCTCCATTCCATGGATCAAATAACTTCCTGAGAAGATATTCTGCCTGCTATTTAGACTTCGTTGCCATCGGGTGGCATGATTTTTTGGAAAAGTTCACGGGGGGATGAGGTACCAAAACCTTACAAACTCCCCGACCGTCCGGAACAGAATTTTTCCGAATTACTAACGGACCGTTGTGACCGGGATCTGTGTCAGATAGGGGGGCGCCGATTTCTGCACGTAGCTGATTCCTGCCAAACAAATCACGACCAATATGGTCACGAGTACCGAGTACTCTACCGGACTCGGGCCATTGTTGCTGTCAAAAAGAGTTTTCATAATTGGCTGCTTCGGGTTTACGGAGTGTGTTACCTAATCAAGCATCGACCAGAAAACGGCGTTTTCTGAAACGAATTAGATCGGCGGGCACATCCGCGACATCCGTGCTAGCTTTTCTACGCGGACGAATTGGTGATCGCAAAGGGGCGACGCATTCAACACCTCAGCAGTCGAAGAAATTTTTCCGGATTTTCGGTGATTAACTGCCAGTTTGTACGGTTTGTGCGACTTGATTCTTGGCACCATAGCCCTAGAGTGACTCGGTTTCTTCAAAGCTATTGTTAAGGATTCTCGTTTATGCTTCGTCGTTCATTACTCAGGGGGCTTTCCGCTGCTGGAGCCGCCGTTGTTGCATCACCGTTATGGAAAACAGGCATCGCCGGGAGCCCATTGGTCGAGGACAAGGCGTCCAGCTGGCAAGGCTGGCGCGGCTCTAACCGAACGGGCATCGTGGATGGTGCCTCATGGCCGACATCTTTGGATGAAACGCACCTGACCGTGGCATGGACTCAGGCCTTGGGTGATAGTTATTCGGGACCAGTTTGCACAGGGGACTTGGTTTTCACAACCGAAAGCAAAGCGGGCAAGGAATCGGCCATGGCTTTTAGCCTGTCTACCGGCCAAAACGCTTGGACGCAAACGTGGAAGGGTGCCCATAACGTTCCGTTTTTTGCTGCGAGGAACGGTAACTGGATTCGAGCAACTCCTGTCACCGATGCCTCGAAACTCTACATTGGCGGCATCCGCGATGTTCTCTGTGCATTTGATGCGAAAACCGGTCAGGAAACATGGCGCCTGGACTTCGCAGCCAAATTCGGCAAAGTTCCTGACTTCGGCATGGTCTGCTCTCCCATCATTGAAGACGGCTTTCTCTACATTCAAGCAGGCAAGGGGGTTCACAAAGTAAACTGCGACACCTCGGAAATCGTTTGGTCTTCCATGCAAGACTCGGGCGACATCATGAGCAGTGGTGCGTTTTCTAGTCCGATTATCGGCGAGATTAATGGAGTCCGGCAGCTTGTGGTCCAGTCGCGAACCACGCTCGCTGGCCTAGATCGCGAAACGGGCGCGATCCTTTGGTCGACTCCGATCGAAGCCTTTCGCGGGATGAACATCCTCACACCAACCATTTGGAACAACCAACTCTTCACTAGCAGCTACGGCGGCAAATCGCTTTTGCTCGACGTTAGCGACCCCAAAAAGCCTAAACAAGTTTGGGAGAATAAGCTCGAAGGGTACATGAGCTCACCGATCATCATCGGCAACCACCTCTACATGCATTTGAGGAACAAACGATTCGCATGCCTCGATCTTACCACCGGTAAAGAAGCTTGGGTTACCCAGCCTTTTGGTGAGTATTGGAGCATGGTTTCCGATGGTAAGAGTATTCTAGCTCTCGACCAAACGGGAGACCTAAGGCTCATTGCACACAACCCAGAGAAGTTTGAATTGGTCTCTGAAAGAAAGCTGACCGACGAGGAAGCTTGGGCGCATATTGCTGTTCTAAACGATCAAGTTATCGTGCGGTCGCAAAAGGCGCTGACGCTTTACAAGTGGAGCTAAAATTACAAGTGGAGCTAAAAAGCGGAACTCCATAAGTAGACCTAAGCCACATTCGCCGATTTCACTTGTGACGGCGACGAATCGCTTCGGTCACTTCGTCCAGCAGCGTTAAGCGACCTCCGTACGTTTTGCGGAGGTTGTCTGATGTAAAGGTTGATTGCATCGGTCCATAAGCCACGGCATGTACGTTGAGCAGAATCAAGTAATCGAAATACTCGGGAACTGTATGCAAATCATGATGCACAACGAGAATGGTTTTTCCATTGCTCTGCATCGATCTTAAAACCGAAACAATAGACTGCTCCGTCGCGGCATCGACCGCCGCAAAGGGCTCATCCATTAGGTATACATCTGCGTTTTGGACGAGCGCCCTGGCAAGAAACGTTCGCTGCTGCTGACCACCCGAAAGTTGGCTGATTTGCCTGCTTGCAAGATCTGCAATCCCAACTTGTTCGAGCGCTTGCAATGCAAGCTGCTTGTGCTGCTTGCGAACAGGCATAAACCAACCTATTCTCCGATACAATCCCATCGTAACCACATCCAGCACCGAAGCTGGGAAATCCCAGTCGACCGACTCTCTCTGCGGAACGTATGCGACTCGCTCCCTTTGATCCGACAGCGGTTTGCCCTCGAGCGTAATCTCACCGCTCATTCGGCTGACCATGTTCAGCATGGCTTTTAAGAGGGTGCTCTTTCCCGCTCCGTTAGGACCGACCAAGCCCACCAACGCCCCCTTGGGGATGTCGATACTAATTTCCCAAAGAACCGGTTTACGCTGATAAGCGACCGTCAAATCAGCGACCTGAATGTAGGGAGCAATTTCGGTCATCAGTGGCTACTTATCGAAAGGAATTTGATTTTGCTTTTTGGAGCGTCGCACCTAACACTTCCACAGGCAACCAGCCCAGGACCAGCCAACGCCGAAACCAACTAAAGTACATGTGTTTCCAGGAACTAGTTTACCTTCTCGTCGCAAGTCATGAATCAGTATTGGCAACGTACATGAGACTGTGTTTCCTCGATTGGCGAGCCGAATGGGAAGCTGATCGCCATTGGACTTTAATGCAATCTGCAACTGCTCCAGCATCTTCTGCGTCGCTTGATGCATAAGATAATAGTCGATGTTATTCTCTGTTAAGCCCGCTTTCGCAATCATATCGCGAACCATTTCGGGGATCGCCCCCACCGTAAAACTCATCAAGCTGGGGCCGTCCATGTAGAGGCGACTCTTCCAGCGTTTGCGATTGCGGGGTCGGATCGTGCACGGAGCCTTTCTTGCCCCGCCGTCCTCGACGAACAACGTGTCGGCACCACTGCCATCAGTGCCAAACTCGAAACCAAAAAGCGATCGATCGGGGACTGCTTCGATCAACGTCGCAGCGGCTGCATCGCTAAAAATAGGCCGGATGGAACGATCGTCAGGAAGAATGTACTTGGAGTACGTTTCGGCTGTCAAAAGGAGGATGCGGCGACATTGACCGCTCGCAATGAGCCCTTCCGCAAGTGACATGCCATAAACGAATCCAGAGCAACCCAAGTTGTAATCGAGCGCTCCGCAATTCGTCCGCAATCCCAATCTATCTTGGATCAAACAGGCGGTCGTTGGCAAAACGTAGTCAGGCGTCTGCGTACAGTAAAGGATATAGTCAATCGACGAACGATCTATATTGTTTTCTTCGAACAATCGTTCGCAGGCTTTAACTGCAAGATCCGATGGGGTTTCGTCGGGTGCCGCAAGCGTTCGAGAGTAAATCCCCGTTTTACTTGCGAGCAAACTCAAATCCCAATCAGGGTTGAGCGCTTGCAACTCCTCGTTCGTTTCGACTCTCTCGGGAAAGTGAACTGCAACAGGGCCAATCTGAGAATGAGGCACGTTAATCTACCTAGCGAGCAACGAATTGAGACAAGTACCGATAGCTTTGAGCCAGAGATTCCTTACGGTTTTCTATCGAGCCCTCGTAGGTTCGATCCTCGACTTCAACACACACGGGACCTTGATAGCCGGCATCGCCCAGAACGGAAAAGAATTTCCCCCAGTCGATATCACCGAGTCCGGGCAGTTTGGGGGTGTGATACAAATTCGGATACGCAAAGACGCCTACCTCGTCCAGTTTGTGCTGATCAACGCGAACGTCTTTGGCATGAACATGAAAAATGCGATCAATAAAGTCGCGCATCGGCTTTAAATGGTCCATGCATTGAAAGATCATGTGAGACGGATCGTAATTGAGTCCCAAATTAGGACTTCCAAGATCACTGAACAACCGCCTCCATATCGCCGGTGACGTTGCAATGTTTTTTCCACCTGGCCATTCGTCTTTCGTGAAGAGCATCGGACAATTTTCAATCCCGATGCGAACTCCATTTGCCTCCGCTAAATCGACAATCGGTTTCCACGTTTTGAGAAGTCGAGGCCAATTTTCATCAACGCTTTTCGTGTGATCCCGTCCAATAAAAGTATTGATGGTGTTGAGGCCTAGCTTCGGTGCCGCCGTGATCACTTGCTTTAGGTGCTCAACGCTGCGTTCTGCTTCCGATTCGTCATGTGCCAAGCAGTTTGGGTAGTAACCGAGGGCGCTGATGGACACCCCCAGGGACTTCTGCAAAGCCATGATTCTCGCGGCAGATTCCTTGCTCAGCGCGAGCACGTCGATATGAGTAACGCCTGCATATCGTCTCTCCGCTTTGCTCGGCGGCCAACACATGATCTCGACGCATGAATAGCCGATATCCGCGGCGGCATGCAAAACATCATCCAACGAAAGGTCAGGAAGAATCGCGCTAACGAATCCTAATCGCATCATGTTAGAGACTCTTCCTCACTGCATCTTTCTGCGTTGATGTTTTCGAAGTCGCGTTTGCCGAATTTCCATTTGGGAACTGTTGTGATCAATCTTAAACTCGCAAGCGTTAACGCACTCGGCGACTCGTTTTTGAACCGCTCGCAATCCCAATTGGCTTAGACCTCCAAGAACAATCGAGAGGGGTCTTCGATCACCTCTTTAATGGTCTTTAAGAAGGTTACGGCCTCTCGTCCATCGATGATTCTATGATCATAGGTCAGAGCCAAATACATCATCGGTCGAATGACGACCTGTCCATTCAACGCGATCGGCCGTTCTTGGATCGAGTGCAGCCCCAATATTCCACTCTGCGGAGGATTGACGATCGGAGTCGAAAGAAGCGAACCGTAAATTCCACCGTTGCTGATGGTAAAGGTTCCACCCTCAAGATCCTCGGGCATAAGCTTGTTGGCGGTCGCCTTAGCAGCAAAGTCTCCAATGGTTCTCTCGATCTCTGAAAAGCTCATTCGCTCTACGTTTCTAAGAACCGGAACGACGAGCCCCTTTCCGCCGCCAATGGCAATGCCGATATCGAAGTAGTTTCGATATACGATGTTGTTTCCGCGAATCTCCGCATTCACGGATGGAAATCGTCGAAGCGCTTCACAAGCGGCTTTCGCGTAGAACGACATGAACCCGAGCTTCACACCATGTCGCTCTTGGAAAGCATCGCGATATTTGTTTCGAAGCGCCATCACCGGCTGCATATCCACTTCGTTAAACGTGGTCAGAAGTGCAGCCGAATGCTGAGCCTGCACCAGCCGAGATGCAATCGTCCGGCGAATCATGCTCATCGGCTTGACTTCTTCGCTGCGATTCGGAGTTCCATTCTGCATCAAACCGGT
>JALOQS010000176.1 GCA_025459355.1 Pirellula sp.
GAGCAAGTTATCGCGGTCCATCGCAACGCGTAGGTTTCTCGCAGCGACTCTCTTCGTAACTTAATCGATATTGGGTGCGTTTTGTGGAGCGTTTTTAACCACATCATCGATCTTGGATTCGACCTCGGGTCCATAAACACCGACAGCACGAACAATACCGGTTGGATCAACGATTACGCTTCCGAATCCGTAGTCTCCGATCGTCAACGCTCCGTCGAAACCACCTGGAAGCATGACTTGAGGCCAAGCTCCTCCACCGTATGTTTCAAACAATCTTGGGGCTTGGCTGTCGTAGATTTTCCGATCGGTATCGACGGTCATGAGGATGATTTGAAGCTTGTCCGGTGTGTGTTTGTCCAGAGCACTTTGTAGTTTAGGAAAGCCTTCATAGCAGTTGTGGCACGATACGGCCCAGATATCCAGTACGGTTGTTTTTCCTAAGATCGATTTGTTCGAAATGATCGAGCCATCGAGAGCAGTAAACTCGAAATCGGGGCATCGATAGCCGACTACCGAACCCTTTAATGGCATGTCAAGCTGTTGCAGTGTCAGGGTCTTGTTCTTGGGGTTGATATCGCTGACACGATACATTCTGTCGCGAATACGAATGGGACGATCGACGGGTGCAGCCTCCCAGCCTTCTAACGTTCCGTCGCCATTCTGATCTACGGACACATAGGTAGCCGTGTTGCCAACAATCGTGCCATCTGATCCCGTATTTCGTAAAGAGTACCTTCTCGCTTTTGGCAGATAGATGTTTACGCCCTCGTCTGGCCCGCTGGTGATCGTGGCTTTCCAAACCATTCGTTCGGTTTGTCTTCCGACTAATAGAAGCGATACGATGTTTCCGATTTGTGGTTTTGTTCTAGTTAGTTCGCATGGCTCGAGACTAAGAACCATTGCATTCCCAACCGATTTTTCGTTCGCGTATTCGACACCACCTGCAGTCTGGGACTTGGCACTTTCGGTAGCGGGATGCGGATCACCAGAGGCAGGATTATCGAACGCGAACTTTACTGTTTGCGGTGGCAAGCACTTTGCGTCATCACATGCTTGAAATCGAATAGAACCAGACCCATTGTATTCTCCGTTCTCACTGAGAACTTTGTATCGACGGGACCAAGTGAACTCGCCGTCCATGAGCAACTGAGTTCCGACATCGAGTTTTTGTCGATGAGGTTTAGTGCTAGAGTTAAACTCATCGTCGATCGGCTCGAGTCCAACTGGAGCGAACTGAATCTGCGTCGGGAATCCAATCGAATCAGCTTCGGAAGTAGTTGCGCCGATGTGCCACCCCTTTTCAACAATGGCTCGTATCGAGAGTGTCACTTCTTCGCCAACCGTAGCCTTGGCAGGTGCAAGCGAGACGGTAAACTTCGCAATCGAGTTCTTAGCTTCGATTTTTTGAATCAGAGCATTGCTGGACAGCGCATCCGATTCTTGGGCCAGAACGCTACCTTGGCTTGCAAAAATCGACAAGAAAATGATGAGCACGTGGAGAATACAAAATCGGTACATAGCGGTTCTTACGATCGTGATTTAGTATGGAGACAGCAGATTGCGAACGGGCGCATGCTCAATGGAAGTCAAACCTAACTGCGGGCTTTAGCATAAATGCGTAAACGGATGGCAAAAACCCTCATTAGAAATGTACTTTTTCGCAATTTTCGAGCTGATAAACGCAAAGCAAAAAGCATTCCGAGCATCTGGCTGCTCCGATTTTCCTGCAATTCGTTACTGATTTTCCAAAAGCACAGATAGCACCAGTGACGAACTCCATCACTCAATATCTCGAAGCGGTCCGTCGTGGTGAACCAGGCGCGAGCCAAGCGTTACTAGAAAAAGTCTACGATTCGCTTCGTCAGATTGCGGCCAACCGCTTAGGTCGCGAGCATGGCCGGGAGGTTCTCCAGCCGACAGAATTGGTCCATGAAGCTTGGTTGCGGCTGGGGGGCAACGAAGTGACAGGCTGGGAAAATCGATTCCACTTTTTCTCCGCTGCCGCCGAAGCCATGCGGAGGACTCTCATCGACAATGCTAGACGAAAACAATCCAGTAAACGAGGTGGAGCCCAATCTAAGCAATACGTACTTAGCGATGACGATCTCGTAACATTGCCACTAGCGGACGAATTGCTCGACTTGGATGACGCACTCTTAGATATGGAGAAGACCTATCCTATTCATGTCCAAGTCGTAAAGCTCAAGTTCTATGCCGGCATGACCATGGCAGAGATTGCAGAGGTCACCAACGTATCGGTCGCGACGACCGAGCGATATTGGGTGTTTGCCAAGACTTGGTTACACCATCGAATGAGTAGCACCGAGGACGCCTAATTACTTTGCGAAACACAATGTCAGACGACGAAATCTTTTGTGCGGCAATCGAAAACGAGTCGAAAGAGGAACAGCGTGCTTGCGTGGAAACTCTGTGCGGTGATAACGCAGAGCAGTTCCAACGCATCTGGAGTTTGTTGGAAACGCATCACAAAATGCATTGCCGGGACCATGACAGCCAATCGATTTTGGATCGCCCTGATTTAGTCTTTCGCACATTCTCGGACGAGAGCAAATTAGCTCCGGGTAAACTTATCGGAAACTATGTTCTCTGCGAACTGATCGGTGAAGGAGCGACGAGCTTGGTTTTCCGTGCACGACAAACCAAGCCGATCGAACGGGATGTGGCACTGAAAATTCTAAAGCCTGGAATGGACTCCCAGCGTATCTTGGCACGCTTTAGTTTGGAGCATCAAGTTATAAATCGACTGGAGCACGCTGGCATAACCACAGTGTTTGATGTGGGAGTTCAAGACAACGGTCGTCCATTCTTTGCTATGGAGTTGGTGCCCAGTGCATTGACCATTACCCAGTACGCCGAACGTTTTCAACTAAGTATCCAGCAACGCATCGATCTGCTCATCGCCACCTGCGAAATCATCCAACACGCTCATCAACGAGGCATTATTCACCGCGATCTCAAGCCCACGAACATTTTGATCGAAGGAGTGCCGCAGGATTCTCCGAGCCCGCGTATTATCGACTTTGGAATTGCTAAAGTTATGCAGCCGGGCGACGACTCGAGTAGCGTAACGACCATTGGCGATCGTTTTGGTACTCCCGCTTACATGAGTCCGGAACAAGCACTGATGTCTGCCAGCAGCATCGACATTCGAAGCGATGTTTATTCTCTCGGAGTATTGCTGTACGAGCTTATAACCGGCTCGACTCCTCGCGACGCGTCTCTCGACTCAGCGATTGAGTATCCGTGGACGAGTGAAGCATACTGGCAGTACACCCCCCTACCTCCGTCGAGAGTTCAGGAATCGCATTCGAAATTAGACGCCGCACATGATTCGATGGAAACACGTAGATCGATCCGTCAAAAGACGGCTTTCGCAGGAAAGTCTGCAGGAGGATCGATGCATGAATTGGATCTCATCGTACTCAAATCTATAGCCAAAGATCGAGAGGATCGATATCAGACGGTTGCTGATCTACAACGCGATTTACAACGATTCCGGAATGGCGAGCCAGTGGAAGCGGTTGGCCCAGGATTGCTGTACCGATTGAAGAAATGGATTGTTCGTAATCGCGGTATATCGACGGCGGTCGGGGGATTGTTGATTACGATTGTTATAACCTCCATCCTGACAACCTATTATGCTTTTCGCACGCGTCAGGCAGAGCAACAAGTTAGGAACCAACTTCAAGCAACGCTTAACACTCAAAAGGAAGTACTGCTGGAGAGAGACCGAGCCAAAGAAGCAATGCGACAGTCACAATCGTTGCTAAGGGTTCTCCAAGTTCAATCGGTGACCGATCGCTCGTTAAGTCGGTTTCTTCAAAAGATACTCGAATCAGCCCAGCGTGGGGAAATCGGTACCGAATCGACGAACGCACCAGCAATCCCCATCGAAATCGAAGTCTTAACCAAACCTCACGATCGCCTGATTGTGCGTGGCGATTGGACGTGGACATCAAGTCGGCTTTTGTCCGAAATCATCAATACATCTTTCAAAATCACAAGTCGCGAAGCGGCAAAGGCATGGTCACCCACTCAAAACACACTGCCCGCGGACCAAAGTAACTCTCCTGCAATCCAGTCGCCTGACTCCGCGCCAGCTATCGCAGAAACCGCTATCGAAAATCGCCAATGGAAAAATCGTGAATCGTTCCAGCATCTACTGCTCGAAGAATTACGATTGGTGTTGCCCCAGCATGACCCCTTTATCGCCGAGGTTTTGGACAATTGCGGTTTGCAAGCGTTGGATAAAAATAGACCCGATGAGGCAGAAGCGTTTCTAAGCGAGTCGGTGCAAATTTGGGAAGAAAGCCAAAACCATCTTTCGAATCTCGCACAATCAGAACTTTTCCTCGCAGAAGCTTATCTGCGACAGGGAAAACATTCACTCTCGGATTCGATGCTAAGCCAAGCCGATCAGACGCTCGGTAAACTCGGTGATAGTGCCCCTCACAGCTCGGAATTGCGATCTTTTTACCGGCAACTGCAAGCGGAATTGAGCAGCCAAAAATGACATCGGCAGGGGCGGAAGACAAAATTCCGAACAAGAATTACAAATCTTTGAGGGAGACTCGGGGCTTTTTTCGCATTTGCAGTGAGTCGCGTTCGCCTAAGCCTCGGCGATGAATATCACAGAAATCACAACAGTCAGTTTTTCCCTCATGAATCTAAAACTTCACTATGCCATTGCAGGGCTACTAAGCTTGGTAGTCGTAAATCACTTTGTAATAAACTCCGTAGGCCAAGAGCAAAGCTCCAACGCCGAGCCGGCATCGGGCCGAACGTTTCAAGTCGATGATGTCGCTCCTGCCCTTCAAGTCGATCATTGGTTGAATGGTGATCCGATCACCTCGTTCTCCAAAGATAAAGTCTACGTCATAGAATTCTGGGCCACTTGGTGCGGTCCATGCATCAAATCGATGCCGCATTTGAGTGAACTCGCGGATCGCTATGCCAAGGATGGCTTGATAGTCGTCGCGTTGACCAAATCAGACGAAGCGAATACTCGTGAAGCCGTTGAACAATTCATGAGTGGCCCAGGGAAAAAGTATCCTTTTCGTTATGCCTTTTGCGAGAGCGATACAACCTATCGAGATTACATGGAGGCAGCCGGACAGAAGGGAATTCCTTGTAGTTTTGTCATCGATCGAGCAGGGAAGCTGGCGTACGTTGGTTTGCCAAATGATCTGGACTATGTGCTCGAACGTGTAATGAAGGGAGAATGGAAAGGCAAAACTGATGCCGACGAACTTCGTGAGATTAATGATTCGATTGGCAAGCTAGGGCAACTCGCTCAAACCGATGCCGACAAAGCTCTTGAGATCGCGGAGCATGTGCGCCGGGTCAACCCCAAGCGAGCGCAGAGCTTAGACTTCGCTTATGGTGAGATACTGGCACTCTGCAAAAAAAAGCGTTTCGATCGATCTCGCGAAATCATCGAATCCATGAGTGGTGAGTCAAACAAAACCATAGATTGGACCGGCGTGGCCATGCTCAGTGGTTTGATCGCATCGACCGAATTAAATCCCGATGGAAAACACGCCGATTTCGCATTAGGGAAAATCCACGCTGCCGAGGATGCGTTAAAAGATGACTGGCAAAGTCTACTACAAGTGGGTATCGCTTATCAAATAGCGGGAAAGAAAGAGAAGTTCCGGGAAATCATGGAAAAAGCCATTGCGTCCTGCCCCGATGAACAAGTCAAAAAGTCACTAAAGACAGCCTTGGATCTCCAAATGCTTAACTCTGGCAAGTAGCCTCTGCAAGAACAAAAGCACATACACTATCGATTCACCCAAAGGAACAAACGATGAAAAAGATGCGTTGGTATGTTGAAGTCTGTCGAGCAGCCACATGTTTGGTTTTACTTTTGTTAAGCACCGACACACATGCCCAGACTTTCGATACACCGGGGGCATTCAATCCCATCGTTCCCGGTTACTTTGCGGACCCAACGATCAAGAAGTTTGGAGATCATTACTACCTCTATTCGACCACCGACGGTAATGGCGGCGGGCGAGCTCCTTCGCAAGTGTGGGTCTCCAAAGACTTTCACAACTGGACTCTTGTTCCCATGAATTGGCCCACTGCCGGGGAGAACTACTGGGCACCAGAAGTCATCGAGCGCGACGGCAAGTACTATCTCTACTTTAGTCAGCCCTGTGTGATCTACGGCGCCGTGGCTGATTCCCCAATTGGTCCTTGGACGCCACTGAACGATAAAAATGGCGAGATCATTCCGAACTTTCTCGTCGACAAAGTAATCACGCTCGATGCGCAAACCTTTGAGGATAAAGACGGCAGCACCTATGTCTATTGGGGTACATGGGGTATCTACCCCGAGCATGGTTGTGGTGTTGGAAAACTTGACCAAGACATGCGATCAATCCTCAATCCAAAGAAAATTCCCAACACGCAGATCAAGGATTTCTTTGAAGCACCGTTTCTGTTTGAGCGTAACGGCACTTACTACTTTATGTATTCTTCAGGCAGTTGCCACGATTCTTCCTATCGCGTGCAATACGCAACTGGAGATCGGCCCGACGGTGATTTTACCATGGGAAAAAACAGCCCCATCCTGACAACAACCCGAGATGGAACCATTGATGGACCTGGCCACCACTCGCTGCTAAAAACGGGCGAGGACTATCTGATCGTCTACCATCGTCACGATATACCGAGAACACCGAACGGACTATTGAGGCAGATATGTGCCGATAACATGACTTTCGACAAAGAGGGCAACATCGAAACGATCGTTCCCACCCACTCAGGTATCGGACCATTGGCGAAGAATGTCGAGACATCAAAGAATCTCGCCTTCATTCGTCCTGTTACAACCGATTCACACTACGTCGATAGTTTCCGCAAGCACGAGTACAAGCCTGAGTATGCCGTTGACGATAACAACGCCACCCTTTGGAAACCCGCTGACAACAAGATGGGACACGCGTTAACCATCGACTTAGGCGAAGTCAAAACCGTTCGACGAATTGCGACCCAGTTCGAATATGCCACATGGTACTATCAGTACCTATTGGAAACATCCAAAGACGGAGAAACATGGACCGTCTTTTCAGACAAGCGAGAGAACCAACGATGGGGAAGCCCGATGATTGATCGCAATGATCAATCGGCTCGATTTGTACGACTCACCATCACAGGTGTTGAGAAGCCAGGCATTTTTGGAGCTGTATGGAATATCAAAGTCTTTGCAGAGGATCGAGTCGATCCACTCGAAGCGCTGGCCACAAAGGGATTCGATAGTTTCGTCGGTAGCCAAGCTTCTAGCCTTAACAAGGCTGCATTTAGAACACGATATGATTCTAAATCGGAAGCGATCATACACATTGATGCCAACGATCTCGAAGTCGGAAACTCTATAAAGTCACTTAAGAATCAAGGAACCTTGTCTGGGCAATTTACAGCTTTGGATCAATCACCAAAGGTTGCTGTCGTCGAAGGTCGTAAAGCAATCGAGTTTAGTGGCAAAGAAGTACTTAAAGCATCCTTTCCTACCCCGAGTCAATGGTCTGGTAATAGCAGCTATACGGTGGAAGCCGTGGTTTTCAACCCAGAGATCGCCGAGGCAGAAGCGATCATCAGTTGGTGTGGTCGCGGAGGTCCCGACGGCATGACCGGTCAAGTCAGCTATGGATCCCATCCTGTTTGGGGCGCGGTGGGACACTGGGGGTTCGCGGACGTGGGCTTTAAGAATGGTGCACCCAAGGCCAATCAATGGCACCACATCGCGGTTGTATTCGACGGTATCCTGGAACGGGTTTACGTCAATGGTGAACTAAACAATCAATCCGCTAAGATGTTATTGATGCACGAGGGTCGCAACATTTACCTAGGAGCGTCAGAGCCTGGCGTTGAACACTTCAGCGGGCTGGTGAGCAAATTGACCGTTCACAATTCGGCGCTTTCGCAGGATACTATTCGTGCCAAT
>JALOQS010000447.1 GCA_025459355.1 Pirellula sp.
GAGTGCATATCCAGGAGCATCCGATGTATCGTCTCCCTCGTTGATGCGACGATGTTGATTGACATGTTGCACATATCGATTCAATTGATCGATCATTTGCGTTTGCTCTAACCCAAGCGTTCCTCCGAGAAACGTTGTTGTCGAAGCTCCGAAGGCAGGATTGGAGGCAGTCGGAAGCCCCGATTGAATAGTCACGTTAGACCGAGGTGCCTGAGAACCTGGAGTCGAACCAACCGCAGCGGAATTGACCGAGATGTTTGGAGCAGCAACTCCGGCATTTTGCGTTTGCAATGCGAGGGCGAAAGCAAGAACCGCCGAGTCGGAAACTTGTTGAGCGCCACTTCTTCTCCCCAGACATCGGGAGCCTTTGACGAAACGCTTCCCCATTGATTGATGTGATGTTCTAACCAATCAACATTAGCCGCGAGTTGCTCCAATGATTTGTCTTCTGCTGTAGTAGGTGGCTTGCCATGCGACTTGGCCCAAGAAGTCAACTTGGTGATGACGGTTCCTTGGGCGTGGAGCGAAGATGGTGAGCCGAGTGTAATGGCTAAAGCGACGCTTGTGCCAATCCAAAACGAGAGCTTTTTGCGAAGGGGCGAGCGATCCGGGATCGAATTATTTCGGGCATTCATGGCGTCTTTTGTTCCGAGTCTAGAGCCTAACTTTGCGAGTGCTGGCAATTGCAAGGGGCTCACCAGTTGTGCCACCTTTTTTGCCTACACCTATTACTCGGATAAACCAGTCTCGCGCATTTTGAAGAGGGTTGAAATTCGTCTCTTGTTGTGCAGCTTGGGACCAACCAAATGAAAGAATCCGCACATCTTTACAAATTGAACGTGCGAGGGCGAGGAATTGAACGATTTTCGATGCCGGCCCGAATGCGCAAGATGAGGGATGGCACTGTTCTAACTCCGGCCTAAGGTGCGCGAACCGGTGATGCGAAAACGTTCGCATGCGATTGGGCCCTAGGGGGATTTGCGTTCGGGTTGCTAATGCTTCGGGGGCGTTGACTGGCGTGCGGTCCCTTTGCTCGCGCAGCGGGCTTGTATTGGGGCTGAAGATGAGCATTGTTCGCTTGACTTAAAGCGAGACGATCGAGATACCGGCGCTCTCTGCCTGTTGAATCGTACGTTCGCGATCGAGAAGAATCGTTTTGCCTGCTTCAATGGCTGAGGCTTCGCGACCTTGACCAAACTGAATCCGCCGCGCGGGCAGACAGTTGCTGTTCTTAAAATACAGGCATCGGTTCCCTCGATTGCCTCCACAGCCAGCACGGTGCGATCGCGTATCGTAACACTCTGGCCGATATCAAGTCGTCCCATCTCTTTCGCCATGGTCCAACCGAATTGCAAATCGGCCTCGACACGCGAACTAGGACGATTCTTAGTCAAGACACCAGCCTCTGCGATGAGCTGTGTCGCGTAATCCGTTCCTGGTACCGCTTTCATGCCATGCCGCTCGAACGATTGAACGACAGCACCTAAAAGCGAATCGTCACTGGCATTGGTGCCACGCGTCTTCCAAATCATGATCGGAAAGAATGTTTTGATGCATTCCCAATCGGGAGTGTGAGCTATCCAACCTAGACCATGAAAGAGAATCTTGTCTTTAAACAACTTACCGGACAAACAGACTTGCTGCACATTGTGTTTGCGAAAATATCTTTGCATCCCTCCCAGCTTGCAGACCCCAACCCACTGCATGTCGTCTGCGACATGACTTAGTTCTGGAGAAGCATGATCGCGAATCGCAGCCACCACAACTCGATAGCCTTTCTCTCGAAGAGACTTCGCGACGTTGATCGGGTACTCACCCCAGCCAGCAACAATTCCTATGGTTTCCATGTCGTCAATGGTCCTCTCAGCCAGCTTTTCGCCGCTCGCCACTGGCGTCGTCCATCGACTCCAGTGTTCGCTCCACTTGCTTTAAGGTTTTTCTCATTTCAGGCAGCTTCAATAAGGAAGCAATGATCATGGCTTGTTCTTTTCGTGGTAGCGCTGGGCTGCCCAGAAGGATTTGGTTTTCAGCCACATCCTCAGCGACGCCGGATTGCGCCAAGATGATCGATTTGTTGCCGATATTGACGTGATCTCGCATTCCAACTTGTCCAGCGAGCACGACATAATCGCCGGTCGTGCAACTGCCCGCGATTCCAACTTGAGAGCAAACCAAATTGTGCTTGCCGATTTTGCAATTGTGAGCGATCTGAACCAAGTTATCGATCTTGGTCCCTTCACCGATTTTGGTTGCTCCGTAAGTGCCGCGATCAACGGTGGTGTTGGCACCTATCTCGACATCGCTTTCCACATGGACCCAGCCCAATTGCGAGGTTGATACATGGCGGCCTTGTTCCGTTTTGTATCCGAAGCCATGAGCTCCCAGCACACAGTTTGCATGCAGTACCACGCGATCTTCGAGTACGGTACCTGGGTACAAAACGACCCCGGGATAAAGTTGACATTGAGAACCGATACGGCAACCATCCATGATGGTCACGCCGCGGTGGATGTGTGTTCCCTCTCCGATTTCACAATTCTCGCCGACAGAAGCCAGGGCCTCGACGACGGCCGAACTAGCAATGCGAGCCGATTCGCTAACGCAAGCGCGGGGGTCGATCCCCGACTTGGCGGTAATCACGATTGCTGGCCGAAAGATCTTGCAAATCTGTGCGAAGGCTTCGTGTGGGTTTTTCACAACGATTTGCGGAATATCGAGATCAGGGAATGATTGCGGTGTTACGCATGCTGCAGCTTTAGAAGTCTGCAAACGAGACAAATGCTTGTCGCTGTCGATGAGCGTGATTTGTCCCGATTCCGCGTCCTGCAAAGGTGCCGCACCGATGATGCACTGGGAATCAGGCTCGCAGGCTCGATCTCGGGTGAAGAGTTCACCCTGCACATGTTTTGCTAGCGTTAACAAGTCCATAGTTTTCATCGAGAATTCCTTTCCCTGAGAGTAGGCGGCACGGACTATACGTTATCTGGTTTACCAAAATCAATGTAGTTTTCC
>JALOQS010000448.1 GCA_025459355.1 Pirellula sp.
CACACCAACTCAAGCGGTTTGGAAAGTGATTCTGCCAACAGCCTTTCCGAGTTTGTTGACTGGCGTCATGTTAGCTGTAGCACGAGCGGCAGGAGAAACCGCGCCGCTGCTCTTCACCGCGCTGTTCAGCAACTATTGGATTTGGCAAGATTCGCGATTGTCGTTGATGGAACCGACAGCTTCACTGGCTGTGCTGATCTACAACTTTTCGGGCTCCCCCTTTGACAACCAAATCGAAATGGCTTGGGGGGCTGCACTGGTGTTGGTCGGATTGATCTTGACCCTCAATCTCATCGCCCAGTTTATGTCGCGGAAACAAATTCGAGGATGATGGAATTATGATTGCAGAGACAATCAGAGACAATAAACTCCGACAAGATAGAACCATCGGTGACCTCCGAGGGGCTGTTTCAATGCGATATTGAGCGTTTGTATTACGGTGATTTTGCTGCAGTTCGAGATACTCGTCTATCCATTGACGAAGGCAAGATTACTGCGTTCATTGGGCCGTCTGGTTGCGGAAAGAGCTCTGTGCTCCGGTGCCTCAATCGTATGAATGACTTAACCCGAAGCTTTCGCTTGGAAGGGCAAATTCGCTTTGGCGGTCGCGATCTTTATGCAACATCGGTCGATGCTGTTGCCGTTCGCCGTCATATCGGAATGGTTTTTCAACAACCCAATCCTTTTGCGATGAGCATTTTCGACAACGTAGCGTTCGGATTGCGAATCAATCGGATCAAGGGCAACCCTCAAGAGCTCGTCGAGGAGGCCCTACGAGGTGCTGCCCTGTGGGACGAAGTTAAGGACAAGCTCAAGAAAAGTGGCTTGTCTCTATCTGGTGGTCAACAACAAAGACTCTGCATCGCGCGGGCTATTGTCACCAAGCCCAAGGTGCTTTTGATGGATGAGCCATGCTCAGCTCTCGATCCTATTGCAACTCGCAAGATTGAGGAGTTAATGCTAGAGCTGAGGAAACAATACACGATTGTGATCGTCACTCACAATCTTCAGCAAGCGTCTCGCGTCGCGGACGATACCGCGTTTATGTATGTCGACCAGATAACTAGATCGGGCTATCTAGTTGAGTTTGGTTCGACCAAGCAGATCTTTGATTCACCCAAAGAAATCTACACGCAACAATACTTGAGCGGCGTGTTCAGCTAAGGATAAACGTTATACGCCAAGCTGCTCGAGAACGCGATCGGTGATAGCTGTCGTGCTGAGCGATGGCGTTCCCTTTGCAACCAGATCGGCTGTTCGGTGGCCGGCTGCAAGAACTTTTCGAACCGCTTTTTCGATGAGTTGAGCTTCTGACTCGAGATGTAGCGAATGTCTCAAAAGCATGGCTGCCGCCAGAATCGTAGCGAGTGGATTCGCGATTCCCTTGCCTGCAATATCAGGAGCACTACCATGAATTGGCTCGTAGAGCCCTGGTCCACTGCTTCCTAGAGATGCACTCGGCAACATGCCTAAGGATCCAGGCAACATCGAGGCCTCATCGGTTAGAATATCGCCGAACATATTGCTGGTCACAACCACATCAAACGAGCGAGGTCGGCTGAGCAAATGCATGGCCATCGAGTCTACCAATACGACTTCATATTCCAAGTCGGAGAACTCTTCTGCCATGATCTTAGCCGAAACGCGTCGCCAAAGTCTCGATGCTTCGAGCACATTGGCTTTATCTACCATGGTGACTTTCTTGCGTCGGCCGCGAGCGGCTGTTGCGGCCATGCGGACGATTCGCTCCACCTCGGATGTCGTATAGACCGCCGTGCTGTACGAGCGTTGTTGACCATCAGGTAGCGTCTCTGTCCCTGATGGGCCGAAATAGAGGCCGCCCGTGAGTTCTCGGAAGAACAGGATATCGGTACCGTCGATAATCTCTCGCTTGAGAGGGGATGCGTCCAAGAGCTCAGGAAAGGTGATGATAGGGCGAAGGTTCGCAAAGAGCCCGAGCTCTTTACGAATTTTCAACAAGCCCGCTTCAGGGCGAGTCTTGGCATTCGGGTCATCCCACTTCGGACCGCCGACTGCTCCTAGCAAAATTGCATCGCATTTGAGACACGCATCAATCGTATCTTGAGGTAAAGGATCGCCGGTTTCGTCAATCGCGATGCCTCCGATTTTCTTGGTAGAAAACTGGAAGTCATGCGAATGCGATTTAGCAATAGACTCGAGCACACGTGTGGCTTGAGTGACAACTTCTGGGCCGATGCCATCACCGGGAAGCAGAACGATATTTGCTTTCAACGAACTAACCTTTGCGAAACCCTTTGCGAAACGATCTTGGAGAAGGAACTAAGTGAGACGATTGGGCATTACTTTCTGCAGCGTGGATGGTTCATCGGTAGCCATGCACCATTCTGTGCGCTGCTGGCCACGCATTGTTGAATAAAGTACATACCTTCAACACCATCGTGCACGTTCGGGTAGACCGTATTCACCTTTTCAATCGTCTTGCCCGATTCGACTTCAATCATCGCATCAAACGTTGCGCAGTAGATATTTGCAAAAGCTTCGAAGAAAGCCTCAGGGTGTCCGCTTGGAAGCCGACATGCAGCTCGACCGCTCGCATTCATGAACGGAGCATTTGGATCGCGAGTGTACAGCTTGTGCGGTTGTCCGTTTTGTCGAACCACGAGAACATTTGGCTCTTCTTGTCGCCAGGACAAAGATCCTTTGGTACCATCGATTTCGATCGACAAATCGTTTTCACGGCCATGGCTGATTTGGCTAGCGGTGACCGTGCCTAGTCCACCGTTTTGGTACTTTACAATCGCGGTTCCATAGTCATCCAACTTGCGGCCCGCCTCAAAGATCTTGAGATGGCAACTGATTTCGGCTGGCAAGAGTCCGGTCATGAAGCGGCCCAGGTTATACGCGTGAGTTGCAATATCACCAAAGCAGCCTGCAGCACCACTGGTCTTGGGATCGGTTCGCCAAGCCGCTTGCTTTTGATCGGTCGATTCTAATCGCGTTCTAAGCCAGCCTTGGATATAGTTCGAGCGAACGGCTTGGATTTCACCGAGCTCACCGCTGAGAATCATTTCGCGAGCTTGTCGAACCAGCGGGTATCCCGTGTAGTTGTGAGTCAGTGCAAAGACCGCTTTATTTTGGTCGACGATTTTGGCTAGCTCTTCCGCTTGGGCCAAGTCGAAGGTCATCGGTTTGTCGCAGACAACATGAAAGCCCGCGAGCAAAGCGGCTTTAGCTACGTCAAAGTGCATGTGGTTCGGCGTGGTTACCGAAACGAAGTCGATCCGTTCTCCCTTTGGCTTTTTGCTCTCTTCGGTGAGCATTTCTTGGAACGATGCATACGCTCTTTCGGGGGGTACATCGTAATCAGGTGCTGATGCTTTCGATCGTTCTGGATTGCTGCTAAAGGCACCTGCTGCTACGGTAGCGCGATTATCCAAGCATGCGGCGATCGAGTGAACTTTACCGATAAACGAGCCTTGTCCTCCGCCGACGAGTCCCATTTTGAATTTGCGGTTGAGAGGTCCGTTAGTC
>JALOQS010000177.1 GCA_025459355.1 Pirellula sp.
CCTAAACCGAGACAAATTGGCAATGCAAATCAGTTTCGTTGGATGTTGAACTTGCGGATCGTTTAGACGAAGTTCCAATTCCTTTTGGAGCGACTCCATAAATCCGTCCAGCTCCCGAGGTGCAGCAACCGTGGCATAACTGCAATTCGAGACGGTCTCCATAAGCTTGGTAAGCCCCTCATCTTCCGGCCGTGCTCCGTTAAGAACCAACACGGATGGCTGGTTGAGGTTACCATTCGAGCTATCGACCAACGCCGACCTGCGGAAGCCCGCGATACATCCAGCCAACATGCTAGCTGCCATAGTCTCTTCCGTGCCAACTATGAAACAATTACGGCCTGGGCTTCGGTGCACAGACTTGATCACAGGTGGATCAATCGCAACACTATCGCCGAGCAGCATGGTGTATCCACCAGCCTGACTCGCGGTCGCAGCCATGGCTAAACCGATGCTTCGGTCATCCCAAACAGCCGGCTTGTGTCCCTCGAATACAACTCGTCGCCCCAGCACATTCGTGGTAGGTGAGTGGGGAACCGGCATCGCTGGTAAAGCATAAAAGCGGGCCAATTGATCGTCCTTGGACAAATACGAAACTTGAAATCCTTGGTTGCTTTCAATACGTCCACCGGATTCGTTGTAGATGGCTTGTCCTGAGTAACGTAGCCTTTCCGCAGCCGTGTTGTCTTCACTCAAAATGAGCATGGCGTCCGCACCATCGCATTGGAGTGCAATGCGAACCGCCATTTGAGCTAACGTCGTTCGTGGTAGCGAGTACGCGCCGCCGAGTGTTTGCGAAGCCAATACCAAATGCATACCGAACGATCGCCCTTGCCTAACGATGCGGTCCATTAGCATTGAGGCTTGTTGGGCGAGCTTATCATCCTCGACGAACATTTCTTGGAATTCATCGATCACGATCAAAATTCGAGGCATCTTTACATCAGGATACTTCTTCGCAAGACTGGGGAGATCTTGAACTCCGTATTCCCGGAACGCTTCACCGCGCGCGTGCATGACCCGATCCAAATATTCCAACGTACTAACACCGAATTCACGACGGCTCTCAATGCCGATGATGTCGGTATGAGCCAATTCACTCTCCGAGTAGACTTGAAACTCAACCCCTTTCTTAAAGTCGAGTAGAACCAGCCGCAATTGCTCGGGCGAATACTTCATCGCGGCGCTGGTGATCATCGTGTGCAACAGGGATGATTTACCCGAACCGGTTTTACCAGCGATAAGTACGTGTTGTGACGTGCCTACCCCGAGCTTTAGATTTTGCAATCTTCCCGCCGCTGAAACACCGATCGGGATCGCAAGACTATCCGCGCTCGACGCGGTTTGCCTTTCAGACTCAGGCAGTTCGATCGAGTCAAATGGCACAACCATTTTGCCGATCTCAGCTACGGCATCCAGATGATTAGTAATGATCTCGCGAATGCGTTCTTCTGTAGGAGGCGGATCGAGAACGAGGTCGACGCTCGAAAAGTCAGGCACGGCAACGACAACTCTATCTTTCGGTTCCGATTCAGCTTGTCCCGCGTCTATGGTTTTCTCAAGTCTCAGATGCATCCCATGCTCGCGCAGCATCCCTTTATCGGCAAACGTCGGCCATAACATTGAGTCGGTCAATTTTAAAATGACGCCGACTCCACAACGTGCTCCCGACGCGAGGATCGAGGATAGGGCTTGCCATGAATGATCATCCAATCCAAATGGGAACTGATCCCAAATAATCAGACGATAGGGAATCGCCATCGGCCCGGCTTGCTGATTGAACTCATAGAGGTTTGCGAAGTTATTTCGCAAGCTCTGTTGAATAACATCCTCAACATGCCTAGCCGCTCGCACCATTTGATCTGCAATATGCAATGGCTGCGTCCATACGCGATCGCCGACCAAGCTGGCGTTGATATCAGCGATCGACATGAGCCAAGAGAATTTCTTGCCTAATCCTTGGGGATCGACAATCGTCATTTGCAAAGAGCCTGCTGGCAAGGCTGTCAGTGCCCTTAAGCATACGTTTTGAACGATCGCATCTGCGGTAGCATCAGTACCCTGTTGGCAATCTAGCACCAACGATCCGTTGGACAACAAATCAAACGCGACTGGCCATGGGACATCATTGCGGAAAAGAGAAGGGTTTCGCTCTAGAGCTTCCTTAACCAGCGGCGTCGCCGCATTCATGGTTCCGACTCGCCAAAGTACGTTGGCAGGGTCACGTGGCCATGTGGGCGAGTCATAGAACGAATGATCCCATGCCGGTTGTTGGTCTTGCAACTGCTCTGCATAATTCGACAATCGTTCATGCAGAACACGACATCCCTGATTCCACCGTGCGACACGGAACTCTTGAGAGTTTGAGAAATCTTGCTTGAGCTTCTCAATCGACGTATCTCGTTCCCATTTCAATTTCTCCGCGTGTCGTGTCAGCTCGTTTTGAATTTGAGCCCACTTGGAATCCCATTGCTTGTTGATATGTTCGTGCTTTGTGCTTCGAGTGCTGGAAAGTTCAAAGCGACGATTGGAGCAACTCCTCTTAAGTTCTTCGGTTGCCGCTTCAAACTTGCTCATTAGCGAATCTCGTTTCGTTTGGTAGTTGGAGCGTGCGACCTCTTCGTCGGCTTGATGTTTTTGAGTCAGTCGTTTTAACTCTCGCTGGTAAAACGCTTCCGCCATCGCGTTGCCGTGCTCCAAGTAACGATTGCAGGCGTGGAAATCTTCCCGGATACAATCGGTCTTTTGCTGGATGACTCGCGCCACCAGAGGTCGTGTTGCGAAATGAAGAATGGCTGATAAAAACACAGTTCCTACTAAAGCCACGCCGATGGCAATCACCAGCTTCGGAACAAAGAACCACACCACGCCAGCAATCGCTGCGGCTCCCACGAACCCTAGTGAGTAAAACATCAGGGACGAATACCAACGAACCGTCTTGTGATTCTTGGTGGATTCTATGGTCTCATTGAGTTTCTTCTTAGCATCCTCAAAACATCGAGCCAACTCTTGAAGATCAGCTACATCAGTGCTATTCACCGTCCCGCTCGGTTGCTCCGAAGCTCCGAAAAGATCACGTCCGACTTTAACGAGCACCCACTCTCGTGCCTCTTGAAGCATTTCCTCAATGGCTCGCTTTTCATTGACGAGCTTGGTCCGAACACTATCGCGAGTCTTGCGTGCATTTTCCCGGTTAGTGTCCAGTTCCCGTTTCAGTCGATCTAAAGTGTCGTCTCGTTGTTTGCGGTTAACTTCTTTATCACGATTCAGTTTTGTCTTTAAGCGATTCAGTTCAGACTTCTCATACTGAACACTTGTCAGCAATTCGCGTTCGACATAAGCGATATGGCCATCTAGCTCGACGTCCCACGACTCCAGGTTGTCGTGCTCGATCGTTTGACGCTTAGAAGCCAGTGATTGTTGACTCAGCTCGAAACGCTCCTGCTCCGCTTCAATCTGCCGAGAGACCGCATCATGATCGGCGTCCCAAGCCTGCTTCAATTTTTCGATTCGCTGTCGCAATCCTTTCAGAGACCGGATCTGATACTTTAGAAATCGTCCGCTCGGTTGGACCTGCATAAGCTTTGATCGAGCCATAGAAATGTCGTTCGTTGTAGATGAGAGACTGATTGATGCCTGGCTGACTATGCATTCTATTGTATAACACATGTGGGGTGTTCGGCCAGATTCCATTGTGTTTGTGCTGGGCGTTCCTAACGTTGCATCTTCAAACGGCAGTTGAGACATTTCGAAGTCAGGATTCATGGACCCCTACAAAGTTTTAGGCATTCCCCCAGGTGCCTCCGAACAAGAAATCAAACGGGCCTATCTCGCCATGGCCTCGAAGTATCATCCGGATCATGGCGGAGATGCATGGATCTTTGAACAAATACGCACCGCTTACGAGCAATTGACACAACCCACGGCTGCCCATTCCGCAGCGAGAAGTAATCCAACAAAAAGCAACCCAAAACCGGAAGCGAAATCCCCTTTTGAGAAGAAGCGAAAACAAGAACCCACCCCCAACGACACTCATGATTCGAACCCTGGACAGTCGGGTTTCCCTGATCCCTCGAATCGATTTCCAACTGGTGACACATCCCAATCCCGGCACTTTCTGATCCGTCAATTGCCTCTACAAACCGAGACCTCGTGGTTCATTCTGATCAACGTGCTCGATCTTGTTCTCACCAACATCCTGTTGCAAAGAAATGCCATTGAAGCCAATCCGCTGGCCAACATGGTCTTTGTTCGTTACGGATTCACGGGAATGATCGTTTTCAAACTGGTCTCCGTGCTTTTCGTTTGCCTAGCCGCCCAGATCATAGCGACCAAGAGCCTTTCAAAGGCCAAATGGCTGCTTTGGTTTGGTTGCGCCGTCGTGGGGGCCGTGCTGATCTATAGCTGCCGATTGATCGTGGCCATGAGCTAGAAACCGAACGCATTAATCCCGCTATTCCCGTTTTTCGCTTCGGTGCCGCTCGAATATCGGAATCGAACATTCAATATCGCATCCTAGGGCACAATTTTGGCCGCATGTTGGATTTTTCGATTACTATATCCGTCCACGATAATTGGCTCTCAATGGAAAAGATTTTGTAATGATCGATGGCACGCGGGACCTCGTTCCCAACCTGAACTCAGCCATGCCGGCTGTTCACGTTAGCCGACCTATGTTGCATCCCAACATTTACCGGAAGCGAATTCTACACATTGAGGGAAATCCGACCCCTGGTGATTGGGTCGCCGTCTACCATCAACAATCGGACGTCCAAGACCGAGGCCCCCGCCCAGATCACCAGTCCGGGGATGACTACTCCAGTGGTGACCGGCGAGATTTTCGCCCGCAATCTAGGCCACGACGCGATGGAGAGCTTTCCGCCAATCCAAGCCTCTTCGCTTATGGCATCTACAACCCACGCTCTGAAGTAGCAGTGCGACTCTATTCCTGGTGGGGACAGTGGCCCGACGAAGCCTATTGGGACATGCTAATGGACAATGCGGTCTCACTTCGCCGCGACGTGTTAAAGCTCGATGAAACGACCAACGCTTACCGAGTCTTGCACGGTGAGTCGGATGGCGTTCCGGGATTAGTCGTCGACCGCTATGGAGATTGTTTGAGCGCGGAGCTTTTCAGTCTTGGTATGTATCAACGAGTTCGGCCTCTGCTTGATCGGCTCGCCGCTCGACTAGGTACGAAACATTGGCTCGTTCAGGAATGCCCTCAATTCCTTAGCCAAGAGGGAATCGGTCTACCAACGGTCAAGAGTGAGGCTCTTCCACCAGCGGTAACCATCACCGAAAACGGAGTCAAATACAAAGTTCACTTCGGCACGGGACACAAGACTGGTTTCTTCTGCGATCAACGGGACAACCGTCGGATGCTCGCCAGTTTCTCGGCCGGCAAAAACGTGCTTGATCTGTGTTGCTATACAGGCGGTTTCTCCGTCCAAGCGGCCAAGGCTGGGCAAGCGTCGGATGTAACGGGAGTCGACCTAGACGAAGCACCGTTAGCGATGGCCAAGAAGAATGCCGACATGAATCAGACTCGCGTTCGTTTTGTGCAGTCGGATGCGTTTGCGTTTATGCGAGACATGTTGAGAATTGGTCGGCAGTACGATGTCGTAGTACTCGATCCACCGAAATTGATTCGTTCTCGCAACGAGTTGGAAGAGGGCACCAAGAAGCACTTTGATTTGAACAAGCTCGCGATTCAGTTAGTGAAGCCAGGTGGCATTTTATTAACATGTTCGTGCGCCGGACTTTTGGATGAAGTCTCATTTCAATCGATTGTTCGATCAGCGGCCAAGGCGACGGGCTTTGATGAAGAGGGCAAGCCGAATCCGCCGCGAACATTACAGTTCTTGCATTCGGCAGGAGCCGCCCCCGACCACCCCGTCGTAGCTCATTGCCCCGAGACCGGATATCTAAAAAGCCTCTGGGCCCGAGTCTTGTAAGCTCACACTGCACATTTCGTACGACCGCAACCCCCTGTAGGCCGTAACTCCTGTATGCCGTAACTCCTGTAGGCCGTAACTCCTGTAGGCCGTAACTCCTGTAGGCCGTAACAAGCGCCAGCGCAGTTACGGCAACCCCGCCCCGCATCTCATGGCCCAATCCGACCAGTCTCCAATCCCACCGTGCCAAGCAATCGAGGACAATTGCTCTACTCCTGTAGGCCCTATCAAGCGCCATCGCAGTTACGGCAGCCCCGCCCCGCATCTCATGGCCCAATCCGACCAGTCATCAATCCCACCGTGCCAAGCAATCGAGGACAATTGTTCTACTCCTGTAGGCCGTAACAAGCCCCGCGCAGTTACGGCAGCCCCGCCCCGCATCCCATGGCCCTATCCGACTAGTCGCCAACCTCCGGCGTGCCGAGCAATCGAGGACAATTGTTCTACATTGTTCATGCCGTAACTGCATCGCTTTGCGACTTGTTACTGCCTACTATGTAAGCGTACATGACGCTGGGAGCGCGTTTCCTCAAGGTCGGCTTGCGTCGTTGGCTAGATTTGACTGGCTTCCAAGTGGTTTCCGGGGCTGGCTTTTCAATTTGCAGGTAGCTGTCCAATGTATGCGATGTGAGTGGATGCAAGCAGTTGCGAACGCAGATTTTTTGGCTTGGATTTCGTTCGCATGCACGAGCATGGAATTGGCAACTAGCGAGCAAAGATTGTTGAATCGCTCTGCAGGCCCTTTGGTGCTTTGGTAGCTGACGCGGCATGGCATCGATATGAGATTTACTGAGCTTCAGGTTTTGAAAAAACTGAGTTAGCAAAGCAACTTTGTTGAGTGACAGGCCTACTCGCCGTACAAGTTTCAAGGCAGTCCCCCGTGGAGTTAGCAAGTAGTTCGACGCAAGCTGAGGTCGAGTTCGAGGATTTGAAACCGAAGTACGTTTTAGAAGATGCGTCGGAGGGGCCCAAGTTTGCTAAGATCGAAGAGGTGCCTACGCAATACTTAATCGAGACAGCCATTCGCATCGTAACACGCGTAGGAACGGTGGATTGGTCCGAGCTAATTTCGCTGGTCTCGCGAGAATTGGGATTCGCCAGAACGGGTCTTGATAGGACTGGCGATCGGGTGTCTTTGCCGAAGGAGAACGGTCGATGAAAAGCTGTCGATCCGCTGGATAAACCAAGAAGAATTCGTACGGTTGTGAGGAGTAGCTGGCAAAGCTGATGGGCGGTGAGGTTCAGAAGGCTGTAGAAAAACAAGAATAATCACAGGTGACAACGATCACCATATGCCCAGAAACTGAAGGGCAGAACGCTCTGCAAGCACCAGAGCTGTGAAATTTTGTGAAATAGACGTTCGGGGGCGTTTTCGTGATTCCACAAAAAAAGCCTAAGTCCTTGATTCGCAAGGGCTTAGGCAATACACCCGACACGGCTCGAACGTGTAACCTTCGGTTCCGTAGAGTAGTAAAAACGCATGCAGAAATCGCTGTTTTCCCAGGCTTTTTGGCACTTTTCGGCCAAAAACCTGCGTTGCAAATGGTAGCAACTACCTACTAAAAAAGCAAGGGTTTTGCGTACCTACCGACTTCGAGTCGGTATATACCGACTCGCTAAAAATCACCCGCTAAGCACACGTTTCGACACAACTTTTGAGTTTTGTAATAGCAAGCTAATACTCTGCTTACCGCAGCTTGTCGCAATCCCCGCTAATCGGCTAAGCGCTCGCCCCAATCTACTATCGACTTCGCTTAGCCCCAACGTGACCAATATCGACCAATCGGATTGGGAGCTTTTCGGTAGCAGGACACCCCTTGTGCAAATGCTGAACAAGTTGTTTGGTAGTTGAATCAGGAAGCCAAACAACCTCCCCAAAAAACGGCTCTTGCTAACCAGCAACACCCAATGGCTTCATGAAACCAAAGAAACCTAAGAGCACCCATGTGCAGAGTCGTTGGGTCGTTGCCAGAAACGGAAAAATCGGTGGAAATCGAAATGCTATGAGACGGCGCTACGGTAGCTCTTCGCAACCAGCAGCCCAGCGATCCAGAATCATCTGCACTTTGCGATCGACCGATCTCGGACTCATTCCAAGCCGTTCCGCAATTTGACGATTGCTTAATCCAGTAAGCTTAAGCTTTGCAACCATCTGAGTTTCCTCGCTCTTGAACGAGCGAATGCTCCTCTCCCAAAATTCCAAAATCTCATCGGATTCTGTTTCAATGTCAGGATCATCTAGGAACTCATCGAGATCGACGCAAATCGTTGCCATTAAGTCGGTTACTGTTTGAATCTCTATCCCGAGATTTAGACGTCGACAATGCTTGCGATGTCGACTTATAACGCGATTCTGAACACTCACCATCAACAGCAGCCATAGCCGTTCTCGATCGTTTAGATCTGGGTATTCTTCTTGCTTAATTCGCCGTAGCACGGCATCCAAAACTTCTAATGCGATATCTTCGCCATCGTCTGTCGTCCTAGTGGAACGCCGCTTCTTGTCAGCATAACGAGCAAGTCTTGCGAAGTACCGAGAAACGAGATTGTTGGTAGCGACCTCATCACCATGACGTATCTGGAGCAACCACTCAGTAACAGACCCATTAGTTGACTGCTTATCCACGATACCTAGCCATACTTAAAAGAACCAAGATTTCTACCATCTAGATCTTAGTCGCTGATGGAGTGGATCCGCAATAGACGAGCCAAACCAAACCACCTAAGCATTGCTGTGTTGCCTAAAACGCCAAAACGCACGCACCTGCGTCAAGAAAATAAGAAAAATCTCGAAATTGCAAATACTCGAAAAAACAGTTGAAAGAAGCTCAACTCAGCATATCCTTACGGTCTAATTGTTGAGGAACGAACAGGAGGGAGGAACGTCAATCTTGAGCCGAAAGCCCGAAAACTATGGCAGTTTGCATAACATGCCTTACGCCGAACAAGTTGATCTGATTTGCGATCAATTCGAGCGTGATTGGAAAGCCAATCGCAAGCCTGATGCTCGAGAATATTCTGAACTCGCTGCGCCCCTATATCGCGAGCGTGTCCTCCGCGAGCTCATTCTTACCGAACGAGAATGCGTACTGTTCGTCAAGGTTCCATCGACTTCACCCCATAAACCCTCTACATCGGATACGCAGCCAGAGTATTTGGATAACTGGAAATCGGATACAAAGGTTGAATCGCCCCCTAGCAAACTACAACGAGACCGTTCAATCCCTTCTCACATTGACAGGTATCTAATTCGCAAAGTTTTAGGTGAGGGTAGTCACGGAATCGTTTACGAAGCTGAAGATGTCGAAATCCGGAAGTGCGTAGCCCTTAAGGTCAACAAGAATCTCGGCACGATGAATCGATCGCTGGAGCGAGAGGCCTCCATTGCAAGCAGGATAGAACACCCAGCCATTGTAGGCGTTTTGAATTGCGGTCAATTCGGTGACTATTCGTACCTTGCCACGGAAATGGTCCGTGGTGTCAACCTTAAGCATTTCGCTAACGGTAAGATGCTCGATCCTCGGGTCGCTTCAGAGATTATGATTCAGATTGCCAATGCAATCCACGCTGCACATCAATCGGGTGTAATCCACCGTGACCTCAAGCCATCAAACATAATGGTTGTCTCTGCCAGTCGCACTGACGAACCATTCGTTGATAAGCACCTACTTTCCTCGGATCAGAATGACATTTCAAAAATCGAAAAATTGTCCATTCGAATCCTAGACTTCGGCGTCGCCAAGAGTGATGACCGGTTAACCGTAACGAATGAGGGTAGCATAATTGGCACTCCTCACTACATGAGTCCCGAACAAGCTAGTGGCAACACATCGAAGATAAGTGCTAGATCCGACATCTTCAGCATGGGAATCATCTTTTACGAACTGCTTACCGGAGACGTTCCATTCAATGGACAGACGATGGTAGTTTTAAGAGCGATTAGCGAAGTCCAAGTGCCATCGGTTGGACTTGCTAAGCCAGACTTGCCATCTGGCTTAGTAAAGATTGTTGATAAATGCTTGTGTCTAGATATATCTCAACGTTACCTAACGGCTAAACAACTCGAAGACGACTTACATGCGTGGATCAATGGAGTACGGAACACATCAACTCGGCCGACTCTCCGACACAACTCGTTGGTTTGGACAACCGCAGTTTCTATCCTGTGCATGGCACTAATCGGTATCGTCACGGTTTATTCCGGAACGAGACAACCTGAGTCAATTTCAGGTAACCACTTTGAAAACGAAGCAAGTACTTTATTGGCAGGCTGGGTAAATGACGGGAACCCCGATCAATTTGCAAAATGGCTCGAGCTCGACAGCCCGAAATCTCTACCTATGCTTGAAGATATTGAACCAGTTGATTCCTGGAGGCTGGAACTCGCCAAACTCTGCGAAAGCGGTTCCGAGCTCGGAATTGAATCCGTGAATCCAGATGTGCTATACGAAAACATTGCGGAGAGATCGCAGGAGAACTGGGAGCCGATTTTTGCAAAGTGTAATGCTGAATTACTTGCACATCTGGCAAGAAAAGCAACATCGGAGAGGAGAGGTACCATTCGCCTTACCCTTGTCGAGACTCTGTCAAAAAGTCTTTCCGACCGAGAAGAATCAGCGGCACTTTTGGATCTGCTCACAAGTGTTCGGCCGGATGATTTACCGACAGTTCTCACCAACGTTCGGACAGACGATGTTGGCCTCGCAGAGGAGATAAGTCGCAGATTTAGCAAGTACCGAGAGATGTTGGATTCGACCTCGCGATTCGCAGTGGAAGACGATGTCAAAATTTGCGGTCGCCTAGGATTAGCTGCATACAAGCTCGGAAAGTGGGAAATTGTTGAACGGGTAATCTCATTTGCTGTTGATCCTCGGGCGCGAACAACCTTCATTAGAGAGTTCTCCGATTCGGGACTCAACGTTAAGCCTCTTGTCGATCGATTCCCTTCATATAGCGACGATTGGATCGCAACGGCAGTAGTTGAATGTTACATTGGGCAAAACTCCGATGCGGAACCGAAAACTTCGAGCAACGAATTCATTCAATTTCTAAAAAACGCCTTTCGGACCCACCCTTCCGCTGGAGTACATTGGATGGCAATGGGGGCACTTAACACTCAAGGGCAAGCCGAATGGGTAGATGAGATGGTCGCTACCCAAGAATGGCAGGATTTCGATGATTCGAGAAATTGGTTTCATCTAGAAGGAAGGATACCTATGAGCACGATTCTCGCACCTATGGTTTACTATTTCGGCTTCGATGGGGACCAATCGACTACCCAGTCGACAGAGCATCAACTTGCGGAGACTTTCGCTATTTCGGCTATCCCATTGACAGTAGATCATTTGCATTGGCTGACTGGGAGTAAAGCTCAATCGCGAGATAACGAAATGGCTTTCGTCTCAGCCCAATCATATTGCGAAGAGCTCGCGACTAGCAAAGGGAAGTTAAATCGGGTTTTCATGATGACATCTGCATGGGAATGGGAATGCGCAATACGAGCCGGCACTAAAGCAGTCACATGGGAAGAACTGTGCATTTATCAAGACAAGGATTTTGGTTTCTTAAATCCGAAAGGTGTTGGTTTCGGATTCGACAATCTCGTTGGAGAATTGTGTTGCACAGATATTCAATCTCTTCAACCGAGCTGGAGTGAAGGTAAATTAGATTTGATTGTCTTTAAGGGAGGTAGGGAAAGACGCGATATGTCGCGACGACTGCTTCCTCGAAATGGTTATACTTCCCCCGCTCAAGCGGATCGATTTGGTATCCGTCTAGTTATTAAGAGTAAGTAATTCATCTATCCTCAATACGAAAGGTTTGGCATATGCCAGATTTAGAGCAGCTAATCGGCGACACTTGTGTATATCAATGCACACATGGAGAGTGGGTACTCGTTGGCGGATCGGTTTCGCCAGGATATCACTGCCCTGAA
Organism: Pirellula sp.; assembly: GCA_025459355.1. GTDB lineage: Bacteria > Planctomycetota > Planctomycetia > Pirellulales > Pirellulaceae > JBKCUI01. Next base: position 11,890 of record JALOQS010000177.1, read on the forward strand.
ATTGACGGGGACTGCACAACGCCCGGCACAATTATTCGGACTCCGCCCGTTCCAATTACTCCTCCTGATCCGCCTGAAGCTATGGCACCACGTGCATCTTACAGATACGACGAGCCTACTAAGATGCTATGCTTTAGTAGTGGCATTCAGACCGAAGGATTTGGGTACGCGAATACATTGAGTATGGAAGAGTGCAAGAAGCTCTACCCGGAACATGCTGCAAAGCTTCAAGAACTACAGGCTAAGCAGGATCTATCCGGCTTAAAGTTTGAACTGCCTGCGCTCCCAATTCAGCAAATGGCCGAATGGTATAAATCGAAATCGGCAAAGGGCTCTGCGTAGAGTCTTCGAAGTGACGCCGTGAGATGAATGTCCAGCAGTCTCGATTGGCTGCTGGATGACGGGGTGCATGAGGGGGTTCTTCGTAAACTTACTGGATACTGTCGCCATTCCTGGGCATTCTTCCTCGCCCCATTTGCTTTTATTCTTGGAGTCGTTGCAATCCTCCCTCCGACTGCGTCCAGCGTTTTAAATCGAGGTGCTTTGCCACCGCCTCTTTTCTTTTGTCAGCCCCTAAAGGTGGTCCTTACTGGCGCACTTGATCCTCGCGGTCTGGCCATCGAAAATCTCAGCCAGTTTGAATCAGCCAACTATCGTGAATGCAACAGGAATACAGCAATGCTCGCGATCCACTATATAGAGCGACAATTAAAATTCCTCGTTTTTTCTCCCGAGAATCACAAAAATCTAATAGTACGTTCACTTGATTCAGGACCAGCTAGCCTCAGCCTTCTATTGCTGCTCCGATTTTTTTGCTGGTATTGAGATTTTGGCTTAAAACCTTAGAATCTAGATGTCTTGTGTGACAGCAAGTCGAACGGCATTGCATTCCTGTCTCTTCAACTCGTAGCAGAAACAATCATAAATTGCCCAGACCCTCTAAATCACAAGCTAACCGTCGCGAAAAAGAGGCATATTTGGTGTTCGAAGGCGGAGGAATGAAGGGCTTGGCTCACATTGGTGCTTTGCTAGCGTGTGAGCAAGAACGCATTAAAATACTAGGGGTCACTGGAGCTTCTGCGGGCGCGATAGTGTCGGCTTTACTCTGTGCCGGATACAAGGCCGATGAGTTGCTAGCTAGTAATGCGCACGCCACGGAGCGTGGCTTATTTGGCGGTAGCCTCAAGAGCTTTTTTACGTTGCAAGATCAGAATAGTTTGGCATCTCTGAATTCGATCAAGAAACATCTTTCGAATCCTGGTATTTGGAGTCTGGTCAAGATTTTCTCAAAGAAAAAGAATCGTCGCTTGTATCGAAAGCTCAAGACTGAAGGCGGTCTTCTATCTATGGTTGATTTAAGAAGCCAAATAAATTCTTTTTTGCAAGCTAAGCTAAACATGCAAAAAGATCGTGAAGTGGTTTTTGCCGATATGCCTAGCAATATTCCATTGAAAATTCTTGCAGCAAGAGTCTCGGGACCAGCAGATGCGTCATCCGTCATGCTGTTTTCGGCATTGACGACTCCAGAGGTGTCCGTCGCGCACGCCGTTTGTGCATCTGCAGCAATCCCTCTTCTTTTCGTTCCACAAGAAATTGACGGGAGCCTCTATGTTGACGGAGGAGTCATTTCAAATTTTCCGGCTTGGAGTCTAGAGGCGGAGCGTCACAGCCGAGGTGGCGACATACCAATTTTAGGCTTTAGGCTCGTCGGCAGACCCACCGCTAACAAACTACCTTCTCTTCGAAGAGTAGCGGAGCTTTCCTTGTTCGGCGATTCGTCCCTTGAGTCTAGAAACGTCCGACATTTGCACGAGATATCACTCCAGACTAGTGCCAACACACTAGATTTTGAAATGGATTACGAATCCAGGAGGACAGCAGTTCTTGAGGGTAAGGACTGCGTTGAGCGATACTTTCGAACGCATCAAATCATCTGGCCATCAATCAATGATAGGATCGAAAGGAAGCTTAACCAGCTCAGAAACGATGTGATGAGCGCCTTCGAAATTCCTGTTTCTTGCAGAATTCGGGCTAACGTTGCTCGTCCAGTCGAACCGGACATACTAAAAATTTGTCATACTGCAAATATGAACACCAGCGAGGATATGGACTTCGAGCTAGAGCTCCGAAAAGGAATGGGTGTCGCTGGTCAAGTATGGGAAAAACTATCGCCAATCGTGTCCCAGATTAGAGATGGGGTAAGCAAAGCTCATGGTCTCCCTCCCGCAGTAAAGAGGCGAATTAGAAAAGACTTGCTAACGGTCTTGTCAATCCCAATCTTCAATCTTCGACTAGTGGAGAATGGGAAAAGCCTTGCGGATTCGTTTATTGGTGTACTGAGTTTCGACTTTTCGGAAAATGTGGCTACGAAAATTCAAGACAAGATCGGAGGAATGCCGAATCCCTCGAAATCTGGTATTCTTCAATCAAACAGGAGCGAGATTGTTGAATGGTCTCGATCCATTTATCGTTCGATTGCGGGAGAGGAATAATGGGCAGAGTTAAGGCTGAGTCATCTCAACTATCGGCTTCGGCCCTAGTATGGCAGAACGCTTCCCAAACTGATGGTTTGTTGCGAATGCCAGCAGGAGAGTTATTGATATGGTTTCAAGACCCTCAGAATTGGGTGCAGAATAAGTCGACGGATACCACAAGTCAAACAAAAACGACTGAAAGTTCTGTGCGCCATTGGTAGGCATTGTGCCTGATGGGATTGGCAATGTAGGCGGGGGGCGTTACACCGATGGATCTGATTCGGTGGGAGATTTCTCGTGGCGTAGCGATTCGCGACGACGCTCGTCGCGACGCGTCTGCTTGCGGCCTGCCGAGTAGCGGGCCTCTTGTATCCGGTACTGCCGAACGTGCTCGGGATGCGATACAGCCCAGTTCTCCGCTCGCATCGACTCATAGTCCCTGCTGCCTCGCATCGACTCATAGTCCCTGCTGCCCGATAACAATAGGTCAGCAACTCCCTTCACGTACGCATATACATCGAGATTATGCCTATGCGCTGTCATGCAGATCGTCGTCAGAATCGCCGCGCGGTAGCCAGCTTCTAAACTGCCCAGGAATAGCCAGTTCTTACGTCCCGTTGCAGTATGCCCAGTTCTTACGTCCCGTTGCAGTATGCTTCATCAGCTGCTCGCATTCATTATTGTCGATCGGGCAATCTCCCTTGCACAGGTAATGCGTCAATTGCTCCCAGTTGTTCTCCAGGTATCCAATCGCCTTGCCAAGCTTGCTCTTCGGGAGAATATCTCCACACTGTCTCAAGCTAACAATCAACTGCTTCATGCGTTCGAACAATGGTAAAGAGAACTTTTGGCGTTTGGCAACGATCTCTTCACAAGGCAGGCCTTTGATCGACGACTCGACATCGTAAAGCTGCCGATAGATTGCTAACAAGGCCGCGCTCTCTTTGGGATGGTCCTGCATGCATTCGCTAAGTTTACGACGCGCATGCGCATTGCAAGCCGCAAGATCGAACTCGTGGTTCCTCGCAACTTGTAAACTCTCAAAGCCCGCGTAACAATCGCCCAATAACGTACCTCCA
>JALOQS010000019.1 GCA_025459355.1 Pirellula sp.
AAGCGGCTTGGACCGAGTTTCTCTCGTCGATGTGATGCGTCAATTGCGAGGTGCACGGGGCGAGTTAATCTCGACCGATGCTCAAACAGGTCAAATCTCCGCCATGATGATGCGCCGCGAGAAGCTGCGCGAAGAAATCGAACAGCAAACGATTCGAGGCCGTCGCTGGGGTGAGTTGGCGACCCATCGCCGGAACCAGCAGACTGAAATCGATGAGTTGAAGCAACGTATCGGTCAGTGGCAATTAGAGGCCAAGACGGTAGAAACCTCGCTGCAAGTTCGCGAACCGTGGCTGGCTCGCCAGACGACTCGCAACAAGATCAAAGCGCTCAACGCTAGAACTGATATTCCGGATGATTCGATTACCAAGCTTCGCGATATCCAAGAACAAATCGAGGACAAGAAGCGACAGATTTTGAGCGTGCGCGAAGAGCGTAAGAATCTACGACTTCAAGCCAAACGAATGCCGCTGAGCAAAGGTATCTTGACCTTGGGGGCAAAGATCGAAGCCGCCAATGAGCAAGGTCCTTGGATCAGTGGCTTGCAAATGCAGATCCAACGCTTGCAGTCCGAATTGGAACAAACCAAAGAGCAGCTTGTTGAGGATGCAAAACGGCTTGGACTGTCTGAACAAGACCAGCAAGCATTGTTTGAAGATAAGCGATTAGCGAATCTTCCCGATCTTTCACGGCAAGCCATCAGCCAATTGGCCGGCCCAGCCCGCGATGTTCGCGTTTTTCAGACACGGCTAAAACAAGCCAAAGAGCAAGGGATTGCAGATAAGAAAGAGGCCGATCGATTGGCCGCTGAACTAGACGGTTTCCTTGCCATTCGCGGGCATGGTGATTTACAAGCGGCACATCGTTCGTCGAATGAGATGTTAGCAACGTTGCGCAAAGTTCAGATGCTCGATGAACGGATCGAAAAACTCCGACGTCATCGCAAGGAGATCGAGGAACAAGCGGTCGAAGTGGAAACGGATGAAGTGTTTCCAGTCGATGATTGGTGGCGTCTCCTGATCTCTTACGCGCCCGGATTTTTGTGCACGGTTTTTGGGATCTCGAATTTTTTTGGTTGGTCTCTGACGGGGCCGAAAGATCCAATAATCGGTCCCGACGGCCAAGTCATACCGTCCAATGTTAACCAGCAAACGGTTGGTTTTCTTCTCATCCTGGTTGGGGTCATGCTGTTGGGCTTCACCTATTATCGGTGGAAGAGCATGGAGCAAGACAGCCAAGATGAACTGGAGAGTTGCGATGCCAAGCTCGAAGCGGCCGACTTGCAGCTTCAAAAGACTGTAAAAGAAAGAAATGAGTTGCTAGATGACTTGCCCGAGTATGCGGGAACCTTAGAGCAACGCATTCGGGATGCTGAGGGAGAGCTAACGCACTGCGAATCCCATTTGCCCGTCTTTCATAACTTGCAAGCCGCACAGCAGCGATACGAGACCGCGCGTCGCAATTATGCCGACTCGGCCAAGGGGCTCAAGAACGCACGTGGATCCTGGAAGAAGACTCTTGCGCAGCTTGGATTGGCTGCGTCACTTTCGCCAAAGAGCATTCGCGTGCTGGCCGAGGGCTACGAGTCATTGACCACCACTCGCAGACGTCTCAAAGCACTCGAGGACGAACTGGGGCAACGCAAGATTGAGCTATCGACTGGATTACAACGCATCGAAGCTTTGTCGCTGCAATTAAAGGTCGCCATCGAAGAGAGTCGTGAGGGAGGTGAATCCTCCAAGAAGGTTTCGATGCTGGATCGTCAAGCCGAACCGGTACGCGAGGCACGCCAGTCGGATACCAGACGGCAAGATGAACGCCGAGACCGAGATCGAGATCGCCGCGATCAGCGACACCGGGACGAGCAGCTTTCGTTGCGAGCCGCCTCGGCAGCTGCTAGCGGCGAAGTGATCGATGGGCCACTAGTCAAATTGCAAGAGCTCACCAATACGTTGGCTCAGCACAAACAGTACATCGTTGAGAGAAAGCAGCTCAAATCGCAAGACGAAGAGATGGCGAAAAAGCAAAAAGGCTTTCAGCGTTCTATGGATAAATGGGTACGTGCTAGACAGGCTCACTTGGCTGATCTCGGCGTCGAGAATCAAACTCAGCTTGAAGAGCTCATGTCCCTCAAGCAACAATTCTTGGCATTAGAAGCCGAAGAGAATGAACTATCCAGTCGCATCAAGAGCATTGTCGGGGGCCAGGTTCCCTTCGAGACGGTTGTTCGATTGCTCGAATCTACGACTGGTAGCGAGTTAGAAAAGCGATGGGACACACTCGGTCAGCGAGCGCAGCAGGCAGAGGAGCGGATTGCCGTTTTGCTGCAGAGACAAGGGGAAACGTCGCAAGAGATGAAGACCTTAGCCGCCGATCGAAGACTATCGGAAGCCAAGCTAGAGCTAGCGAGTTTGGAGAAGCAAATCGCAGCTTGTGCGGATCATTGGCGAACGCTTGGTGCGACCTCCGCTATGCTCGAAAAAGTGTGCGAAGTGTATGAAACCGAGCGGCAGCCAGAGACATTGCGAGAAGCATCAGCCTTTCTCAAGCAATTGACCGACGGAAAATACGTCCGCGTATGGACTCCGTTGGGCAAGAACGCTTTGCGAATCGATAACGACAAAAATCAGAGCTTGCCTCTTGAAGTACTGAGTCGCGGTACACGAGAAGCGGTCTTCATTGCACTGCGCCTATCACTAGCAGCTGCATACTCTCGAAGAGGTGTGACACTGCCACTGGTGCTCGATGACGTTCTCGTCAATTTCGATACCATCCGTGCCAAGTCAGCTGCCAAGGTATTGCAAGACTTTGCCGCGCTCGGCCATCAAGTCGTCATGTTCACATGCCATGAGCATATCATGCGAATGTTCCATGATATTCATGTTCAAGTGCGAGTATTGCCTGCGCATGGACAATCGGGTGAAGCTCGGATTTATCAACCGCATGATGTTCCGGTCGTAGTTCATGTGGAGCCACCGAAGAAGGTTATCGCACCTGTTGAACCAGTGGTTGAACCAGTTGTTGTACCGGAGCCTCAACCGGAACCGGTTATGGAGATCGTGTTGGAGCCCATTGTAGAAGAGCCCGAGTGGATTGCCGAGTATTCGTACGTCGAACCAGAAACGACGGAGCAAGAGATTGTTGAAGAAACGGTTTCTGACAGCTCCGAAGGTCAGGAAGAAAATGAGGAAGTTAGTCAGCCGGTTGAAGTCAAAGCGCCGGTTCGCAAGAAGCCTCGTCGCCAAGTGGCAGTACCTGTGGTCGTGGAGCAAGAGCTCGTCGAACCCACTTACAACGAGCCCTTTTCACTTTGGTATGAAGATGAGACGGTTAGCGGTTCGGATTCCCGAGAGCCAACCGAGCGGTTATGGACGGAGTTGGATCGCATCGATTTACCACTTGAAGGGGAGTCACACGATTTGTGGTGGAGCCAAACGCGCGAGTAATCAGGCAACGTGCGACGTCGGAACGTAAGATGGGCACTCCTGCCCGTCTGTGCTAAGTAGATGTGGTGGGAGTGACCGGCCTACGATGTGAGAAATCTGTTACGTCTTAATGAAGCCCCTTAGGACTGTTAATAAGCTGTTAAAGTCAACCCAGATTGCCGCGCATGCCACGTTCGGAAAAAGTCCTGTCGATTCGACGTTGATGGATCGGTTCACGCTATCTCTGGGCAGAGTTTCGATTATTCTAGAGAAGCCCCCACACACATTTAGAGCGAGTCGTCTCACAATCACCGAACGAAGTTTCGGACCCGGACATGCAACATTTAGATCAGCTTAAGAATTTAGTCATAATGGCATCGGCAGATGGTGCACTTTCCGAGCGAGAGATTGCAATGCTAGTGGATCGATGCAGCGAAATGGGGCTCGACGAAGCGGACCTCGGCAAAGCGGTTGAATTTGCCTTGAGCGATCAAGCGTCCTTGAAGCTTCCCAAGTCCCGAGAGGAGCAGATCTCCATGCTCGAGGACATGATGAAGATCATGGCCGCAGATGGAGTACTAAGCGAAGTCGAAAAACGACTCTTCGCGTTAGCCGCTGCCAAGATGGGAATCGACAAAGCGGAGCTTGAATCCCTTATCGATCGACTCGTTGGAAAAAAGTAAGAGCCAGTACAAATGAAGTTTTTGTTGAGTTTGTATAGTTGTTTGATGTTATCAGGTCCCGTTTTGGCGAATGAGTTCCGCATTCTCGCATGGAATGTAGAGAGCAATCGACCGGAATCCCAACCAGTAAGCGATGCGGCGGCTATTTCGGCAGAGTTGACGGAGATGTTAACCAAGCCCGAAACGATGTCGCAGATTGTTGCGTTAACAGAGGTTGAGCCAAAGGAGTTCGAGATCTATCGGGCTTCTGCTGCCAAGGGGCTTGGAAAAGCGGTGGATTTTGTCACCAGTGCAACGGGTGGTTTTCGCGAAAGCGACTCGATGATGTTGATCGTAGATGCCACTCGTTTCGAAATCGATTCTACGATGGAGTTGCATCGGTTCGGCGGCATTCGTGGTAACTTTAACAATGCCGAGGACGCGAGAGCACCGGAGTACGGTCGATATCGCGCCCGGTCACCGTTGGCGGTTCGCATTATTGATAAAACGACATCCACTCCTTTTTGGGTCATCGTTAACCATCTCGCTCGTGGTGAAGCCGAATTGCGAGCTGATCAAGCAAAGATGTTAGTCAAGTGGGCAGAGCGGATTGGCGAGCCAGCTATTTCGGCTGGCGATCATAACTTTGACTTTGATTTTAAAACGCAAAAAGGCAATCCAGCATTCGACGCTATGGTTGATGGCGATGTTTGGAGTTGGGTTAAGCCTAATCCGTTGATTGATAGCAACTGGTCCGATGATCGACGAGTTACTGATCGGCGAGTGGATCGCTATCCAGACTCGATCCTCGATTTTATTTTTGTTGCCAATCAAGCTAAAAGTTGGAATGGGAAATCGATCGTTGTGGTTCGTCCTGGCGATTTTCCGGACAGTGACAAAACCAGTGATCACAGGCCGATCCTGGGAACGTTTCAGATCACCCCCAAGTAGCCCCTTATGGTAGTGGTCGAGGCCACGAGACCCGACCGACTGGCGCGAATCCTCTATTTATTTTCTCCGCGGATTCTTCCTCCGCGGACCGTGTTCGTTCAATACGGCAGACGGGACTCCTTGCGTCGTCCACTACACGGCAGACGGGACTCCTTGCGTCGTCCACTACACGGCAGACGGGACTCCTTGCGTCGTCCACTACGTCCACTACACGGCAGACGGGACTCCTTGCGTCGTCCACTACAGGGCGGCGGGACTCCTTGCGTCGTCCACTACACTGCGGCGGGACTCCTTGCGTCGTCCACTACAATGGGGGATATGTGTAGCCGCTCGTTGGTGATTCGTCTATAATCTAGTTGGCCGTAGTGAGATCTGCTCTCGCGGTTCCCTCCCCAAACATGGCACACACTCCCACTTCCCACCCAACGACCGCTAGTCGTGACATGAATAAAAATCCCAGCTGGCATTTAAACCTAATTGTAAGATTGCTCGCGATCGCGATTCCTGCGCTTTCTGTCGAATCATTGTCAGCAGAGGACGAACAAGCATGGGCGAAGTGGAAGGCCGACTATGACGCTTCCGTTTTACCGATCATCAAGGCGAAATGCAGTTCCTGTCACAACAACGAGACCGCAGAAGGGGAATTGAATTTGGCCAAATATGAGAACGGAGAGTTGGCGGAGAAAGCGGGCGATATGTGGGAGCGAGTGGCCAAACGGGTCAGGCAAAACGAAATGCCGCCGCCTGATAGCCCTGGCTTAACGGACCCAGAAAAGAGTGCGTTTCATCGCTGGGTAGATTCTCGACCTCGCGAAGATCTCTGCAATCAAATCGCTACCGATGAGACCCAAAGTTGGTATCAAGGTTACGTCATGAGCCGACGGCTTTCTCGATACGAATACGGAAACGCAATCTACGATCTCACGGGCTTGAGGCTCGCGAGCGAAGACCTGCCTCCCGAGGATGGTGCTGGCGGAGAGGGATTTGACACGGCTGGTGATGCTCTCTTTACCTCGCCTATCCACTTGGAGGCGTACATGCGAGCTAGCGATCGCGCCATCGCGCATTTGCTAAGTACCGATCAAATGGATCGCACGGAACCATTAAAATCGATCGAGCAATTTGCACGCCGAGCATGGCGTCGACCGATTGATAACTCCGATCGCGACCGTCTCACAAAACTCTATCAGTCGGTAAGGGATGCTTCCGGACGAGACGAATCGGCGTTTAAGCAATCGTTAGTTGCTGTTTTGCTGTCCCCTCATTTTTTGTTTTTGGTCGAGTCAGACTCCGGTGCAATGGGTGTTCAAAGATTAACACCGCATCAGTTTGCCACACGGATGGCCATTTTGGTCTGGTCATCGATTCCGGATGAGTCGTTGCTCAGTCTGGCTGACCAAGGAATCTTATTTGAGCCGGATGTTATCAAGACGCAATTGAGGCGCATGCTATCGGATCCTCGTTCGCGGGCTTTGGGAGAAAATTTCGGCATGCAGTGGTTGGGGCTGAGAGATTTCTTGCAGACTAAACCTGATTCATCTCTATACCCTGAGTACAACGATCAACTGGCTCGCGATGCTCAGGAAGAAGCGATTCGATTTATTGCAAACGTCTTTCAAAACGATCGCCCCCTCACCGAATTGATCGATGCCGATTACACGTTTCTGAGTCATGGATTAGCGAAACATTACGGTCTAGCGTACGACCATGCTAGTGATTGGGAGCGAGTCTCGATTGACAAACAATCGGCACAGGAGCGAGGCGGAATACTGTAGAACCAGCCCCGTCTTGCGCGGGCGTTGGATTCTTGAAGACATTCTAGGATCACGCGTTCCTCCACCTCCACCAAATGTTCCCGCATTAGAAGAATCAGAACACTCGGACAAGCCTCTCACGCTTAGGGAAAAACTGGAGCTACATAGGCAGAAGCCAGAGTGTGCATCGTGTCACGATCGCATGGATCCGCTCGGGTTTGGACTGGAGAATTACGATGCGATCGGACGTTGGCGATCGGAGGATAATGGGCTTCCGCTCGATACCAAAGGGACTTTACCATCGGGTGAGTCATTTCAAGGCCCACAGGAATTGAAGCGATTGATTTTGAATCGCAAAGATGAATTTCAGAAACACTTGGTCCGTAAGCTTACGGGCTATGCGATGGGGCGAGAGTTAAACAAATTTGACCAATGCATTATCGATCGAAGCATGCAACGATTGAATGAAGAGCAAAGAGCCTCGGTGATACTCGAAGAGATATTGCTGTCGTACGCATTCCAGCATCGGTACTTTCACTAACGGAAAATGGCCAGGTACCAACATTATGAGTTCCAGTCAACGGTCGAATACATCATCGGGACGTCGGAGATTTCTTCGGGGATGCAGTGTCGCACTCGCATTGCCATGGCTGGAGTCATTAGCGAGAAAATCGGCTTCCGCAGCGGCGATATCGAATGTCGTTAAGCCACCAATAAGGACTGGGTTTATCTACTTTCCGAATGGCGTTTGGGAGAAAGCTTGGGTGCCCCAAACAACGGGCGCAGACTACGAGCTGAGTCCTTCGCTTAAGCCGCTTGAAAAAATCAAATCCGATGTGCTCGTCCTATCGGGCTTGGACAAAAAGAACAGCCATGGAGGCGATGGCCATTACGCCAAGACGGCCAATTTTCTTACCGGTATGCCGGTTGTAAAAACGACTGGCAGAGATGTAAGTAGTGGCGGAGTTTCAGTGGATCAATTGATTGCTGAAAAGTTTGCAGGACAGACACCATTACCATCTCTGGAACTGGGGACGGAGCCAGTTATCAGTGGAATCGACAGCAATGTTGGTTACACGAGGCTCTATGGTTCGCACATATCGTGGCAGTCGGCTAATCGTCCCGTCGCCAAGGAAATCAATCCACGTCTGGTTTATGAACGATTGTTTGGTAGAAAGCCTGGTGCGTCGGCCGAATCACCAGAGTCGTACAACAATCTTTTGGATTTTGTTTTGGAGGACGCCAGGAGTTTGCGAAACAGATTAGGACGTGACGATCAGTTCAAGATGGATGAGTATCTCGATTCGGTTCGGGGTGTGGAGCAGCGAATTGAATATGCCACGAAGAAAGATCAGCGAGAGGCGTGGCAAGCGTCTTTAACTCCGGAGGAGCTCGCCGCAGCCAAGCCGGGTGTGCCGGGTGATTTCCGCGAGCATATCAGTGTGATGATGGATCTAATGGTTCTGGCGTTTCAGTCGGACTCTACGCGAGTCTGTTCGTTTATGTTTGCGAACGACGTATCGGGACGAAATTTTTCATTCTTGGATGGTGTTTCTGGCGGGCATCATGAGTTGTCACACCATGAGAATAGCGACGCGAAAATTGCGCAGTACCAAAGAATTAATCAGTGGCATACCGAGCAGTTTGCGAGGATGCTCACCAAGATGAAATCGATTCAGGAGGGAGATGGAACTTTACTAGACAACACCATGATCGTGTTTGGGTCGAGCATGTCAGATGGAAACAGGCATGATCCAGACAATTTGCCCATTTTGGTTGGTGGGCGAGGAGGTGGTGCGCTGCAGACGGGCCAGCACATCGCCGTGGAGGGGATGGTGCCGCTTTGTAATTTGTACTTGTCCATGTTGCACAAGTTAGGAATCGAGGTAGAACAGTTTGGCGACAGCGATGGCGTTATCGCTGGGATCTAGAGATTCGACTAACGAGGGGTAACCATGGCGGAGACGATTTTTTCCAAAATCATTCGGGGGGAGATACCGGCCAAGATCGTGCATGATGACGAGCTTTGCCTAGCATTTCATGATGTCTCGCCGCAAGCTCCGGTGCATGTACTGGTAATTCCCAAGAAGCCGATCGAATCTCTTGAGCACGCCAGCGATGAGGACGTTGCGGTGCTAGGTCATCTACAAATCGTGGCGCAGCGAGTGGCACGAAGTTTGGGAATTAGCGAATCCGGATATCGAGTTGTAATGAACTGCGGCAGAGACGGCGGTCAATCGGTTCATCACATCCACTATCACGTGTTGGGGGGCCGTCCGTTAGCTTGGCCGCCTGGGTGAGTAGTAAGGTGTAAGGTGTAAGGTGTAAGGTGTAAGGGGTAAGGGGTAAGGCGGCATGCAATAAAAAACGGCTCGGGGGAGCCGAGCCGTTTTGGTTCTTTTTCGTTTAGACGGGCTAGTTTACTTGCCGCAACCGCAGCCACAGCCGCCGTTGCTCGTATGCTGCACGCCACCGCAGCCACAACCGCCGTTGTTCGGTGCTGCGAGAGGTACTGCTCCTTGAACGCCGCAGCCATAACCATTCCCGCTGCTAGCCGAGCCGTTTACGGTTGTGCATGGGTTAAAAGTGTAAGCAACAAGCTTGGGAACCATCTTGCAGACTTGGACCTGAACCTCTTTGGTTACGGGCACTTGTACGCTAACAACATAATCCTCGACAACATCTTCGACTACCGTTTCCATACGTGTTGCCGTGAATGGCTCCACGACTTGTTGAACGTCGTTGATGGTATAGGAAACATCTTTGGTGCGTTTTTCTGTTCGGTAGCTAACGACTGGATAAACCTCTTCTTTAGCTTGCGTCTTGTAGTTTACAACTTTGCGGGTACGCGTACGCTCTTCATCGACGTAGTTCACGACCTTGCGAGCGCGAGTACGATCTTCGCTAACGTAGTCCACGACTTTCTTGGAGCCTGTTCTGGTTTCAGGACGGTAAACCAGATAGGTGCATTCGTAAGGAACTTCGGTCGTTTGTTGTTCGTAAACGGTGTAGGCCATTTCTTCGTTGACCACTTCGTTCGTGGCAACTTGGATTTCTTCTGTCACCACGTTAGGAACCCAAACGCGACGAGTGGTGGTCACCGGGGCGGATTGAACCATCGTTCCAGAAGCCGTGTTGCATGCGTCCGCGGCAGCCATACCGAGAGTCACAGTTCCGTTTGGCATACAACCGTTCGAAGCGACGGATGAATGAAGGTTTCCGCCACAACCGCAGTTACTGGAACAGCCGGTGGAGCACGATGGAACCGCACGGCGACCGCAACGAACGCGAGGTGCGCATCGGTTGGACGCAGCAGCGGGAGCACACGCCGACGCGCCCGATACAAACATTGACGATCCACAACCGCCACCAACAACGGCGCTGGAAACGTTTCCGCAGCCACCATTGGTTGTAACGCCGGAAACCGAGTAGCTGGAGCCGGCGACTTCTTCGACGACAGTTTCCCAGTGACCGTAGTCCTTGGTTACTGTTTGGGTCGTGTATTTAGGAACTGTTCGTTGCACCGTTCTAGTCTTGACGACAGGAACCGCATTGGTCACCGTTTGCAACTTGGTACGTAAAGGTTTCATCGCGGAGCCGAGGAACCTTGACTTGGTATGTTTCTTGAACTTCCGAAATGGATGGTACTTTGACTTTGTAAGTTTCCGTAACATCGGACCATTCTGGGACCGTGACGTTAACGGTCACGGTTTTTGTAGATTGCTCGGGGACCAACACCGAGTACTCCACCGTTTTGGTTTCGGTGCGAGGAACGGTAACCGACTTAATACGATAGTCTTCGTAGGTCACCGGGACTGTTCTAGAAACTTGGCGAACACGTTGCCGGGTTTCTTGTTTCGTCTCGGTTGTGTTGACGTATTGTGTTTCTGTAACAAAGGTAGACTCCATGACCGTTCTGTAGCCAGTGATCGGCTCGCAGAGGACTTGAGGGGCAGGTGTGAGAACCTGAGCACTCGGAGCTACCTGAATCGCAGGAGCCATCACAGTGGGAGTTGCATAGACAACGCCGGTGCAAGCGGCAGGGGCGTAATACGCATTGCCAGCGTAGGAGCCGTCAGCCCCGACGTATCCGCAAACGTTGACGCTAGGTTGAGCCAAGCTAGGGCCGCAGACGGGAGCGTGGGATGCAACATGTCGAGGTCGGCACGGGTCGCTACAGCCACCGCATCGAAAACCTGCGTTTGAAATGTTTCCGAGCGCGAGCACTAGTGGCAGGGCCGCGTAAAATCGAAGTCGATGTTTCATCCAGATATCTCCAACAAGTTCGAAAAAAACGATAATCAGGAATTTTCAGGTTATTCCGATGATGCGACTCTAGTTGCCAATCCTTTCGGGTCAAGTTTTGACTTGCTGGGAGGAGGTTTTTTGGGTGGAATCGTTGATAATCCCGGGGGATCGGGAGAAAACTGAGATATAGAACCTGAAAATCGACGATACGATAGCACTGCTTTATCGCGCACTTCGTTTTCCAGGCTCAATTCAACCGACATTTCAAACCCGATGAAACCTAGTAAGCAACCGGATTATCGCAGACATCTAAAAGTCATCTGCATGGTTTTCTTTGTGGGTTGGCCCTCGCTGACGATCGGGCAAGAGGCAACCAATTCTCAGTCTGCGGGGGGCGAGCCAAAAGCGGCCAGCGTCCCAACCAGTTCGATGCAGTGGACGGAGCCAATGGTGTCGCGGGTGGAGCTAAGGCTAACCATCGGTGAAAAAGAGGTGGATGTTATCGAGCGAGGAGATTTGGTGACGATCCTCGAAGACCGAGGCGAACGATTTCTGGTGCGAACGTTTCGAGGCGTAAAGGGAGTTGTTGAAAAGGTTAATCTTTTGAGCCTTGCAGAATCGGTCGAGGTTTATGACGAGTTGATCAAATCGCAGCCCGAGGTCGGGCGGTTGTATACGTTGAGAGCTGGAGCGCAATGGGCCCGTGGAGCTGGCGAGGCAGCACTCAAAGATTTCGACGAAGCCATTCGGCTCGGCTACGACACAGCCAATGCGTTTTCGAGTCGAGCTCTTTTTCTCGCGGCAACGGGAGAGCATCAAAAAGCCGTAGCGGACTTTTCCGAAGCCATGAAAAAGGGAGAAAAGACCGAGGCCAACTACATCAACCGAGCTGCGTCTCATATGCAGTTAAATCAACTCGATGATGCCATCGCCGATTACTCGGAAGCATTAGCGTTGAACGAGAAGAATGCAGGTATCCTGCAACAACGAGCTACCGCGTACAAAGTCAAAGGGGATCTGGAAAAAGCGATAGAGGACTTTTCAAAGGCGATCGAACTGGCCCCCAAATTTATTCCGGCGATCATGGGGCGAGGGTACATTTATTTTCAGCAGGGAGATCACTCCAAGGCGATTGAAGACTTTTCCAAAGTGATCGAGCTAAACAATCGCGCTTCGGTAGCCTACAACAATCGTGGTTACAACTGGCAATTGATGGGCAAAGAAAAAGAAGCATTGGTCGACTTTGAAAAGTCGGTCGAGTTGGAACCAGAGTATGCACTCGCGCACCAGAATTTGGCGTGGCTTCTTGCTACTTGCAATGACAAAACATTGCGAAATCCAAAGCGAGCGATCGAGTCTGCGACCAAGGCTTGCGAACTAAACCAATACAACGATTTGAGCGACATGGCTGCGTTAGCGGCATCGCATGCTGCCGCCGAGCAGTTTGATCTAGCGATCGGCATACAAGAGAAGATTGTCGAGCGAGCTCCTCAAGAGCAAAAATCGCTGGCCAAGAAATTGCTGGAGCTTTACAAAGAGAATAAACCGTTTGATCCTCAAGTTGGGTCGGAGACATCGGCAGGTAAATCGTCCCTCGAAACACCGTCAAAAGAATGAAAATTGTCATTGCGGTCGTTCGCCCCTACGTCGCCGAATCACTCCTTCAAAACCTGAGGCTGGCCCCTTTGGAAGCCTTGCAGGTAGCGGAAGTCAAAGGATTTGGACGACAAAAAAGTTACTTGGATCAGTATTCGTCGACGGAGTATTCTCTCGCATTTCTGCCTAAGATCGAGATCACCATGTTTGTCGATGATATGCGAGTTGAAGAAGTGCTGAGGGTTATCGTTGAAACCTCGCGAAGTGGTAGAATGGGGGACGGAAAAGTTATCGTTCTCAATGCGGATGATCGCACACCTACCTAAGACCCCTGCTAATGATTTGTCCTTTTTGTTCACTCTTGTGTGATGGCACGCAAACGATTACCGACTGTGCGCTCCGAAATAGATTTTTGGAAAACGTTCGAATCCGAGACGAATTAGGTGATACGAATCCAATCCAAACTGGTAAAGCCACAAGCTGGATAAACGAATCAAAATCGATCTTGATCACGGGCCGAATCGTGTCCGTAGAATCGTCGCGAGCAGCCC
Source organism: Pirellula sp. (assembly GCA_025459355.1). Taxonomy (GTDB): domain Bacteria; phylum Planctomycetota; class Planctomycetia; order Pirellulales; family Pirellulaceae; genus JBKCUI01. Next base: position 13,187 of record JALOQS010000019.1, read on the forward strand.
TGTCCTTTGCGAAATGCATCGGCGGAGTCATTGATTGCTCGGATAGTGAGGTGACCATGGATGTTGCCTCGGCGATGAGCAAGACGGGCGGTTGCTCGGTATCGATAGCGGAAGTCCGCGATTTAAGTGATGTGATTATTGTTTTGGGGGATGATGGCCTTCTAGACCGTTTTCCTAAACTGGCGAGCTCGTTAGCAAAGCGGGATCGTGCGCCAAGGATTGTTTTGCTTGGGAAGCAAACGTCAAAATCATTTGAGTTTTGGCAACAGATTTCTGCAAAAGTGTCGGCTTTCGATTGCGATATGGAACGCATACCAGAGGCCTTAAACAGTTTTTTCTTGTTGCAAAACCAATCCGTGTCTGAAGATTCGTTTCCGGATGTTGGGTCGAGTGCTCTGTTTCAAGAGCTCGGTGAAGCCAATTACATCAGTCTCGTTTGGGCACCGAATTCGCTTGGTTCGTATTCGACGGAATCGAAGGGGCGAGCCGCTTGGATCGAGAGGTTGTTGGAGCATCAAGTGGAATGGAATGAGCTTAGACGAGTTGGATCGCTGGCGCTATCGGGACAAGATGCGGTATTTCAACAGGTCTGTTTGTGGACAACAGGCTACCCTGGACGGATATCGTTTGGTAAAGATTCCGTGGAATTCGATCCTGCCGCCAACAGCGTTAGGCGTTGGATTGCGGAGAACAGAAATGCGCCCGATGCGTTGCTGATAGAGGTCGATGAAACGGCCCATCAAGAAAACGATTGGCTCGAATCGCAGCTAGTGGGCTTTCAAGGAAAACGTATCCGCGCTTCGTTGTTCCATCGCCCTGAAACCAAAAACGAATTAGCATTCCTACATCTACCGACACAGATTGCAGGTTTCGATAGGCCTGCTGACATGCTTAGAGCGGATCAAACCGTGCTAGCGCGAGTTCCCGAAGAGCGGTCGCTGAGTTCGACTACAGCACGATCGCTGACACAATGGTTGGAGGCTTTGTCTCAATGATCACCCGATTGCGAAACGGCTATTTGCTTGACGGATCACAAAGCAAACAAGCGGATCTGTATCTTGCTGGCGGATTGATACAACATTCCGTCCAACCGGAGTCTCGAATTGATGCTGATTACGATGTTGAGAACTGCGTGATTGCACCAGGGGCTATTGATTTGCATACGCACATTGGCGGTGGCAAGATCAACTTGGCTCGACTTCTGTTGCCCGATTTGGTAAAGCATCCCAGCCATTTGACCGTCCAGGAGCATGGCGTCAAACCACTCAGTGCACCGGTGCCAACATCGTGGGAGACGGGTCTGAGGTATTTGCAAATGGGCTACACCACATGTTTCGAACCAGCTGTGTTGCCAGCCAATGCGAGAATGGCCCATTCGGAAATGTCGGATATTCCCTGGTTAGATACTGGTGGATATTTGTTGCTCGGTAACGATCGGTTGTTGTTGAACTGGATTGCGTCGGGAGTTCCGCAGAGTCAGATCACGGCGTATGTCGGTTGGATGCTCAAGGCGCATCAATGTTGTGGCATCAAAGTGGTCAACGCAGGGGGGATCGATGCTTTTAAGTTTAATGCGAGGCAGCTCGATGTTGATGACACGCATCCTCGGCTTCCCATTACGCCGCGAACGGTATTGAGAGTTCTCTCGCAAGCGGTCGAGGAACTGGGGGTGACGCATCCGCTCCACGTACACTGCAGCAATCTGGGGGTTCCCGGTAACATCGAGTCGACGCTGGCAACGTTGGATGCGGTCGAGGGCCGACGCATCCATTTGACACATGCTCAGTATCATTGTTATGGCAAAGAAGGAAAGCATGGATTCAGCTCGGAAGCGTATCGACTAGCTGAATATGTGAACTGGAATCCGCAGGTATCCATCGACATCGGACAGGTGATTTTTGGACAAACCGTAACGCTGTCGGCGGATTCGATGCATCAGTTTGAAAATCGAAAACTCGCAAAGCCGAAGAAGGTCATTTTTCAGGACTTGGAGTGTCAAGCTGGCTGCGGGGTTGTTCCGTTTCGCTATCGTCACGAACAATTTGTGCATGGATTGCAATGGACCATTGGGCTGGAATTGAGCCTTAGAATTCTGGATGCTTCTCGTGTCTTTTTGACAACCGATCATCCCAACGGCGGGCCCTTTACAGCTTATCCGCATCTTATCCGATTGCTCATGGACTACGACTACAGGATGTCGATTTTTGATCAATTGCATCCGGATGTAAAAGAGATGAGTCCTCTGCCATCGCTGAAGCGAGAATATAGTTTGCAAGAGATCATTACCATGACGCGAACTGGTCCTGCTCGGAGCTTAGGGCTTGCTGATAGAGGGACACTGCAATCGGGAGCGATTGGCGATGTGGTTGTCTACGAACGGGATTCGAACATTGAGAACATGTTCTCCAAGCCTCGAATGGTGTTTAGGCGAGGAGCGTTGGTTTACCGAAACGGAGAGTCGTTGCAGGGTTGCGAGAAGTCGACTGTCATCGCAGTTCCGGAGACCGATGCACAATTTGAATCCTGGATCGCGCCGCAATGGCGAGACCAATACGGCTACGATATCGCAATGGTGAAAATATCACGAGACGAGCTTCTAGAGCGGGGGCGTCACATAACGCTCGCGAAACTCAGGGCAAACTAGGTTGTGGTAGCCAGTCCATTCTCAGGTCGATAAAGAACGCTCGGGTGTGGAAAGCCTAGCTTTTTGTCGACGATGTTGAATAGTGGTTGACCAGCAAAGTAGCGTTGCAGATTCAGGCATATCAAATCGGTGGTATCGTCCGTTCGGCGTTTCGCTTGTGCACCAACGTGAGGTGTGATGAGCACGTTAGGAAAGTCCCAAAGAGGGCTGCTTGCGGGAAGCGGTTCGATATCGGTGACATCCAGTCCAGCGCCAGCGAGGTGGCCGCTGGCGAGTGCATTGCAAAGGTGTGATTCGTGGATGCAACTACCTCGTGCCACGTTAATCACGTACGATCCCTTTGGCATGATTGAGAAAACCGACTCGTCAACACATCCACGCGTCGAAGCATTCAGCGGCAGCGTCAGAATGAGAATCTCGGACCAGCGTGCCAAATCGGGCAAAGCGGTATGAGGTAGCAGTTCTGATACTTGAGGGGGCTTGTTTTCAGGAAAAAAATCGGTGGCTCGGATTTGATTCGTATAGGGTGCGAGGACCTCTACCAATCGCCGTCCGTTGCCGCCCAAGCCCACGATACCGATCCTCTTGCCATGTAGATCATCGGTGGGTCTGCGGATAAACTCTTTGCGCTGCCATTGTCGATAGAAAATCGGAATCCCACGCAATAGTCCTAGCAGCAATGCGAGTGTTTGCTCCGCGACTTGATTAGCAAAAAGTCCCGATGCGCTGCAGACGGTAATGGGGCTCGCAATGACCGATTGTGCTAGGCAATGATCCAAACCCGCTGCAGACGATTGAATAAACTTAAGCTTGCCAGCCGCGACGACGGCGTCCCAGTTCACAGGAACTTTGGCGTGGCCTACAAAAATGTCCGCCTCAAAGATCTTTTCGGGAATTGTTTCTTGTGAGGCTTCGATGAAGCGGCAGTTCGGTGCCGCTTGTTGCATACGAGCACGATGCTTATCCTCGACTGGAAAGCAGTAAACGATGTCGGTCACTTAAGCCAAATCTCTTTCTTCGAACAATAGCAAGCCCAGGAGAGTCGCACCAACACCATAGATAGCAGTGTAAATAAACACACTCGCAATCACGGTCCATGGTATGGTTACTTCAGCGTCGATGGCCGCTTCCATGGAGAACAGATTCAAATTCGGAACAACTGCAGAAACGAGTTGCGAGAAGAATTCAACCAGCGGAAGTCCGCCAGCAGCCGATTCCATGATGACTGGGGTCAAGTGACCGAGCACATAAAGCGATGCACATATCGCCAGATTGGTAAGCAATGCAACACGGGTTCCAATAGCCACGGAGATCGCGCCGATGATGAGGCATTCGAGAAATGCCAATCCGAGACCGGGGACTGTTTGGAGCATTTCAAAATGGCAGATTTGCCAGATCGGAATTTCCTTGGAGTTTTCGCGAGCTTCGTAAATTGGCTTAAATGCGACACAGAATAGTTCGATGGACCCCAGAACTAGGAACATGAACATAATCAGCCAGCCGATACCGAGGATCTTGCCAATGATAAAGGAGCGTCGGTGAATCGGTTTGCTTAACAACGTTAGAGCGGTACGACCTTCGATTTCTTCGCTGACCGAAGTACTAGCAGACCAAACCGCTTGAAATATCGACACCACCAAAATGAGAATGATACCGCAGTCCTTGAGGAGTTTGATATCTTCGCCAAAGGTATGGAACGGCATGAACACGAATAGCAAAATCGCTAGCGCGACCATCGTGATCAGAATCTTGGGCAGTGGCTGTGAAAGTTCGCTTTTCGCAGTTGATAGAGCGATGGCGGCAATTTTAGGAGCGGCACCTTGCATCAAGAAGAATGCCAATCCGAACAAGAACACGAACAACGCAAAGAGGATAATCGTAAACGCTTCTTGAACGGGTGGGACCGTCTTAATCGTGATTTTCAGTTCGGCCGCGTCCACCTCTTCGTTCTGAGCAAAAACCTCGGCATCGGGGGCCAGGGGCAACGGCGACTTGGCAGGCCCCATAATCCGCTCCCAGTAGCGAGGGGAGTCCGGTTCGATCGTGACGGTTGAAAACTTTAGTTGGTCGATTTCGGATGCGTCCCCGATGATCACTCGTCGGTTCGACTCAATTTGAACTCTGTCGATGGTGTCGGCCGAGTAGCTCAGATCGAGCTTAACAAATTTGCGATCTTCGTCGGAGGCTGCGCCTGGTAGAGGGAACGTTTCGGTTCGCGTCGAGGCTTTAAAAAGTTGCGGTATGCTCGCAAACGCGTCCATCGGGCGGTCAAAAAGGGGCGTTGCGGCAATCCCTATCACAGCCACGGCACCCAGAACGGTGAGCATTGCGCCGCCGACCCCTTCAAACAGCAGAGCCTTAAGTTCGCCAAAGAATCGGTCAGTCGTGCAGAAAAGCGTCGCCCAAACGAAAATTCCGACCATGCAAGTGATGGCGACCGAAACCATTCCGAGTTCACCAGCCACCTCACTGCCAGCACCAATAAACAAATAGCCGCTGATCCCTCCACCGATTAAGACCGTCAATCCGAGGGCGATCCAGTGCAAAACACCATTCTTGCGCAGTGGCTCAAGTCCCCGAAAGGCTCCCTTCAGCAAGAAGCAAATCCCAAGGAATGCTATTAGCAGGGCTAATCCACCTGCAACACCGACACCGACGAACCACATTGGGGTCAGCCATTTAGCCATCCAAAAATCAGAGGCAGCCAGGATTGGGTTGAAGAGTTCCATGGAGTATTTCGAGGAGGAGCAAATGGGGGGATGACGGTAAACTCGTGCAAGTACGGTGCTCAGCATAACCGGGTTCGCAGAAACGCCAAGAGATTCTTCTATTCTTAGCGGCGGCGGTTTTTGGCGGGGGTGATGCAACCGATGGCAGCCCTATAACCGGAACCCTGTTTTGGGGACGAAGCGTTGCGGCTGGTCGTTTTGATTGGGGGCGACCCTAGGCGTAAGGTGACCCTAGGCGTATTTGGTCTTCAACTGGTGTACAATCGGGTCGAAAGTGCTCCCATTCCACGTCTCGGTCCCCAGCCAGGTCCTCTCCAGTCATGAGTTTTGTTGTTTCTTTATCGGGCGTTTTTGCATTCCGATTTAAGTTGCTTAGCGAATCGTCGATCGCGGTGTTGTTGGCAGCAGTGTTATTGATGGGTGTTTTTTCGCGGGGCGATGTCGCTCGGGCACAGGAGTCTGAGGGGAGGGAGCACCAGTGGGGATGGACCGCGCGAGAAGTGGAGAGTGCAGGTCCTTTTTTTTGGCCCCAGTATCGTGGCTCTAACGGTGATGGTCATGCAGCCAAGGCATCGAATCCACCGATTGAGTGGGGCGAAGATAAAAATTTGGTTTGGAAGTTGAAACTCGACGGTCGTGCATGGTCGTCGCCAGTGGTTTATGGAGACCGAATTTTTTTGACGAATGCTTCGGAAGATGGGCTGAGCATGTCAGCCATGTGCATTGATAGGAAGCGTGGCGAAAAGGTATGGGACAAGCTGGTCTTCACCAACTCCGTCACGCAGAAAGATTTTCATGCCTTCAACTCGTATGCCTCGCCAACGCCGATCGTCGATGCTCGCCATTTGTTCGTAACATTTGGCGCCTATGGAACTGCGTGTTTGGATATTGAATCTGGCGAGACGATTTGGGAACGGCGAGATTTGGAGTGTAATCATTATCGGGGAGCCGGGTCATCACCGATTTTCTTTAGGGACTTGCTGATCTATCACATGGATGGGTTTGATTATCAGTATGTCATCGCGTTGAAACGGAGTAGTGGCGAGACCGTTTGGCGCGTCGATCGGTCGCATGATTACGGAACGGACAATGGTGATTTTAAAAAGGCTTATGGAACACCTCAAATCATTGAAGTAAGCCGAGATGGGCAAAGAGAATTACAGTTATTGAGTCCTGCGGCAAAGGCCATGTACGCTTACGATCCTGGCACAGGTCGGGAATTGTGGCGAGTTCGGCATGAAGAACATTCCGCAGCTCTCCGACCGTTGTTTGATGGCAAATTAGTGTACTGCAGCACTGGTTTTAGCAAAGGAAATTTATTAGCCATCGACCCCAGAGGCAACGGAGATGTGACCACGACGCATGTGTTATGGCAAGCATCTCGCGCCATTGGAGCCAAGCCCTCCCCCATTCTGATTGGCGACAACATCGTTTCCTTAGAGGACAAAGGCTTGTTGACTGCGTTTCGCAAAGAGACCGGCGAGCAAGTTTGGCAACTAAGGCTGGGGGGCGACTTCAGTAGTTCACCCGTTTACGCTCAGGGGCATCTGTATTGTTTTGACGAAAAGGGTGCGGGGCATGTTGTATCCAGCGATGGCAAATTGTTGCACACCAATCAGCTGGATAGCGGATGTTTAGCATCGCCAGCGATCGTCGACCATGATTTAATAGTCCGCACACGTGACGCATTGTATTGTTTTCGACGTTAAGTGTTGGTTGGCAACATTTCTCACCTCTCCCGAGATTTGGATAAAGACATGACAAAATTTTTTGCAGCGATCGCAACGGTCTCGTGCTTCGTAGTGTGGATTGGTTGCAATGCACCAAAGGTTGATACCGCACCGGCTAAAACGATCGAGAGTGGGGCATCGGAGCAGCCGCTTGTTAAGCCCAAGGTTGCGCTCATCATGAAGTCGCTCGCGAACGAGTTTTTCTCCACGATGGCCCAGGGAGCCAAAACGCACAACGAAGCCAATTCCGATTACGAGTTGATCGTCAACGGAATCAAGGATGAGAGAGATTTAGCCAGGCAATCAGAGTTGGTGGACGAAATGGTGGCCGCTGGTTGCCAAGCGATCGTAATTGCTCCGGCGGATTCCAAGGCGTTGATTCCATCTTTAAGGAAAGCGATTAAGTCTGGTGTTATCGTCGTCAACATTGACAACAAATTGGATGCATCAATTCTCGAATCAGAGGGGATCGCCATTCCGTTTGTTGGGCCCGACAATCGCCAGGGGGCGAAGATGGTAGCTGAGCAAGTCGTAAGCAAGCTCAAGGCTGGGGATGAAGTTGCCATTTTGGAGGGGATCACCACGAGTTTTAATGCTCAGCAAAGAAAGGCTGGTTTTGAGGATGCGTTGCGGGCGGGGCAGCTCAAGATTGTTTCCAGCCAATCGGCCCAATGGGAGATGAATTTGGCCAATACCATCGCCGCCTCCATGTTATCGGAGTATCCGAACTTGAAAGCGATTCTCGCCTCTAACGATTCCATGGCTCTCGGTGCCGTGGCAGCGATTAAGAGTGCGGGTAGGAGCGAACAAGTTTTGGTGGTTGGGTTCGATAACATCGAAGCAACGCGGGAAGCGATACGAGCAGGAAAGATGCTCGCGACGGCGGATCAGCATGGCGATCAGTTAGCGGTTTATGGCATTGAGTTCGCTTTGGCACAGGTAAAAAACCCCGATCGCCGACTGGAAGACAAGCAAACAGCCGTAGATTTGGTAACCAAAGAGTCTCTTGGGCAGCCTTAGGTTTCGCAGTCGGAGCCATGTTTGCGTATCGGCGAAAGTTAGAATTCCGCAGATGTCAAACCAATCGCGTAGCAGTAAACCTAATTTAACGAATTCAAGGGGAACTTACCGAGGGTTTTAAGGGAAATCCGATAGTGGCTTTAGTTGTTTTTGGCGGATTTCCTGGGCTCTTTGTTTGATTTAACACGCTATAATGAACGCAGAACAGGTTTTTAGCGTCATTGACTATGTTCCGAGCGGTTCCAAGCGAGCTGCTTGGTGGGTCTCTCCGGCCAGGGACGTTGCCGAATGCAAAGCCTTACCCCGAATTAAATCATGGACACAAACAAGTTTGACACCAATTTGGAGCGAATTACCAAGAGCCCGCTATCGGACACGATTGCGGTTTTGGTGCTTCGTGTCATTTTCATCCTGGTCGCCGGTGGAGTCGGCGCGATTTGGGCGCGATCGGAGGACTTTGGCTCGTTAGGGGCATTTGGTCCGTACATCGTCTTTAGCGGGGTAATGTTGGTCGCTTTTGGCGTGGTAGCGATGGACATGTTGTTTCCTCGCAAGCGGATTGATGTCATCTCGGCGGTTTACTTTGGGTTGGTGATTGGGCTCGTATTAACCTATCTGTTAACGATCGCGATGGATCCGTTTTTGCAGAACAGTTTGACCAAGACGTATTTCACGCTCGGTTTGTTGACGGTGCTTTGCTACGTTTGCATCAGTCTTTTGTTGCAGACGAAAGACGACTTTCGATTTGTTGTTCCGTATGTTGAGTTTTCTCGCGAGCTCAAGGGGTTAAAGCCGTTGATCTTGGATACGAGTAGTATCATAGATGGCCGATTGGCCGAGCTCGCGGATACCGGCGTATTGGACAGTCAGCTCGTCATGCCGCGCTTTGTATTGATGGAGTTGCAGAATATTGCAGACAGTTCAGACAAGTTACGTCGGGTTCGAGGTCGTCGCGGGCTGGACATATTAAACCGACTCAGAAGCAGTCAGAGGCTTGATTTCACGTTGTACGAGCGGGAGCTTACCGAGTTTGCCGGTCAACCAGTCGACATGAAGCTTGTGCTTTTGGCGAAGCATTTGGGTGGAAAGTTGGTGACGGGAGATTTTAATCTCAACAAGGTCGCGAAGCTTCACAATGTTGAGGTGATCGATTTGAATCAGGTCGCCAGTGCATTGAGACCGCAGTTTCTACCGGGCGAAGGGTTTCAGATACGCGTTGTCAAGCCTGGTGAGGGGCACGATCAGGGAATTGGGTATCTCGACGATGGCACCATGGTTGTTGTCGAAGGGGGGCGTGATCGGCTTAATCAAACCATAGGAGTGGTGGTAACCAGCACGCTACAAACGCAGGCTGGCAGAATGATCTTTACAAAGTGTGATGGACCGAATTGATGGTTGGTAGGATAGTCATCCCCGCGCGATTAGCGTCCACTCGTCTTCCCGAAAAGCTTTTGTTGAGTGAGACAGGTATGTCCGTTTTGGAGCATACTTATCGAGCTTGCCAAGCGTCTCAAAAGACCACCGGTACAACTATTGCGGTCGATCATCCCCGGTTATTCCAGCTCGTGCAGTCCTTTGGGGGGGAGGCGATGATGACCGACCCGAATGCACAGAGCGGGACAGATCGGATCGCTGAGGTAGCCCGAGCGATGCCGGGCGTCGACATTTTCGTCAATGTCCAAGGGGATGAGCCTGAAATCACCGGTCAAGCCATCGATATGGTTCTGGATCTATTGGCGACATCACCTCAGGCGTCCGTCGCGACGCTCGCCACACCGATCCGGTCGTCGGCGAATCTCAATGATCCAGCTTGTGTCAAGGTGGTGTTGGGAGCGGAGAAGGAGGCCTTGTATTTCAGTCGATCTCCCATCCCGCATCCGCGAGAGTGGTCGGAGAGTTTGCTTGCCGAGAATCCCCCTTTGTTTTTGCAGCATATTGGCATTTACGCCTACCGGCGTGATTTCTTGTTGGGGCTCGGGGGGTTAAAGCCGAGCAATTTGGAGCGATTAGAGAAGCTGGAGCAGCTACGTTTTCTCCAGAATGGGCATCGGATAGTGGTCGGCATCATTGGCGAATCCCACCGGGGGATAGACACGCGGGCCGACTACGACGCCTTTAAGTCCCGTTGGTTCGAAAAATACGGCAGAAATCCAACAAACTAGTCGCTTGCGCGAGTTGCTGCCCGGGGCAATTGGGAATACGATTTCTGCTTCTTTATTGCAGAGACGGTCCATCTCGACCTGGGTCAGCAAATCGTTCACCAATGATCCGGCGTCGCGGCGACTCATCCGATTCCCTCCAACCAATGAATTAACACTCGCATGGCATCAGCAACTCCAATCACAGTCGCATACGGCGACGGCATCGGTCCCGAGATCATGGCCGCAACGCTCAAGATTATTCAGGAAGCCGGCGCAAAATTGGATATCCACACCATTGAGATCGGCGAAAAGCAGTATCTCAAGGGGAACATGGCAGGGATTGAGCCAGAGGCATTTCAAAGTCTTCGAGAGACCAAAGTCTTCTTGAAAGCCCCGATCACGACACCTCAGGGTGGCGGTTTCAAGTCGCTGAACGTAACCACTCGGAAAGCGTTTGGGCTATACGCTAACGTTCGACCTTGCCTCAGCTATCATCCGTTCGTTGAGACCAAGCATCCCAAGATGGATGTGGTAATTGTTCGAGAAAACGAAGAGGATTTGTATGCTGGTATCGAGCATCGCCAAACCATTGACGTCATGCAGTGCTTGAAACTGATTAGTCGGCCTGGAACCGAAAAGATCGTGCGATACGCCTTCGAGTATGCACGGGCTTATGGTCGCAAAAAGGTGACTTGCTTTACCAAAGACAACATTATGAAATTGACCGATGGGCTGTTTCATAAAGTCTTTGACGAAATCGCGGCTGAGTATCCAGACATCGAAAACGAGCATTGGATTGTTGACATTGGTGCAGCCAAGCTAGCCGACACGCCAGAAGCGTTCGATGTTATCGTCATGCCCAATTTGTACGGAGATATTCTCTCCGACGTAGCCGCACAGATTGCAGGCTCGGTCGGGTTAGCAGGATCCGCGAATATCGGTGACGCTTGTGCGATGTTCGAAGCGATCCATGGATCGGCACCACGACGCGCAGGTCAAAATCTTGCCAATCCTTCGGGGTTGTTTTTGGGAGCCGTTCAAATGCTTGTTCACATCGGACAAGCTGGTGTAGCGGAACTCGCTCACAACGCGTGGCTCAAAACCATCGAAGATGGTATTCACACCTATGATATTTTCGATGAACGAGTATCCAAGCAAAAGGTAGGCACCAAAGAGTTTGCCGACGCGGTTGTCGCAAGAATTGGCAAGAAGCCCGAAGTCTTGAAGCAAGTTGATTACTCCAAGGCTTTATCGAAGCCGTTGAATTCCCGTCCACCCTATGTTCGTTCTACGGAAAAACGAGAGATGGTCGGCGCGGATGTGTTCTGCGAATTCAAAGGCTCACCCGACGACTTGGCTGCTAAGCTGCAACCGCTGGCCGGTGACGGCATGGTGCTCGAAATGTTGAGCAATCGCGGCATGAAAGTTTGGCCGGGCGGGTTGGCAGAAACATTCACCGTGGATGTTTATCGTTGCCGATTCCAGTTACCAGAAGGAACGCCGGGCGTTGTTCCTCACAAAGCGATAACGGCTCTGCTCAATCGAATCACTGATGCCGGTGTTGAGTTTGTTAAGCTCGAAGGGCTTTATAATTTTGACGGCAAGCCTGGTTTCTCCAGAGGACAAGGTCAGTAGGCCTGTTGGCAAGACGTTGGTTTGTAGCCGCTTCGATCCCCAAGGAGGAGTATCGTGGTCAGAGAAAGGAAAATCACGGCCGATGATGTAGAGTCTTCATCGGCCAAGGGGCCAAAACCAAACAGCAACAAGCGGCCGAACATGAGCAGGAAATCAGGTCGCGATGATTTAAGTCCTCCTGATGACGATCAGTTCGATGACGGACCTATCGGTGATTCTTCACTCGATGAGCAGTCTTTTGCAGATCGGCGTTCCGACAGTTCTGCGTCAGGGGCTAATCCAATCCTGCCGGGACAGGGTGACGTAGCCGATACGGATGCCGGGTTACGTCCCAAAAGAATTGCGGACATGGTCGGACAGCGCGACATCATGGAGGTTCTTCAGATTTCGATCGATGCCGCCAAACGCCGAAATGAACAGCTAGGGCATATTCTTTTTGATGGTCCACCGGGGCTGGGTAAGACCACCTTTGCAACATGCATCCCGCGCGAGATGGGAGTGAATGTGGAAATGGCTTCGGGGCCTAGTCTCAAAGCCCCCAAAGAACTGATTCCCTATCTCACAAATTTAGAGCGTGGCTCGGTTCTATTCATCGACGAAATACATCGACTCCCCAAGCAGGTGGAAGAGTTTTTGTACACCGCGATGGAGGACTTTCGCATCGACATTGTCGTCGGAGAGGGAGTGAATGCCAGAACGCTCAATCTCGCCTTGCAACCGTTTACCTTGATCGGTGCGACGACCCGAGCTGGGATGTTGAGCAGTCCATTGCGAGATAGATTCCATATTCGTCAGCATTTAAGCTATTACGAATTGGATGAGCTCGTTGAGATTCTAAGACGAAACGCGAGAAAATTAAACGTCGAGTTGCACCTAGATGCGGCCGAAGAAATTGCGAAACGCGCTCGAGGTACCCCTCGAATTGCCAACAATCGATTCTTGTGGGTTAGAGATTATGCCATGAGCAAATCGGATGGCGTGATAACCCGACCCATCACAGAAAAGGCCCTCAACATGATGGGCATCGATGTGATTGGATTGGACAAACAAGATCGCCGATATCTTCAGACCTTGATCAACGTCTTCCAAGGTGGGCCGGCTGGTGTTGAAAACATAGCCCATACGATGAGTGTTTCGGCTGATACGCTCGAGGATGAGGTCGAACCATTTCTGCTAAGGAGTGAACTCATTATTCGAACGCCCCGAGGGCGATGTGCCACACCAAAAGCATTCGCTTTGTTTTAAAAAGCCTGATCGGTCGTCAGTGATGCCACGTTGCAACCTCGCGACGGGTGAATACGTTCGTTAGCGGCTTTGACTGAGGTTGGTTAGTTGTAGCACGACAAGGAAGCAAAAAATAAAGCCAAGCCGTTTTAAACGGCTTGGCTTTTTGTATCCTGGCGTCGGGGTGAATGGCAATTCGCCCCGACGCGCAGACTAAAGCTCTATCGTGAAGCACCCATGACGACAGTCGACCCAGTAACCATCGAGTGGGCTCTATGCTGCTCCAACCCAGGAGGAAGGCCAATCGAGTATTCCCGCAAATCCTCGACCGACGACAGAGCCCGTGATTGGTTCACACTCAAGGGGAATACGGCAACCGAGGCGAGCGTGTCAACGTCAGTTTTTCGCTTACTGCATTCTTAATAAAAAACTACGCGTGCGAGCAAAAACTAGGCAAGCGAGGTAAATCCGGGGATCTCGCAACTCGGCGAAATCACGGCTGGTTGAATTCGACAAGGTGCAAAGTCAAGGTCGAGACCAGCGGTTTTTCCCAATGAAGGTTGCAAAGCGGGTATAATCGACCACTCGCCTGTAGCCTTTCATCGAGTCAGGAAAATTGGGATGGATCTACAAATTCAAACCAGCCTTTATCACGTCGCGAATCGATTTCGATTGGTTCGCATGGGGTGGTTGCTGGCCGCGTTCTGGGTTTGCTTGGCTGTGCTTTTTTTGTTGCGAGGGCTAGGCAACCACGCCGCGCTCAGTTGGCTAGGTTACGCATGGCTAGCCTCCCCTTTCATCGTTGGGCTATTGTGGCTGTTATCCCGTATTGGGTACCGAGATACTAAGTGGGTTGCCACACAAGTCGAGTCTCATTTTCCCGACTTGAAGCAAAGGTTGATCACGGTTACCTCTCCCGCTACGGAATCGGATTCAAGATTCTTACGAAAGAGTCTCGTTCGAGAAACGATGCAGCACGCGAGAAGCCATGATTGGCAATCGACGGTGTCGACGGGACGATTGCTCGGTGCTTGGTTTGTGCAATTGATTTGCTTATTCTTGGCGTTGTCGGCGTCAGTCTATTCCTCGTCTCAGCGGCAGGCGACCAGCGACGTTGCTCGCGCCGAACAAGCCGCTGCACTGATGCCCTCTTTGTCGGTAGATCCAGGTCATATCGAGATAGAACGAGGTACCGATTTAGTGGTTACGGCACGGTTTGGCGGTTGGGTTCCTCAAGAGGTTTGGTTGATTGCCTCGGGTGTTGATTCGAATACCGATCTTGCCAAGACCCCGATGCAGCCCAGTTTGAGCGATCCCGTCTTTGGCGGATACTTAAAGCGAATCGAAAATGATCTCAGCTATCACGTTGCGAGTGAAAAGGGGGATAGCGAATCGTACCGTGTGAAGGTGTTTGATTACCCGGCGATGGTTCGAAGTGATGCGGAGATAGATCCACCATCGTATTCCAATCAAGAAAAGAAAATCGTTCCCGATACCAAGCGAGTGTCCGTACCTGAAGGGACAAAGCTGACATGGATCTGTCGCATGAACAAAGCGATCGCCAAAGCAGAGTTGGTCGACCAAGACAACAATGTCATCCCCCTGTCTGCTTCGGAGGCTGACCCATTGACGTATTCCGCGACAATTGAGTTGCAGGAGTCACGACGATGGAAAGTGAAACTGTTGGATTCCGACGGGCGGCAATCCAAAGTCGAGGAGTCTTTATCCGCCAAAGTTATCGTCAATAAAGAGCCCGACATCAGGTTGGCTGTCGGAGGTGACTTGCAAGTGTCCCCGCTACAGGAGGTGCTCCTGCAAGCGTTCGTTCGAGATGATTTTCAATTATCGCGAACGGGTGTTACGGTCTCCTTGGGAGATTCCGAGAGTGTTGAGATTGAGCTAAAAGGAACACGCCAGACTAAGGGGGCAGATTACGAGGTCTCGCACATTGTCGATCTCGAAACCATGAATGCTCAGCCAGATCAATTGTTATCCTACTTTTTCTGGGCGGAGGACACGGATAGCCAGAATCAAGGTCGTCGAGTCGATGGTGAGATGTTCTTTGCTGAGGTTCGTCCTTTTGAAGAGATTTTTCGAGAAGGGGAATCCCCATCCTCATCTCAGCAACAGCAAAACCAACCTGGCCAACCGCAGAGTCAAAACGGGCAAAAGGCTGAGGAGCTTGCCGAGCTGCAAAAGAAAATTATTTCAGGAACCTGGAATGTACTGCGACGAGAAACGCGTTCAAGACGAAATGTCACGCAAGTATTTAGAGGAAACGCGAACTCGCATGACGGAAGCAATGGAAAAGCTTGCTGCGGCGACGGCGGAGAGTAGTTTAGACAAGCTGAAAGCTGCATTGAACTCGGAACGAAAAGCTTATGAAGGATTGCTGCGTCTGCGAGCGCGTGAGCATTCCATTGTCCGAAATCAGCAACAGCAAAACGCGCAACGCAACCAAAGTTCAGCTCAGCAGAATCGCCAAGAGCAACTCGAACAGCTCAAGCTGGAGGACGAAAAGAATGAATACGAGAACGAACAGAATGCTGCACCTGAGCAAAACGATGCCCAGAGAGAAACTCGTCAAGTAATGAATCGGCTCGAAGAGTTAGCACGACGTCAAAAAGATCTGAATCAACAGATCAAAGAAGCTGAGACCGCACTTCGTGAAGCAGAGGGCGAAGCCGAAAAGAAGGAGTTCGAGGAACAGTTAGCTAGATTGCGAGAAGACCAAGAGGAAATGATACGTGATGCAGATGAACTTTTGGAAAAGATGAATCAAGAGGAAAATCGCCAAGCCATGCAGGAAGCGAGAGAGCAGGTGGAACAGGCTCGTGAGCAATTGCAAAAGGCTGCCGAATCGCTCGCCAACAATCAAACATCGCAAGCATTGAACTCGGGCACGAGAGCGGAACAAACCATGAAGGAGGTGCGAGAGCAGATTCGGCAGGAATCATCGACTCAGATGCAAGAGTCAATGCAAAACATGGTGCAGAAAGCTCGGGAGTTGGAGGCTGATCAGCAAGAGCTCCAGAAAGAGCTAGCGAGACGTAACGCTCCAAGCTCCGGTGCGCCAGCTGAAGAAGAACGCAACATCAATTCTGAGTTACCACCCGATCCACCTTCCGAGGAAACGCAAGAGGGAGCTTCTCCCTTACGTCCCGAAGGCGATAGTGAAAAGAATCCTTCTCAAGATAAATGGCGATCTCAAAAAGAAAAGATGGATCAGCTTTTGGAGGAGATCAAAAACGTTGTCGCGGATGCAGAATCGAGCGAACCGCTTTTAGCAGATAATTTGTACGAGGGATTCCGTGAAGCAAAGCAGAGCGGCCTCGATCGACAGTTAGAGCAGATTCCGATGCTCATCGACCGTGGATTCGAAAATCGGGCACAGCAGTTGGCAGCCGATGCGACACAAGGGATCACCAAACTCAAAGAGAAGATAGAGAACGCAGCGGAAAGTGTATTGGGAAGCGAACAAGAGTCGTTGCGTCGTGCATTGCGTGAGATCGATCAAGCCAATCAGCAACTTAGTGAAGAGATGGAGTCACAATCTGCACCTAGCCCAGATGCGAATTCCGAGCCACCCTCCGGTCAGCGATCCGAACGCGAATCGCCATCCGAGCGCACCGGTAATTCAACTGAAACAGGCAATGCAGCTGAGTCAGGCAATGCAGCTGAGTCAGGCAATGCAGCTGAGTCAGGCAATGCAGCTGAGTCAGGCGAGGCGCGAGAGCGAAATCGATCGAGCCAGGAGCCCGAGGGAACGCGATCTGGTGAGCGCGATCGCGCCAATGGTGATCCAACTCAAAGACGGCTCGGCGGAAGTGGACAGGTGCGAGAGAGCAATACTCGTCCAGCGAATCCTTTGACAGGGGATGATTATCGCGAATGGGTCGATTCGCTAAGGGATGTTGAAGAGTTGCTGATCGATCCCGAGAAAAAAGCAGACGTGGCTAGAATCCGAGATGCTGCACGCGAAATGCGAGTCGAGTTTAAGCGTCATGCTCGGGAGCCTCAGTGGGATTTGGTACGCAAGCTTATCGCGGAGCCATTAAAGGAACTGCGGTCCGAGGTTAACGACGAGCTAATGCGACTAGCTGCCGAACGAAATGCATTGGTGCCCATCGACCGAGATCCAGTCCCTCGCCAATATCAAAAGCAGTTGGACCGCTACTACGAGAACCTCGGACGCGGGATAAAGAAGTGATGTTATTCGTCGCACAAACCGAAGTTTTGTCGAGCCGTTACTTCTTTGGTAATACTGCTTGGATATCATGGGTGGTCGCAATCGGCATCATGCTCACGGTCCTCTCGATTTTGTCGTATCGAGGGAGTCGAATGTCGATCGGCATGCGAGTCACTTCTCTGGCTATGCGGCTACTGGGAATCGGGCTCCTATTGCTTTGTTTGTTAGAGCCCATGGGTGTCGAGGAGCGAGCCAAACCACAAGCCAATGCCTTTGCAGTCGTTGTCGATAACAGTCAGAGCGTGAAAGAGATTTGGGATGTGCGAGGTAGCGATTCGACATCGGATCGTTCCGAGGAATGGTATCGAAAGCTCTTGCAGGATGAAACAACATGGGCCCGTCGGCTGGCTGAAGATTTTCGGTTGCGGCGTTATGTTTTTTCTAGCGGACTGGACCCGATCGATAGTTTCGAAGGGATAACCATGAATGGTGTGGACTCATCATTGGTTAGATCCATGTTGGCATTGAAAGATCGATATCGATCAGCCAACGTTAGTGAGCCGTCGATTTCCAGCACGGTTCCTTTGGCAGGCATCCTTTTGTTCACTGATGGACAATCGACCGATCGATCCGAGTGGAATTCTCTGAAGCAGATGGGAATCCCGATTTATCCAGTGGTGTGCGGCGATATCAAGGTTCAAAAGGATCTCGCCATATCTTCTGTTAGTTTGCGACAAACCGACTTCGAAACCGCACCTGTCACGTTGACCGCTTCGATCTCGGCAGCAGGTTTTTCAGCGCCGACGATAGAGGTGGATTTATGGGATGGTGAAAACAAGCTCATTGAGACCAAACCCGCTGTTTTTAGTGACCCACAAAAGCCAGCAACCGTGGAGTTTCGATTTCGACCGTCCGCACCTGGAGTACAAGCGTACAAGTTGACGGCTAGAGCGACCAAGGCTAACGAACCAACATTGTTACAAAATGATGCGCCGATCTCAACAACGGCACGCGAAGATGAGTTAACCCTGTTGAATAATCAGCGATATCAAGTTGTAGATCGCGGGCGTGGTCCGTTCCGCGTTTTGTATTTGTCAGGCCGTCCCAATTGGGAATACAAATTTCTTGCGCGTGCAATCGCCGAAGATGCCGAGGTGGAGTTGACCGCATTGATTCGAATTGCAAAGAAAGAACCAAAATTTAACTTCCGAGACAATCGGGTTGACTCTGCAAATCCACTCTTCTCGGGATTTGAAGATGTTTCCGAGGAAGAAAAGGAACAGTTCGACCAACCGGTGTTTGTCAGGATCGGCTTGACTGACGCAGGACAGCTCCAAGCGGGCTTTCCCAAAGATGATGAAGAACTCTTTGATTACCATGCCATTTTGATTGACGATCTCGAAAGTGATTTTTTGACAACAGAACAGCAGTCCATGATCCGTCGGTTTGTCACCATCAGAGGTGGCGGTTTGCTCATGTTAGGTGGGCAAGAATCGATGCGAGGCAAGGGGTATGAGAATTCGATTCTAAGCCAATTGCTGCCTGTTTATGGCGACTCCGTATCGGAGGACCCGGCGGATTGGACCAATAATCCCAACAACCAAGCCGGGCCGGAAGTGCGGTTTGAATTGACGCGTGAAGGTTGGTTGCAACCATTCATGCGGGTGGCTGATACGGAGCCTAAAGAGAAAGACCGATTGTCGTCGATGCCCGCATTTCAAGTTCTCAACAAAACAACCAGCATCAAGCCTGGTGCCTCCGTTTTTGCACAAGGGAGGCAAGAAGAACGCGAAATGCCCGGCGGCCCTGATGAGCCCAGCGATACTGGTGATCTACGCAATCGGAATCAGGAAACAGTTCCGCTGTTTGTTGTGCAGAAGTATGGGCGGGGGCGAACTGCAGCGTTTCTTATTGGAGATTGGTGGCGTTGGGCCATGCACCGGCAATCTAAAGATCCGTCACCTATGTTTCAAGCCTGGAGACAAATGATACGCTGGATGGTGAACGACGTTCCGCGAGCGATTAGCCTAACGTCGGAAAAGGTTAGTGGTGCCACGAAACTGAGACGAGTCATCGCTGATGTTAAGGGCCCAGATTTTAAGATCATGGATAATGCGCAGGTAACTGTCGAGCTTGAATCACCGGATGGCAGCAAATCGGAACTTGTGCTTGAGGCGTCAGCTGAAGTGCCTGGTCGTTATGAATCGATCGTGTTGTGCGAACAGGATGGCGTCTATATCGCGACCGCGACGTGTAAAGCTGAGGACGAAAGCGTTTTGGGGGATGCGCAAACGGGATGGACGCATGAGCCGATGGCTGATGAAGTTCGCCAGTTGGGAGAGGATGTTGCGTTCTTAAATCAGGTGGCTGAAACCACGGGTGGTAAAGTCATTTCGCTTGAAGATCTCGATTCGTTCGCATCCAACATTCCTAGTGATCTCGTCCCGATTCGCGAGCGAAAAGTTTTTCCGTTGTGGCATCAGTCGTGGGTCATCGCTGTTGCTTTGGCTTGTCTTTGTTTTGAGTGGAGCTTGAGGAGACGCAATGGGTTGGCATAAACGTCTCGCGATAATCATTTGCACTGTTCTCTTTTGCGTGACCATTACGTTGCGCAGTTACGGAGATGAGCCACGGATTTTAATAGTACTGGGTGCACCCGGAGAACCCGAGTATGGCACCATATTCCAAGCGTGCGGAAAACGTTGGAGAGAAGCATTTGGGGATGCGAAGATCAAATTTTTGGATGGAACCGAAGTCCCGGATCGAGGCGGCGACGTTTCGAGTGATAGTGAATCCGATACGAGAAACAACGAACAGCCCAGCTCAGCAGAAAGCCATCGTCAGCAAATTCTAGATTGGATCAGCCAACACGAATCAAACGGTAGTGGGCCGTCTGAAGATGCTTCGGTGCGAGAGATTGTAAATGATGAGGTTCGGTGGATTATCATGATCGGCCATGGGACATCGGATCGCTCCGGTAGTAAATTCAATTTGGCTGGTCCCGATTTGTCCGCTAAGGAGCTATCCGCGGCAATGAAGAGTTCGTCGCATCGATGGGTCATCCTGAATTGTTCCTCTTCGAGTGGCCCTTTTCTCGCGGAGTTATCGGGACCGAACCGAATCGTTGTGACGGCCACGAAAAGTGGTGCAGAGCAGAATTACTCGCGATTTGCAGACTATCTGTCGCGGGCGTTGAATGATCCCAAGAGCGATTTAGATCATGACTCTCAGATATCAGTTTTGGAAGCGTTTCTCGCATCATCGTCGGGAGTGGCGAGGTTTTATGAGGATGAAGGGCGACTGGCGAGCGAGCAAGCGTTGTTGGATGATAACGCTGACAAACGAGGTACACCGGCGCTTTTTTTTCGAGGGCTTCGCGCGGTGAAAGCGCCCAAAGATGGGCTCAAGTTGGATGGGGAGTTAGCCAAGCGATTGATAATCACGAGACTCACCGATGCCGCGAACTTGACTGTTGAAAGTTCGACCAAGGCACAAGAAATCGAGTCTAAGATTGCATTGCTTCGCCAACAAAAGAAAGAAATGGATGAAGTGGAGTTCGCGAATCAACTCGAGGTTTTGCTACTCGAACTCGCGGACATTCTGCTACCCAAGTAGCGATTTACCGATTCCAGTGAATGCAAGTGGGGTTACGCTGTTTTGCGTTGCGCACGAATTTGAGGATCTGATTTCCCGGCTGCCACATGTTTGAGCACATCTCCAAACGTGCGAGTCGCCGATCGTGGCAAGTTCGCTTCGCAGATGCCGGCCAGTCGTATCACTTCTTCCTCGTCGGTTATTTCCGAGAGTGTTTGCGTTTGGCCTGGTTGTTGGCTTACCAAGAGCAGTTTGCGGCCGAATCTTAAAACGTAGACTTGTTGTCGAGGTGCGATCGTCGACCGTCCGAGAACCTCGACGACCTCGTTGGGAAGTCGGGATGATCCAGCAGGCATCGACTTCTTAGCTACCCAGGCCACTCCCAAGAATAGGCACACCACGATGCCTAGAGAAAAGCCGACCGAAAACAGGGTCGTCCATGGACTCGTTGGTTTGGCAATTCGTCCCTCGTTTGCTTTGGATGGTTCCTTGAGTTTGATTTCCGAGGGTGATGGCGATGCTGATGGCATGGCGTTCGGTTCGGATTGTGCGCGAAACGAGATACCGCTCGCGGGGACCGAAGTCGGTTCGTAGGAGGCCGGTTGAACGTTAGCATGGGCCTGCGGTTGTGGATTGTCTCGATTCATCCCTGTTTGAGAGCCGACCGCAGCAGGGCCTCGGATCCTTTGCGATTCCAGCATTTGAGCCGAGGCATGGGGAGTCTGATGAAATATGAAGAGGGCGCTCAAGACTAGAGCAGCGCTCAGAGCTTTGAGCATTGTCACCGGAATCGCTCTACGAAAGAACATCGCTTCCAACCAATTCCGCGACCCGCACGCAAAAGTTATCGTTGAGCACTAGTACTTCGCCACGAGCAACCAATCGCCCGTTGACGTAGATATCCACAGGGTCGCCCGCTAGTTTGTCGAGAGTGACAACCGAGCCCTTGCGAAGCTGGAGAATGTCATCCAAGCTCATTTTGGTTCGGCCCAGTTCCACTTTGAGTTCGAGTTGAACATCGCGAAGAAGATCTATCGAGACCTTTTCTGGGGGGCCCTCATCACCGATTAACTCGGAGAGTTGGAACCGGTGAACGTTGGGAGAATGCAGCGACTCTTCGACTTGTCTCAGAGCCGCTTCTGCTCTCTCGATGACATTCTCGACAGGTCCGGAACCGGAAGCCTGCGAGCTGGTGGTATCTGTGTTGGACAATCGAATCTTCCTTGATTGACTGCGGCAAATCGAAGTGTTTTCTTTTTTCTATGTCTGGCTAATCTTCCAGCACTTGATACTCAGCGAATCCGACATTAAGCAACAGATCATCTTTGCCGAGCATTTCTGTTACTGTCGCCAATAGTCTTCTTTGAAGCAAGCCCAATTGGTTTTCTTCCAGTTCTTGAAGCGATGTTTGACGTATTTCTAGCATTAGTCGATTCTTGATTCGCCCTTCCATCGAGGCGAATAGTTCTATCAAGTGGTCTAAGTTTTTAGCTAGCACTTCTGCGTAGAGAATGAATTCCACCGTATAGTAGGTGTCGGTTTCCGCCGGTTTAAAGGGGACCTTGATGATAGGAAAGTGGAACTCGACGATTTCTTCTTCTTCGTGTTCGTGTTCCTTATCTTTGGCATCAACCTCTTGTGCCTGAGCAATCAGCCGTTGTTCTGCCAACAGAGCGATCTGCTCACCAGAGGGGACCAAAAAGAAGAAGACAAATGTCTCGGTGATGATGATACCACTGACAAATGCTGCGACGAGGAGTTTGCCTGCGAGTCCGCTACCTTTTTTGGATTCGGTTGCGGCGGCATCTCCATGGGCGGCTGCCTTTACATCTTTTGCGGTTTCAGCTTTTTCTTTTTTTCCTGCCATGATCTCTTGTTTAGATTTCGAGGAACGATTTCCCACACCAACACTAGGTTAAAACAGGTTTTCGAACGAAAAAACGACAAGAAATGGAGGCTAATGAGCCAATTGGAGTTCGGTTGTAACGGTTCTGCTGATCGCGCAAAAGAATCCTAGATTGCAGAATCGTTGTGATAGCATTCAAATAGTCCCCCGAGCGGGCTAAGTACGAGAACCTTTGGATTCGTGGACCTAAGAATGAGGAATAAAAGTGATGCATCTCAAGCGACGTTGATCGCTCCGGCGTCTCTGGAGGAATCGTCCGAGCTTCGAACCGTCGTTTCGTTGCCGTGTTCGGCTTGTGGAGCCCCGAGGCTGAACGAGTCCCGTTTTTGCACCGCTTGTGGAGTCCCGCACGAGTTATCCGTTCCGGTTGGCAATCGCCCCTCTGAGGGCAATCAAGATCGCTCCGGTAATCGCAGTGGTTCGTCGCCTAGTTTACAGGTGCTGGATCATATCCACTGCGATAACTGTGGAGCTGATATCGATGTACCGTCGGAGCTTAGCAGCATTCGATGTCCGTTTTGCGATTCGACTTATGTTGTCAAGCAATCTACCGAAGATCGAACTCGCCAACGTCCTGAGTTCATTATTGGATTTGCCATTACGAAAGAGAGAGCAACGGAGTTATTTTTTGAGTGGCTGGGAAAGAACAGTTGGTTTCGCCCGGGTGATTTGCAATACAAAGCTGTTTCCGACAAGCAGCATGGCGTGTACATTCCGTTCTGGCATTTTACGTTAAAGTCGCACAGCAAATGGTCGGCCCGGATCGGCGAGTATTGGTACCGAACCGAAACGTATACGGTAACGGTTAATGGAAAGAGTCAGACGCGAACGCGAACGGTTCAAGAAACCGAATGGTGGCCGCTAAGTGGTGTCTTTCGAAGATACTACTCCGGTTATATGGTATCGGCATCCAAGGGATTGCCCCAGAATGAAGCGGTCTCGATACAGCCCTATCGCTTGAGCAGCATGATGAGATTCAGGCCCCATTTTCTGGCAGGCTGGATGCTGGAGGAGTATTCCTTTAGTCGCGAGGAGGCCATGGGGCTCGCCAAGTCCGAGTTCATGCGACGCGAGAAAGAATCCATTGCACAGTTCTTGCCGGGCGATACGCATTCGAGTTTGAGTGTCTTTACTAACTTTGAGGAGGGAGACACCGATCTGGTTCTATTGCCCGTTCATGTGATGGCCTATCAATACCGAGGCAAAGTGTATCGTTTTTTGGTTAATGGCCAAACAGGCAAGGTGTACGGAGAAAAGCCTTGGTCGGCTGCTCGGATTGCAATCGCCGTTATTGGAGCCATCGTTCTGCTCGCCATTTTGATAATCATTGGAGTGCTCCTTGCCAATGGAAGGGGGGCATTCTAATGGAGGAATCTCGCTGTCGAGTCTGTCGTTCATTTCTCGATCCAGAGGATTTGTTTTGTTCTAATTGCGGAACGGAGAATCTTCATGGCCGCGACGCAGATGGGGTCGGGCTCGATGATACGTCGAGTTTACAAACGATTCCTAGCGTCATGAGTTTTCAGTGCGACCAGTGCAGTGCATCAATGAGTTATGACGCATCGGCTCAGCAGCTTCGATGCCCTTTTTGCGGCAGCGAAAAGCTAACGTCTCGTCCAACGGCCAGGACGATTCGCTCAAGGTCGGTGGTACCGTTTCGCGTTAAGCAAAGGGACGTCGAAGGGCTCATAAGGAAATGGCTATCCGAAGGCTTTTGGCGTCCCGGCGATGCTTCAACAGATTCCGTTATAAGCAAAGTCACAGCCGTCTTTGTTCCGTTCTGGGTTTTTTCTGCTCATGCTGAGGTATCGTGGACCGCCGACTCCTCGCAAGTACCGTTTGGGGCTAGAGCAAGCTGGTATCCTCTTTCTGGAACAAGCGAAGAGAGTTTTGACGAAGTACTGGTTGGCGCGTCGGGCACATTGACACCGGTCGAAGTTCGAGATCTATGTCCCTTTAACCTCGGGCAAGGAGTTTCGCCAGACGAGATGGATCTTAACAACGTCGTGGTAGAAGAGTTTCGGACAACTCGGCGCGACGCTCGCATGTTGGCTCAAGCGATGTTGGAACAACGAGCAAGCAAGATTGTACAATCGTCGATTCCAGGCAATGTTCGGAATTTGCACGTTAACCTTCGGGCTCAGAACTTGAAGAGCATCCCGATGCTGCTTCCCGTTTGGATCATGGTTTATCACTACAAAGAGAAACCTTATCGCGTGCTAGTGAATGGTCAAACAGGTGAGGTATCAGGAATTGCTCCGTTCTCAGGAACCAAACTGGCGTTAGTCATCACGGCTGTAATCGTAGTCATCATCTTGCTCATAGGCTTGGTCGCTCTGGGTTCCTTTCTCTCCTAAACTCAATTCTCGAATAAACATTCATGGCGAAAAAACGTAACTCGGCCCAACCTATGCTGTTTGGATTTGAGGCAATGGCCGAATCGGTTTCGGAGCCCAACGTTCAGCCCAGCGTTGAGTCAACAAAAGAGACTGCTTTTCCTGTTAATCCCGACACCGCTAACGAAACCACCCCCTCCGACGAGATGGGTTCAGTCGTTTTAGCATCACCGGAGCCAAGCAAACCGAGGTCCACGATTCCGGGAGCGGGTGATCTGGTCATATTGATCGATTCTCATTCCCTGATCTACCAAGTGTTTCACGCCTTGCCATCCATGACCAACCCCAAAGGTCAGGAGGTCGGTGCAGTGCATGGTTTCTTGAGAGATGTTGCTAGCCTGATTCAGCAATGGAACCCAGATTTTTTCGTATGCACGTTTGACGAATCGGAAGAAACGTTTCGCAATCAGCTTTATGACCAATACAAAGCCAATCGCGAATCTATGCCCGACGCGTTGCGGGAGCAGATTGGATTAATTCATCACAGCTTAGAGGTCTTGGGGATTCCGAAGCTGTCTCTGGGCGGCTATGAAGCGGACGATTTGATGGCGACTTTGGCGGATGATGCGTCGGCACGTGGAGCCAGAGTTTTGTTGGTGACCAGTGACAAAGACTGTCGCCAGCTCATCTCGGATCGAGTTCAAATGCTGAATGTTCGCAAGAATGAGATCTTTGGAGCGGATGAGTTGAAAGTTGTTTGGGGGATTCGTCCTGACCAAGTCGTTGACTTTCAGTCGTTGGTGGGCGATTCCGTCGATAACGTGCCGGGTGTTCCGATGATCGGTCCCAAGGCAGCGCAACAGCTATTGGAGCAGTTTGATACGCTCGATCGAATCTTGGAAAACATTGACTTGGTACCTGGTGCTAAGAAGCAAGAGAATCTTCGCACTCACAAAGACAAGGCGTTGCTCAGTAAAGCATTGGTGCAATTGAAGCGGGATTGCCCGATATCGCTTCAGTGGAGCGAAATGCGTCCATCGTCGATCAATCGCGAAGCAGCGGAGGCGCTTTTTCAAGATCTTGGTTTTCGAAGGTTGGCGGAGCAATTCCTCAATCTCTCTACGCAAGACACGGCAGCAAAAGCCATCAGTACCCAGCTTCCCCAAGATGGTTATCGAACAATTGAAAGCACCGAAGCTCTCGATGCATTGATAGCTGAAATCGGTGATTCACCGATTCTTGCCATCGATACCGAAACAACATCGACACGAGCTCGCGATGCCGCGATCGTTGGGCTGAGTTTGGCTTGGGAGAAAGGGAATGCGGCATACATTCCGATCAGATCGCCAGCCGGCGCTCCCTGTCTGGATTGGGATGTTGTTCGTCCGGTGATTGCGCAACTAGCGGAAGATGATCGTCGCATTTTTGTTGGCCAAAACATCAAATACGATTTGATCGTATTGCGAAATCATGGTGTCGAGATAAAGAATGTTGGATTCGACACCATGGTGGCTGATTATCTGCTGGACGCCGGGGGGCGAAATCATGATTTAGACGATATAGCCAAGCGTTGGTTAGGACATACCAACACGCCGATTACGGCTTTGATTGGTTCGGGTAAGAATCAGGGTTCTATGTCGGATGTACCTCTCGATGCTATCGGACCGTATGCATGCGAAGATGTAGATGTGCCGTTTCGTTTGTACCCGACAATGAAGGAAAGGCTCGAGCATGACGGTTTGAGTCGGGTTATGACCGATTTAGAATTGCCTCTCATCAATGTCCTTGCGGATATGGAATACGAAGGGATTCGAATATCCATCGAGCGATTAAAAGAACTAGGTGAATCGTTTCAGAAACGCACGATCGCATTGTTTGACGAGATTCTCGCGCTAGCGGGTGAGTCATTCAATCCTGACAGCCCCAAACAATTGTCAACGATTCTATTCGACAAGCTGGGATTGAGAATTGTCAAGCGAACCAAAACAGGTCCCAGCACCGATGCTGAGGTTCTGGAAGAGTTGGCCTCGGAGCATCCATTGCCAGCGAAGATTATCGAATACAGGCAATTTACCAAGCTAAAAAACACGTATGTTGACGCGTTGCCGAAACTCGTATCCCCCAACACCAATCGATTGCACACGTCATTCCGGCAGGACATTGCCGCGACGGGGCGATTAAGCAGTGTTGAACCTAATTTACAGAACATACCGGTTAGAACACCGGAAGGCAGATCGATTCGCTCTGCGTTTTTATCTCGGGCCGACGGATGGTCATTGGTAGCGGCCGATTATTCTCAAATTGAATTGCGAGTCTTGGCCCACTATTCGCAAGACGAGACGATGAGTCGCGCGTTTCAAGAGAAACAGGATATCCATTCCATTGTTGCTGCACAAATTCATGGCGTACGAATTGACGAAGTCACGTCAGAGATGAGGCGTCGAGCTAAGGCCGTGAATTTCGGAATCATTTACGGGCAAAGCCCATTCGGTTTATCCAAGGGGCTTGGGATTTCGCGAACCGATGCCAGCGATTTTATCGATGCGTATTTTGCGCAATACCCGGCAGTTCGAGAGTTCATCTGCGAGACGTTGGTGGCGTGTCGTAAAGACGGTTATGTCAAGACCATGTCGGGCCGCAAACGAAGTCTATTGGGCATTCGCGATTACCCGAGTTTGCCAGAGGCAAAACAAAAACAACTGCTTGAACCTGAGCGAATGGCTATCAACACCGTCATCCAAGGCTCGGCCGCCGACATGATCAAGTTAGCGATGATCGAGATACGCAAGCGGCTCAAGGCAACGAATTGGCCAGCAAGAATGATTTTGCAAATTCATGATGAGTTGATTTTTGATTGTCCCGATGAACTTTGCGAACCGCTCGCAGAACTGGTTCGCGACGCCATGGTCCAGGTGATGCCATTGCGTGTACCGCTCCAAGTTGACGTGAAACGTGGCCGCAATTGGGCCGAATGCGAGGCGATGTAATGTCTCTAGAGCCAGCTTCTCCTCTGGGAAAGATTGTGGGTGTCGTCGGTGGTGTCGCCAGTGGCAAATCCGCAGTCACTCAGTTCTTAGCTGAGTTGGGAGGAATCGTGTTAAACGCGGACGCCATGGCGCACGATGTATTGCAACAGCCCCAGGTCGTCGATGCTTTGGTAGAGCACTTTGGTGCGCAGGTGTTGCTAACGTTTCCCTCGCAAGAAATAGGTTCGAGTCTTGAAAAAGAGGTCCGAACAGCAGAGCGAGTGCTGAACCGATCAGCGATTGGGAAGCTGGTGTTTGGAAAGACCGAGCAACACCGAGTGAACATGCAGTATCTGGAATCGGTCGTGCAAACGCAAGTTCGAGATCGATTGATCCAGGAGATAGAGTGTTGGCGAAAAGGTGCCGAGGCCAAGTCATTCCTCGTTTTAGATGTACCCCTACTTTTCGAAAGAGGTTGGGATAGGTTTTGCGATTATGTATTGATGGTCGACACACCGGACGCGAAACGGATGGAGAACGCAGTCCGTAGAGGTTGGTCGGAGTCGGATTGGCGAGCGAGAGAGCAAATCCAGTTAGCTCTTTCCGACAAACGAGATCGAGCCACCTACTCGATTCCAAATGATTCTAGTTTGGAGAATCTCAGAACACGGGTGCGAGATTGGTATGCGACGCATCTCGGGGATCGATGAGAAGCCTGAGTCAAAGAATGGTCGCTACTTCGGATTATGGTTATCGCGACTCAAATCCTCCAAGGTGGATTTCCAGCGGTTCGTGATTGCATCTGGGGTTGGAGCGTTGGAATAGGAGGTATCGAGGGCTGATTCGAGAATATCCGGGACGATTTCGTATGCTTGTAGAACGGCAGCTTGTTGAACGATCGGCCACGTCACGGCAGCCAGTTCAGGGTGCTTGTTTGACCAACTGTCCCAAAATGATCCCGACGTTGTGGATGGCGATAGGGCTTGGATCAGAATCCTAGGAGCGCGAATGTCCTGTTGCACTCCTTCGTTCACCATAGCCACATCCCATCGTTCATCGGGTAGCCGCTTGATATGCTGCAGCACGGAGGTCGATACGGGCAGAGGTTTGAGGTTTAACCGAGTGGGAGTGACGATTGTTTTGACCCAAGGGAGTCGTCGGTAGTAAAAATCTCGGAGTTGAAATGTTTGAGGGCAGAATTCTTCGCCAGCGACAGCTTGTCCATTGAAGAACCAGAGCAGGGCCATGCCACCAACGAGAATCGAAACCAGGACAACACCGATTCCAATGACGATACCGTTCCAGCTAGGAGGCGATTGCGACCTAGGCACCTTGGCAGTTGATGGAGATTGAGAAATGGCCGCCATAAATTACGACTTGGCTCCGAGACATGAAACAACAACGCTATGCGGCTGGATTTAACCCGGCGATTGTCGTAGTATAGTCGAACTTGGCCCCCCGATAACATCCTGTTTTTTCTTAGGGGGCACAGCACGGTGTAGACATTTTCGACGAGTAGACATTCTCGATGAATCGCGCCCGCCACGTCGCAACGAACGATTCATCGCCTTGCGGACGATTTGGGGAGCAATTTAGGGATAACCTTATGCCGAGTCATGCATGGAAAACCCGAAACAAGAAAAATCGAAATGATTTTTCGACGCGGGGAAGCAGCGTTTGCTGGGGTAGTCAAACCCGGCCAGCGGGTTGGGAGCGACTTTCGCACCGACGTCGAGAACGCCGGCTGGAAAAAAAAACTTTGGAGGAGGAGCCCGAATCGGCTCAGGCTCCTAAGAGTCTTGGGAAGCGGGAGCTTGTGGAAGCCATTTTGTTTGTGACTCGCGAGCCGATTTCCGCAAGAAAACTGGCTTCATTAGCAGAATTGGACGATCCGACCGAGGCCAGAACGATTGCGAGGCAGCTGAATGAGCTTTACGATACCGAGCAATTCGCCTTTCGCATTGAGGAGGTCGCCGGTGGCATGCAAATTCTGACACGTCCGCAATTTGCGCCTTGGTTGCGCCGATTAGAATTAGTTCCTCCCGAGACCGTCCTAAGTGCCAGTATGCTGGAAACGCTCGCCATAATCGCTTATAGGCAGCCTGTAGCGCGTTCGGAGATCGAAGCCATACGGGGAGTTGGGTCGGACGAGGCCCTGCGACAATTGATGCAGCGGAATCTGGTTCGCATCGAAGGACGTTCCGAGGACCTTGGCAGAGCCTACTTATACGGTACAACCAAGCAGTTCTTGCAGTTGTTTGGCCTACAATCTCTCGATTTTTTACCTAGAGCTCAGAAGATTCGGGAGGCCGAAGCCGAAATTGCAACGAGAATTTCCGTTCTGCCAACAATGTCGACTTCTTCCCGAGAGGTGGACGCTGAGCCCGGGCTCGAGATGGAAGAAAAAATTGTTCCTTGACAGGAATTTCCCTTCCAAGCCTCGGTGTTCAACACTAGATTGCCCGTTAAGATACATCGTAAGTTTCGAAACGACCTCACGTTCAAAGGAAATAAAGGAGTCCACCAGTGAAGATGACGTTAACGGCAAAAGAGTTGAAACGACACACCAACTCTGAGCGGTTACTTTGGAGTGCTGCCACTTGGGCACCAAGCGTTCAACCGCTCGTCATGTCTGACGATGATGAAGATGACTTCGAGGACGAAGACGAAGAGGAAGGTGACGACGACTACGAGGAGGACGAGGAGGAATTCGACGACGACCTAGAAGACGACTTCGAGGAAGATGAAGATCTCGAAGAAGAAGAGGATCTTGAAGAAGAAGAACTCGAAGAAGAGGAATGGGAAGAAGTCGACGAAGATGAGGACGACGCCGATGAAGAAGACGGCGACGAAGACGAAGATGAGGAAGAGGAGTGGGACGAAGAAGAAGAAGACGACTGGGATGACGACGACTTCGACGACGATGACGAGGACGAAGATGAAGACGATGAAGATTGGGACTAGTCCCCAATCTTAGAGGCATCGGCATAGCCACGGGCCTCGCGAGTCAATCGCGAGGCTCTTTCCTTGATACGACAATATTCAGATGCCAAACGTAATTTGCTTTTTACTGTCGTACCTCTTGCTCTTGGTGATGGAGCTAATCCGCGGAAAGTTTCCCGTCGGATCGGTGGGTGTCGTTCTGACGCGTCTTTTGATCGTTTCTGCGACGATTGCCGTTTTTACTCATTCGCTCTACTTGCTCGATCGGTTGTTTCTGGCGTTAGCCAACGAAGAGAGTCCGCTCTATTTGTCTTGGCACGATTGGGGAACGCTTAGCTCGTGGATGTTGGCCGCTGCTTACTACACGATGTTGTTGAGGCGTCCCAACAACCGAATTGGAATTTTTGTGATTCCTCTGTTGATCTTGCTGGTCGGTGGTACGTTCCTGCTACCATCCGACATTGGGATTCGAAATAGTTCGGCTTCGGGATGGAGGTTGGCTCACGGAGTCGGAATGACATTGGGAACGATGCTCATTTCGCTGGGCATGGCCATGGCCATCATGTACTTTATTCAATCGAGTTGGTTGAGGAGCACAAAGCCAAGGAGATTCAAGCTACAGTTGCCGTCGCTCGAATATCTAGAATCCTTTGGTCGCAAATGTTTACTGGGCAGTGCTGCTTCGATCGGTTTTGGGATGGTGTCTGGCGTGATCATGAACATTGTAAAAGATGGACAGGTCGAGTGGCTGGATCGAGGGATATTGTTTTCGGGCGGCTTGTTTCTTTGGTTGATTGCCGCTTCGATCACGCAGTGGCAATTTTCGCAACGCGGGCGCGGTCAGTCGACAGCGGCCATGAACATCATCTCGTTCGTCGTGGTTGTAGCCGCGCTGGCTTTGGTTTTGAGCACTCCGCATGGCAGCAATACCGCACCGGAAGTAAAACCGATTTCGAGCCAATCTGAGACCATCGAAAAGGATTTTCGATGAAACTTAGGATGATCGGCTGTAGTCATCACACGACACCGGTGGAGGTTCGCGAAAAGTTTTCGTTTACTGACGCGCAGAGTGAAGCGGCCCTCAACTTGCTAAAAGACCGTTACTCGGATTGCGAGAGCGTTTTGTTGAGCACTTGCAATCGCGTAGAGTTGTACGTTGGGACTGCGATGTCCGAAGCGAGGGTGCCCGAACGTGAGGAGCTTCTTTCGTTTATGGCTGAGTTCCATCAGCTGTCTCTTGAAAACTACGAAAGCTACTTCACCTCGCATTTGGATTCCACGGCTTTGGCTCATTTGTTTACCGTTGCGAGTAGTATTGATTCCTTGGTGGTGGGCGAATCGCAAATTGCCTCGCAAGTCAACAATGCATACGAACGGGCTGTTCGACTCGGGTTCGCAGGGCCCGTCATGCATGCTGCCTTTCAACATGCGAATCAAGTTGCCAAGCGTGTCACCAATGAAACCGAAATCCATCGTCGCCGAATAAGCGTCCCGAGCGTGGCGGTTAGCGAGATTGCTTCAGAACTGTTTGAGCGTTTTGACGACAAGCAGATTTTGTTAATTGGCAGCGGAGAAATGGGACGTGAGTCTCTGACCTATCTCATGGACGCGGGGGCCAAGAATGTTGTCATCATCAATCGCTCGCTCGAAAACGCAAAAAATTTAGCGAATGATTTTGGCGTGGGCACGGGGCGATGGGAGGAGCTCGATTCAGCGATCGCGCAAGCCGATTTGATCGTCAGCACAACCGGGGCCACACAGCCGATCGTGACCGAGGAACGATTTCGTAAGATTATGCAGACTCGCAAAAAAGGAGATCTGTTGATCCTGGATCTGGCGGTGCCTCGTGATTTTGAGGCCGCCATTGGTCGCTTGCCAGATGTGTTTCTTAAAACGGTTGATGATTTGCAGGCTGTTTGTGAACAGAACCGAAGCTTCCGAGAACAGCAATTGCCCCGTGCTCGTCGAATCATCACGGAAGAAGTCGATCGGATCATGGCCGATTGGCAGATTCGAGCTTCGGGCGAAACCATCCGAGCATTACGGAATCGTGCTATTGAGATTCGGGACGCCGAGCTAGCCCGGTTGATAGGCAAGCAAAGTATGCAGGGAGTTTCCGAGGAAATGGAGCGGGAGATTACTCACGCCTTCGATCGGCTTGTCAACAAATTGTTGCACCAGCCTCTTCAGTCGATTCGCGAGGTGGCACAAGCCGACCAGAGAGATTCCTTGATTTCAGCCGTTAGGCGTCTATTTCAAATTCGCTAGCCCCTGTTGATGGCCAGTTCGGTGTCTTGGTCTCGGAATGCGGCGGTCGGTTCAATTTTGGCTGTATTGGCTTACTTCCTGGCGAATAACAGGGTTCAATTCCTAACGCCTGTGGTAAATTGTCGGTTTGCAAGTAAAGTCTGAGATGGCGCGAAAAAGGAGTGTCGCGTCCGATGCCAGGCCCAATATTCATTTACAGAGAACGAACTAGTAAAACTACGATCTATCGATTCCTTGGGATTTGTCATGCGACTTTGGGTTAAGATTCTTGCCTCGGTGGGTGTACTCGGTTTGATTGGTGGCATCAGCTATCAGCCGTTGAGTAACTACCTCAAAATGCGAAACATCCCCAAATGGGAAACCGCTTCGGTCGTTAAAGGGGATGCGAAAAGGATTATCACATCAACGGGCAAAATCGAGCCGGTTTTGAAGGTGTCGATTGGCTCGTTTGTGTCTGGGCCAATTGTCAAAATCAACGTCGATTTTAACGACGAGGTCAAAGAGGGTGACCTCTTAGCCATTGTCGATCCGCTCCTCTATAAAGCTGCCGTGGATCGCGATCGGGCGTCATTGACGACTCGCGAAGCGGAAGTAGCGCGCGTTCAGGCTCAATTGCATCTCTCGGAAAACAATCTTTTGAGAGGCGAAAAGCTAAGGCAGAAAAACGAAAAGTATCTCTCGGATCGGGAGATGGACGGGTTAAAAGCAGAATACGATGTCCAAAAAGCCCTTTTGATGGTCGCCGAAGCATCGGTGAAACAAGCCCAAGCGCAGCTCAACAATTCTGAGACCAATTTGGAGTATTGCAACATTCGCTCTCCGGTCGATGGAGTTGTTTTGGAAAGGAAAATAGATCCAGGTCAAACGTTAGCATCCCAGTTTCAGACGCCGGTTCTATTTCTACTGGCCCCAGACCTTCGAAAGAAACTTAACGTCTTCGCCACGGTTGATGAGTCGGATATCGGACTCATTCGCCAAGCATACGAGAAACAACTACCAGTCTCGTTTACGGTGGATGCTTACCCGGGCGAAACGTTCAAGGGAACCATCGATCAGATTCGATTCAGCGCGACAGAGTTACAAAGGTATCCTGTTTTGGTCACAACGGAAAACCCAGACCTCAAGCTTTTGCCGAGCATGACGGCGCAGTTATCCTTCGAAGTGGACTCGAAAACGGATGTGATCAAAGTCCCCAATGCGGCATTGCGGTTTTACCCTGATAACGTCCAGCTTGTGCGCGAACAGGATCGTAAACTCTTGGATGGATCGCAATGGAATCGCGACGGCGACAAAGATCCCAATGCGGATGATGCTGATGCTGGTGAGGCAGATGCGACCGCCGACGATGACCTTAACAGTAACCCGGAAAATTCCGAAAACAAAACGCCGTCAAACGGAAAAGCTAACTCGGAAACAGGTATTTCTGATCAGTCGAAAAAGAACAAAAGGCACGTTTGGGTGTTTAAAGACAATCAGTTGCAAGCGATTGAAATTGAAATCGGATTCGCAGAAAGCCGTTATACGGTTGTCACATCCGGTGATTTGCAACCTGGCATGGAGTTGATCGTTGGAAAGAAATAGGCTGGGCTCCGTTTCGTGTTGAAACGCTTGGCCTGGTTGCTTGAATGGAAGTGTTGACATGTCGATCTGGGATACGTTTCGCGTTTCGTTCCGCGCGTTGCTCAAAAATAAAATGCGAGCCGGCTTGACCGTGCTCGGGGTCGTTATCGGTATCGCCGCTGTCACCACCATGGTTTCGATCGGTCAGAGCGCATCGGCGCTGGTGCAAAATCAATTCATGGCGCTTGGTACCAATGTGATTGTTGTTTTTCCGGAAGCACCACGCAAATCAGGTGTTCGCCAAGCTCTTACGGTGACATTAACATCGGCTGATAGCCGAGAGATTTCGACTCAATGTGACGCCGTGTTGGCGGCGAGCCCGATTGTCGGTGCGTCGGGACAACTCATCTACGGCAATACCAACTGGAGCCCTAATGAGCTCTCCGGCGTGGGAAAAGATTATTTGACCGTAAGGAATTGGCCAATCTACGCCGGACAGTTTTTTACGGAAGATGACATCAAGTCTGGTGCAAAGGTCTGTGTCATCGGGCACACCGTTGTTACAAAGCTGTTCCAAACAGCTAACCCGATCGGCGAAATCATCCGAGTGCGCAACATACCGTTTCGAATCGTGGGTGTCCTCGAAAAGAAAGGTGTGGATATGGTGGGCAACGACAAAGATAACATTGTCTTGATGCCTTACACGACAGTCCGTAAACGATTGCAAGGCTCCAATTTCGACAATGTTAATGCGATTCTTGTTTCAGCCGTAACGCCGGCAAAAATGCAACAAGCCACGAAACAGGTCGAAGATCTGCTTTACGAACGCCACGCCATCATGCCAGGACAACCCGCCGATTTTCGAGTTCAAGATACGACAGAAATTGCAGCTACGCTTGGGATCATAACCGGTGTGTTAACACTCATGCTTTCTGCCATTGCAGGGATATCGTTGCTGGTCGGTGGCGTTGGCATCATGAACATTATGCTTGTTTCGGTTACGGAAAGAACGAAAGAGATCGGTATTCGCATGGCGGTCGGTGCGAGTGGCGGTGATATTCTTAGGCAGTTTTTGGTGGAAGCCGTGGTGCTGAGTTTGATCGGTGGAGTGATCGGAGTCACTCTCGGCACTCTAGCGTCCGTGGGCGCGACGTTGTTAATCAATCAACTCAATCCCGGACAGGATTGGCCGATCATCATTTCGATTCCCGCTGCGTTGGTCGCCCTAGCTTTCGCTGCGTGCGTTGGCATTTTCTTTGGCTTCTATCCAGCTCGACGGGCCAGTCGGATGGATCCAATCGATGCACTGAGGTACGAATAAGATGGCGTTGATCGAGCTAAAAAATGTACGCAGAAGCTATGATCTCGGCGAGCATACGGTCCATGCCTTGCAAAGTGTTACGCTCAACATTGAACGGGGTGAGTATGTTGCTTTGATCGGTCCCAGCGGTTCCGGCAAATCGACCTTGATGAACACTCTCGGTTGCTTGGATCGACCTACTTCCGGTAGCTATCTGCTCGATGGTGAAGAGATCGTCACCATGACTCGCGACGAACGGGCACGCATTCGCAACCGACAACTCGGCTTCGTTTTTCAAAACTTTAACTTGCTCAATCGCACCACAGCCGTCGAGAACGTTGAGCTACCGCTGATGTATCGCCATGGAATGACCAGTCGTGAACGGAGAAAAATCGCGATCGAGGTGCTGGAGAAAGTGGGCCTCGGGGAACGCTTGTATCATCACTCCAGTCAACTTTCCGGTGGTCAGCAGCAGCGTGTCGCGATTGCTCGTGCGCTCGCATCGAGCCCATCCATCCTCATGGGTGATGAACCTACCGGGAACTTAGATTCTAGAACCAGTCGTGAAGTGATCGCGATGTTTCGAGAGCTCAACGAAAAGCAAGGCCTCACGGTTATCTTGGTGACCCACGATCCGGCGGTAGCCAAAAACGCTAGGCGGATGATCGTGTTGCGAGACGGAAGTGTTGTTCAAGATACGAGCGATTTTGAAAAAGCCATGTCAGCGTTGCATCAAGAAGTGTACTAAAAAGGATGGCTTCGTTTGGTTTGCTAGCAGTGCGGAAGTAAGGTCGCTTTTGCAGGCAAATCAAGTTGACTGGTAAATACCTCAAATCCGTTACCAGCAGAACAGGGCGGATGATAATCATAGGTGAATCGTACAGTAGAATCGGCTAATTGATCGCAGTCGCTCGATATAGCACGACATGTGCAACCGTCGTAAATCCTATCTGTTAGCTATCACTTCGACTTTGTTCGCATCTCAAGCTGCGTGGGGGCAATCGCATCATGAGTTCATCATGCCTGAGCAAAGGCGAATTCGCGTTAGGGCACCCGAGCAGATCGCCGTGCCTCCTATTCCTCGCACACCAGCTCCTGCCACCGTTGCGAATCCACAGTGGGATGCGACTCCGAATGATCTTTCCCTCTCGGAGGTGCTCAATCTCAGCTTGCAGAACTTGAATGTAGTTCGAGTTTTGAATGGGATAAATGCGACCTCAACCGGAAGAACGATTTACGACCCGGCGATCACCAATACGAATATCGATAACGCTCGCGGGATATTCGATCCCAATTTGGTGGTCAACAATTCATGGCAAGACAATAATCGACCCTTTGGCATACCCGACCCGGGAGACCCGACACAATCGTTGATTGTGGGCAATCGAAACAGACTTCATAACATGAATGCTAGTTTGTCAAAAAGAGTGTTGACAGGCGGGGTCATTGATTTCGGAGTCGTCGGTGCCAATAGCCGTTTACCCAATGCACTCAGTCCGCTGAATCCGCAGTCTCAAGCCAACGCGGCCGTGCAACTCACTCAACCATTGCTACAAGGTGCTGGGTTTGATGTGAACCGAGCCCCCATTGTTATCTCGATGATTGACACCGAGCGATCTTACTTTCAATTCAAAGACTCGATCCAAACGCATGTGCAAAGCATCGTTCAAGGGTACTGGCAATTAGTGTTTGCCCGGACCGAACTTTGGGCTCGCGAGCAACAAGTTAGACAGCTCGAGTTTGCCCTCAAGCGGGCTGAGGATCGCGTGGCTGTTGGTGACGCGCGATTGGGGGAGCTTTCGCAAGCGAGAGTGGCCTACGAGAACTTTCGAGCGAGTCTTCTGGTTGCGCAAGGTAACTTGTTGCAGCGAGAATCGGCTCTTAGAAACGTGCTCGGACTGAGTCCATTTGATAACGATCGATTGATCCCTACTTCTCCTCTCGTCGATCAAAAGCTACCGTTGGACTGGGAGCAATTGCTTAGCTTGGCAGAAACCTATCGTCCCGACCTTATTGAGTTGAAGCTCGTATTAGAAGCAGATCAGCAGCGTTTGATCGTGCGAAACAACGACGCATTGCCGAGGTTAGATGGAGTGGCTCTCTATCGATGGAACGGTCTCGAAGGAACGACGCCCGCCAATACGCGAATCGAGGCCGATGGATTCGATGATTGGACATTAGGGGTCAATTTTTCGGTTCCTCTCGGGCTGAGAAGCTCGCGGGCTGCATTACGTCAACAAGAGTTGGTCATCCAACGCGATCAAGTCAACTTGCAACAGGGCTTGCATCAAGCCTCTCACAACATCGCCATCAGCATTCGAAACTTAGAGTTGTTTTACGCACAGTACGAACGTTTCCAAGCTGTTCGCAAGGCGGCTATGGAAAACCTGGAGCAGCAGATCGAGATCGGCAATGAGCTTGAGCAGTTTATCGTACTCTTGCAAGCGATCGTGGATTGGGGGAACGCAGTCTCTAGCGAAGCCCAAGCCTTGGTGGCTTATAACTCCGAGCTCGCCAATCTGGAACGAGAAACAGGCACGATTCTTGAATCACACGGCATCTCATTTGTTGAAGAGCGATTCGGTTCCATCGGTCCACTCGGTCGTTTGGCAGTCCCCGTTTTGTATCCAGAAGCGACACCCCCGACTGGCGATGTAAATCGATACGAGGATGGTAGCGAATCCTCAGAGCAGCGTTTCGATCTCGTCGACCCATTGGAACGACTTAGAGGCGATGGAACAGCTGAGCCCATGGATCTTTCGAAATCTGTCGACACTCCGCAGCCCGGCAGCCAACCGAAAGTCATTGAAGCGAAGAAGATAAGCTTCGGTTCGTGGCAATCTCCATTTCGAAACCCTTTCAAGAGTCGAAACTAAGCAAACGCGACAATTCGCCACAAAACACCATTCAACGTGCAGCATCACCGGCAAATCGTTCTGCGATCCGCAGGCAGCCGGGCCGATTGTTTAATGTTCTTTTGTTTTTTCTTAGAGCCAATCTAACGGTTACTCTTTTTTCCTTGGCGCATTAGGCTATCTTTATAATTTGCCCTACTACTCATTTCGATCGCGTTTCGATCATCGGCGTGAGTGTGTGGAGGCAACAATCCCTCCTTAAGAAGCTCACTTACACGTTTTTCATTGGACAACATGGGTGCAATAGCTGTCGTCTTTCTCGCTTTTGGTTCTTCCGTTGTAGCCTTGGTCTGGGCGTTTCGCTTTTATCAGCAGATGATGAAGGCAGACCCTGGGACCCCTTTGATGCAAGAGATTGCGGAGGCGGTTCGGGCGGGTGCCAACGCCTACCTCAAGCAACAGAACCGAATCGTCTTGGTGGTTTTCTTGTTCGTTGCAGTACTTCTTGGGATCGCTTCTTTTGGGTTTAAGCTTCAGAGTGGATTTGTTCCCTTTGCGTTTCTGAGCGGAGGATTCTTCTCGGCCCTATGTGGTTGGTTTGGAATGAAGACAGCAACATCGGCGAGCAACCGCACTGCAGCAGGTGCACAGCGATCGCTTAACGAAGGTCTTCAGGTCGCGTTTCGGTCGGGAGCGGTCATGGGGCTGACGGTGGTTGGTATTGGATTGATGTATGTTACCGCGTGGTTTGTGATTCTTTATTGGATCGTGCCACTGGTCTCGACCCCTCTGACCTTGGAACAATTGTCAGTGACGATGTTATCGTTTGGCATGGGAGCTAGTGCGCAAGCTCTATTCGCGAGGGTTGGTGGAGGGATTTTTACCAAAGCAGCAGACGTCGGCGCCGACTTGGTTGGTAAAGTAGAGCAGAGCCTCAAAGAAGATTCACCTCGCAATCCAGCGACGATCGCAGACAACGTGGGAGATAACGTCGGTGATGTCGCTGGCATGGGGGCCGATTTGTATGAATCTTATATTGGGTCCATTCTTGCAGCCTCAGCGCTCGGTGTTGCGGCCTTTGCATCGAGCAGCATCTTGCCGAGTGGTGAGGATACCCAGGGAGCGCAGCTGGCAGCATTCATGTTGCCTCTTGCGATATCAGCCGTCGGGATCTTGCTCTCCATCTTAGGGATTTACGCGATTCGAACCGGTGAAGACACATCGCAAAAGTCGTTGCTAGCGGCTCTGTCGCGCGGAATCAATCTTTCGTCTTTGCTCGTGATTGTGGTTTCTTTCGGACTTGCTTATTGGCTTATGCCTCGCGTTCCAGGAACACTGATCTTGGGGGTACCGGGCATTGCGTTTAGCATCATATCGGGTTTGGGCGCGGGATGGCTTATTGGCAAATGGACCGAGTACTGCACGAGCACAGAGTTCAAGCCGACAAAACGCTTAGCGGATCAGGCCGTAACCGGTCCAGCAACCATTATCATTGGCGGAATTGCAGATGGAATGGCGAGTGTTTGGTGTCCCATTGTCGTTATATGCTTGGCGAGCATGACGGCTTTCGGATTCGCTACGGGGGGACGATTCCATGACATTCAATACTTTACGCTAGGACTGTACGGGATCGGAATTGCTGCGGTTGGGATGTTGAGCACGCTCGGTATTACGCTAGCCACCGACGCTTACGGCCCTATCGCAGACAATGCGGGTGGCAATGCGGAAATGTCTGAGTTACCTGAGTTCGTGCGGACTCGGACCGACGCTTTGGATGCTTTGGGAAACACAACAGCTGCGACCGGTAAAGGATTTGCAATCGGATCAGCAGCTCTTACTGCGTTAGCGTTGCTGGCAGCTTATGTCGAAGGGGTTCGCGATGGATTCTTTCGGTGGGGAGATGCCGTTGCCGCACAAGTTTCCGAAGATGGTCTTTATAAAGTCTCTAACAATCTAATCGTCCAGCGTCAGGGCACGGCGAATGTCCCTTATCTAGTTCTACCAAGCCAAATCGAGAAAGCAAAAGTGCAAACGAATTGGCAAGCTATCGATGTTGCCTCTTCGCCTGTTCCTTTATCGCCCGAGATGGTCAGCGTATCGGACGGCGGGCCCATCTTCGCCGCGACAGGGGATGCTTTAATCTCAGTCAAATCAGCATCGCTTAGAGACTTCATGAACTATTACGATGCGACTCTGCTGAACCCTAGGGTTTTGATGGGAATGTTTTTAGGATCGATGGCGGCGTTTCTATTCTGCGCCATGACCATGCAAGCGGTTGGTCGAGCGGCACAAGGCATGGTTATCGAAGTCAGACGTCAACTCAAGGAACGCCCTGGAATTCTCGATGGTTCCGAAAAACCAGATTACGCCCGCCCCATTGAACTGAGTACCAAAGCCGCTCAACGTGAAATGCTCTGGCCCAGCGTGATTGGGCTGGCGTTACCCATCGGTGTAGGACTGCTCTTCGGTGTTGGCGGCGTATTGGGGTTGCTCGGTGGCTCGCTCACGACCGGTTTCTGTTTGGCGGTGTTCATGGCTAACTCGGGTGGAGCCTGGGACAATGCCAAGAAATACATCGAATCGGGTGTTCATGGTGGCAAGGGGTCTCCTGCTCACAAAGCCGCTGTCGTCGGTGATACCGTTGGTGATCCGTTCAAAGATACCAGTGGCCCCAGCTTGAATATCTTGATCAAACTGATGAGCATGGTGAGTGTCGTTGTCGCAGGACTTATTGTTCGCTACAGCTTGGTAGCCATGGGATGGTTTTAATGGTTTCGCTCGAAGCCAAGTTCGTCGTTCACGGGGCGGCTATTGAACAAACAGCTGCTCCGATTCGGTAAGTGGCTCGTCGTTTCTTATCTGTTTATGCAAAACGTCGACGTCGGCATCGGACGCATCGATTCCCAGTGATTTGCGGTCGCGGATTCTTTGTTCGAGAACGCTGACATGGTTCCGAAAATCCAAAATGCGAAAAGGTATGTCGAGCGACTTGGCCAGATCGCGAAAGCGGGTCCGCTCCGCTTGCTTTAAGAATGTAGCGTCGACCAGCACCGAAAAGCCACAATGAAGCAATTCCCTGGCCAAACTCCAAAGTGACCGATAGGTGGCTTCGGTGGCGCTAATGCTATAGATCTCTTGTCGATCTTCGGCTTTGATATGCGATCCGAACTCGGAATGGGATAGGTGAAACAGTCGTTTACGCTCCACATCCGATCTTAGACGAATCATCCCTAATTCTCGAATAGCCCAGCGGCTGCCATGTGTCTTTCCACTGCCACTGAAACCGTGAGTGATCCAAAGTTGAGGCTTGTGAATAGCAGTGAATTCCAGGGCTAAACTCAGATAATTAGAAGCGGCGTTAACTTCATCATTCCGGATGGGGCTGGTCTGAGGGATCTGCTCGGCACGCATTAAAGCCACCTTGGCACGCACCATCGCGCGATAAACCAGATACCATTTCAAGACCGACAAACCATGGTAATCGCCCGATTCCGCGAGATAAGCGTTCAGCATCAGCCATGCGAGACCGTTCTTTTTTCGTTCCATCAAATCCATAACCAGAAAAGCAAGATCGCTCATGGTATCGAT
This sequence comes from Pirellula sp., assembly GCA_025459355.1. Taxonomy (GTDB): domain Bacteria; phylum Planctomycetota; class Planctomycetia; order Pirellulales; family Pirellulaceae; genus JBKCUI01. The sequence goes on from JALOQS010000019.1 coordinate 55,815, forward strand.
ACAAGAAAGTTCATCGTTGAACTCGATGCCGTCGAACAAGGTCCAATGATCGCGAAAATAGACCACGTTGTTGCAGTGCATATCTCCATGGCATTCCCTGACCCAACCTAATTGCTCACGAATGAGAAATCGTTCACGCAAAACGGACCATTGAGCATTGGTCCACTCTTCAACTTTAGAGAGAGTTGTCGCGTCGAGCGAGAGACTAGATCGTCTGATGGATTCGAAGTTCTCAGCAGCCCGGTCGTGAATCGATTGCAAACTGCCTGATCGTTGACTCGTTGCCGACGTTGCCCCACGATGAAATCGAGCAATATTCTTTCCCAGTTGTTCTATTTCTTGTTCCGAGACAACTCCCGACTCCAAGCGTCGACTCAGGAGTGATTCCGCAGAAAATCTTCTCATGCGAACTGCAAAATCAATCGGATTAGCATCGCCATCCACGCGATACATTCCGTCTTCGCTGGTGATCGGAACGACATCGATATAGAGTTCCGGCGCAAACCGCTTGCCCAAATTCAGCTCTTTGACGCAAGCCGAATGACGCTTTTCGAGTGTGCTATAGTCCAGGAAATCATTGATGATCGGCTTTTTGATCTTGTAAGCAAAATGCCCCGCTAAAAAGACCCACGATATGTGTGTCTCGTTCAGCTCTACAGATTCTGAAACGGAATGGGGATAGCTCGATGGATTGAGAAGCGACTCTGGTTGCAAGCTCATGAATCAACTCCTCGATGTAGGTGTTAGTTAGCAAGCAGTTTGCGGGTAATGAGAACGATTACGACCGCCAGAACTGCGGTTAAGATCCAGAACTGGCGTTCCGTCAACAAATACTTGCGACCCTTATCACTTGGGTTTGCGGTCATATTGTGCTCCTTGGTGAGGTTGCTCGTGGAGAACGAGTCGCAAACCCCATTCCGAAACAACTAGATCTGGAAAATTGTCTTGCAAAGCTATTGTTATCCGAGGTACCTTTCTTCAAACATCTGATAGGTTATCTCCGTATCAATTGGCAGACCGCATTGGTTTGGAGGATTTGTGAGTGTGCGAATGGGGCTGTGCCAAATCGCCGCAATCGTGCGACCATGGGGGCTGCTTTGACACATTGCACTCGCGCCACTCATCGAAACAAAGTTAAGATGAGTACAATGGAAAACGGATGGGAATGGTCAATCACTTCTTTCGCGATCAGCTACAAGCTCGAATGAACTCACATAACGATCACAAACGGCATGATACCCCTAAGCAGGTCGGAAGACCGAGTTACTTTCTTTCTGATTTGCATCTTTTCTCCAGCCGATCAACCGCAGCTGCATACGAGTCCGAGATGAACCGATGCATCCAGACTGCGCATACCGTCATACTTGGAGGCGACATTTTTGACTTCAAATGGAGTCGGTACGCGACCCTTAGGGCATCTGTTAATGAAGCAGTTCGTTGGCTTGAGGATCTTGTTACCCAGTACAAAGATTGTTCCTTTTATTACCTTCTCGGCAATCATGACTCTCATCCAGATTTCGTGCTTGAGCTAGACCGTTTGGCCTTTCAGCATTCAAACTTGGAATGGCAGCCACATTTGCTGCGGTTGGGAGCGTGTGTTTTTTTGCACGGCGACGTGATCGATGGAGGGTTAGATCACCAATCCATCGATGCTCGTCGACGCAAGCATGAGGACAAGCCTTTACCGATGGCTTATCGACATTGGCTTTACGATGCAGCAGTACAAGCCAAACTGCATTGTTTGGTTGCTAATGTTGCTCGAAGACATGGATGGGTGCTCAAGAAGGTATACCGTTATCTTGCGGAACAAGGCTTGGAAGCAAAGACGGGAATCAAAGACGTTTACTTCGGCCACACGCACCGTCCGCTTCGATCCGTAGAGTATCGAGGCTTACGATTTCATAATGGTGGAGCGTCCATTCGCGGGGTATCGTTTCAAATCATCCCGACACACCTTACCGATCCTGCTATACGATGAACCAATCCGCAGTAGATTCGATAATCGAAACGTTGGAGCAGGATGAACCGCTATTTTGGACTTGGGTCGTTTTATTGATTCATGTCGTTGTAACGGGAATGCTGGTCGCCCGCATCATCATGAGCAATCGTTCCGTGGGAGCAACGCTATCGTGGATATCGGTCATGTTTCTTCTGCCAGCGATTGGACCGATCATTTATTTGCTCATCGGTGAATTGAGACTTGGAGCCAAACGGGAAAAGCTCGTCAAAGGATTACGTGGCGCAACACGACGTCGATATCACGCGTTAGATCGTCCCGATCTTCGTGTCGATTGGCAAGGCTCGAGTGAAGACTTTGAATTGATTGCGCGAGCTGGTCATAGAATGTTCGATGTTCCTGCGTTACCGGGCAACCGTCTCGTGTTGTTCAGTGATTGGCAATCCGTATTTGATAAGTTGATTGAGGACATTAACCATGCAAAAGTCAATTGCGATTTGGAGTTTTACATATGGCATCACGCTGGTCGAGTGCTTGAAGTCGCAGAGGCATTGGAGAGGGCAGCATCGCGCGGTGTAGTCTGCCGATTACTGCTGGATGATATGGGAAGCCGTCGATTTTTGCGAAGTGCCGAGGCGAAACGCATGCGTCAAGCGGGCGTGCAAGTTCAATCCGCCTTGCCTGGTGGTCTCTGGAGAATCCTGTTTGTTCGTTTCGATCTTAGGCTACATCGTAAGATTGTGTTGATCGACGATCAAATCGCCTGGACCGGGAGCTTGAATCTCGTTGACCCTCGTTACTTCAAAAAAGAAGCGGGCGTTGGACAGTGGATTGATGCAATGACTCGCATCGAAGGTCCTGCGGTTGAATCTCTCGCCGTAACCTTTCAAGCAGACTGGTATGTCGAGACCGATTCCACGGAGCCTGATTTGCCCGATATCACCGGTGATCAGCCGGTTCGAAAAGTTGGTGCCACCATCATCCAAGCACTCCCGTCTGGACCCGCTTATCGAGTCGAGGCGATTGAACGATTGCTGATTACCGCCATCTACACCGCCAAGAAAGAGTTGATCATTACGACGCCCTACTTCGTTCCTAGCGAAGCATTGCAAATGGCATTGGCTTCTGCAGCGCTTCGGGGAGTTAAGGTGATCGTTATCCTGCCGGCGAAAGTTGATTCGCTTTTGGTTCGATGGGCGAGTCAAGCCTTCAAAAATGAATTGATGCAATCGGGTGTGTTTATCGCCAAGTTCTCCGGAGGATTATTGCATACCAAGAGCGTCACGATAGACGGAAACGTTAGTCTGTTTGGTTCGTTGAATATGGACCCGAGGAGTTTTCGATTGAATTTTGAGATTACGTTGGCGGTCTACGATTCACTGTTTACGAGTCATCTCAGGCAATTACAGCAAAGCTACCTGGATCAATCCGAAATCATCGATGCCACGCAATGGGCGAAAAGACCTGAATATATTGGGGGAGAGGAATCTAAAGGTCGATGCAGTCTATCAGCCTAGATTACTTTTGCCGAAGTCCGCCGTATGCTCGAACCAAGGCCCACAGTTTAGAAAGTGTGGAGGACTCTGTTGTAGCGGCTGAGACGTCGTTCTGGAGCGTTACATTGCTATCGAATAGTTCGGCTTGTGAACGTGACGTGGCCGCATCGTTGCGATTGGATTCAAACACGATGTTAGAATCGTCGGAATCCATGGCACCCAATTCACGGAAGTCAACATTGCTCCAATCGATCTTCTCCACTGTCGGTAACGTCACATACTGGAACGGATTGTCGTTCTCAGGTGCTGACAGTCCGATAGTCGTGTTCTTGCCAAACTCTGTTGCCAGTGACTCTAGATCGTTAACCGTTTGACCGATCTCAGCTTCGCCCCGAACGGTGCCGGTGGATGTTGTCTCGGTGACCGGCCCATCGGTTTCAGGGGCTTGAGCTGCGGCCTCTGCTTGAGGAGGTGGCGCTATCGTCTCTTGGTTCTGATTCGCTAGAAGCGAATTGAACAGTGCGCCGACGAGCTCATTCTTATCAGCAAACGCTAACATCTCGACATCGACCAATCGGTCTACACCATCTGGAGATCCAGGCCGCAGATCGGTGACCACGAGCTTACCATCTGGTGTACGATCAAATTGGTAATCACTCATGTTCCCAGAGAACTTCGCAATATCGATGCCCTCACCGCCGTCCAGTTGGTCGTCACCTTGGCCACCCACCAGTAGATCTTCACCAGATCCGCCTGAAATTCGGTCGTCCCCTCGATTGCCAACCAACATGTTAGCTTCGTTATCACCAACCAAAGTATCATCAAAGGATGATCCTACGACTCCTTCGACGTTTCGAATCGTATCTCCCTCTGCTGCTCCTCCTCGGCCTTGTTGTTTATCCAAGTTGACTTCAACAGCCTCGGCAGATTGTGAGTAATCTACAACGTCTTGTATGCCGTCTCCTCCATCCAGAACGTCGGCTCCACTGTCGCCGATTATGACGTCGTTACCATCACCTGCGAGGATCGTATCCGAGGCACTGGTCCCTTTCAATACGGAGCCGTCACTGCCTCCCTCGATGGTTCTGGAGTTTGCAGAGATTGCGATTTCGATCTCACGAGTCGCAACTCCACCTCGTCCGTCGGATACCTCGATGGTTACCTTCTCGATCGGTCTATCGACGAAACTGAACTTGGCTTGATCGGTGATTCGCAGTTCATTGCCTACCGCTACGAATGACTTGGCATTTTCACCAACCACGCGGAAGCTCAGGCTCTTGTCGTCAATATCACTTGCGGAAAGCTTGGCCACGACTTCGCCTGGCTGAACGTTTTCCACGATCGTCGTGTTGTCGATTACGATGTCATAGGGATTATCGTTTACCTCTGCGATGTCGACGTTGAACGTCTTGGTAATCAATAAGGTCTCGCCCGTTGCTGACTCTGTCGCGGTGGCTTCCAAGGTCAAGTTGACTTGGCCATTGAAGTCCTTGGGTGCGTTGAGTGCAATATTGCCAAGCTCGGATTGCGCGACATTCCAGGAACCATCTGCGTTGCGTGTGCCAGCAGAAAGCGTGAACCCTTCAGGCACTCCCTTGATGGCTAATTGCATGGTCTCGCTACCGTCGATATCGCTCAAGCTGGCCGCGAGATCGAGCTTAATCGCTTGGTCTTCCAATCCCGCAACATTACCGACTGTCACGTTCGCTGCGTCAGCGACTGCCCCTACATTAACTTCAACCGTTGCCGTTGAGGTCAGTCCGCCGGCGTCGGTCACGGTGTAAGTAAACTTGGCTGGTCCTGAGTAGTTCGCATCCGTCTTGAATTCAATTTGCCCATTATCGAGCAACCTGACTGTTCCGTTTTCTGCACCTGACACTCCTACGATACGAAGCGTATCGCCGTCGAGATCGGTGTCGTTACCCAGCAACTGACTCGCGTTGAGGTTCAACGTTCCATCTTCACTCACGGTAAAGGAGTCGTTCGCGGCTGTGTTGGTTTCGTTGACGTCATCGACCGCGATCTGAACACTACGCGTCCAAGTTTCGTTGCCATTGGTGCCACTTAGCTTCAGCTCGAGCTTAGCCGCTTCTTCGAAGTTAAGCGATACGCCATCCTTTAGCTTTAGATTGCCGTCTCGCACTTCGAAGCGGTCGTCGCTCACCGTTACCTTGGTGTTACTGTCTACGGCGGTTACTCTGCCGACGATGGCTCCCGCCACGTTTTCCGCGATGCGAGCATCGGTTGGTCGAGGAGCATCGCTCGTGTTGAAGCTCATCGTGCCAGACCAGTACATGCCTTCTTGGCCGCGTATTTCATCACCGCCACGATGATACTTAGCACTTGGGCCTTCGGCTTCGAATCGCTTGCCGTTGATTTCGATGGCGTCAACGTACATATTGCGATCGGTCTCCGCCTTGCCTTCGAATGCATCGTTGATGAAGCGAACGGAAACGTTATTCAATTGCTGACCAGGGGCCACTTCGAGTTTCAGTTCTTGGAACCCACCAGCACCTTGAGCTGCGATGCGATCAATGGTCGCCCAATCGACGACACCGGTGGTGATCTTCTCACCGTTAGCCCACACTTCGTAGCGTGGTGGTTCCGCTCGTTGGCCCGCGTTGTTACCCATTTCACCGCCCAATCGGATAGTCAATTGGTTCGGCTCTGCTGTGGCTGATGCGAGTTGGACTGGCTCGACTGTCTTGGCAACTGTGTCGATCGGTAACCATGCATCGGCAAAGGCTAATGTCTCGGTGTTGATCACGCGGTCGGTTCCGTCAGGCGCACCTGGTCGCAGGTCTCGAACAGTAATCGAACCGTCTGCATTGCGAGTTACATCGTAGTCGGCTGATGATCCACTAAAGTTCGCTCGGTCAAAGCCCTGGCCACCATCAATGAAGTCGTTGCCTGAACCGCCGATGATAACATCATTGTCCAATCCACCGTTAACAATATCATCTCCTGAGCCGGCGTTGATCGTATCTGCACCTCCTTGGCCATCGATGCGGTCATTACCCGCACCTGCGTCGATGTTATCGTTACCTGTTTGTAGGCTGGCTGGGGTTACCAGCCTGAACATTTGAACATTGTCGATGTAGCCACCTAAGCTATCGCTCGTACCGATGGCACGAAACTCAAGAGTGCCCTGTGCACCATTGCCATCTACTTGGTAGCTCAAGGTCCTCCATTGGGTATCGCGTAGTCCTACACCGTCACCAACAAGCGTATCGATCTTGTTGCCATTCCACCAAACTTCTACGCCATTGCTAGCCGCAGGAACCCCTGGACGAGGTGAATACTGAACCGAGATTTCATACTTTTGCCCAGCTTCGGTCGCGACGACTTGCTGCATGCCAGAGTTGCCATGGCTATCTAGCTCAACAAGGCTAGAACCATCGGCTGCACCGCCAGCAACCCCTTCTTGAATCTCAATACCGTTACCGCTAGTCGTTCTCCATCCATCAACACTGTTGAAAACCGACCAAGTGCGATTGGCGGTCAAATTCGTTTCGAAGCTACCGTTAACGATTAAGTTATCGCCTGTCTTGACCAGTGTCCCAGCAGGGATGTTTTCGGGATTTGTGTCGCCGAAGATCACATCATCGCCAGCACCGGCATTGATTTGGTCGTTTCCAGACCCACCATCGATCGTATCGTTAAAACTGGAGCCGGTAATTCTATCGTTGCCAGCGTCTCCGCTGAGTCTATCGCCAGCGGTGTCATTGAGTGCACCTGCGGTGATCACGTCGTCACCATCTCCGCCACTGACGGTATCAGCACCTACGCCGCCATTGAGTATGTCGTTTCCAGCACCACCTCGGATGTTGTCATTTCCAGCACCGCCATCGATCGTATCAGCAGCACGAGTTCCAATCAGATTGTCGTTCGCGGCAGAACCACGACGAACCCAGCTACCTTGTTCGCTGACCAAGGTTTGATCTGCAAACCGAAGAGATTCCACATTGATGACTCGGTCGACGCCATCAGCCGTGCTTCGATCGATAACAGTCGTTGTTCCATCTGCATTGCGAACGATGTCGTAGTCAACACGGTTGCCAGAGAATACGGCAACATCATTGCCGCTGCCACCGTCGATAATGTCATTGCCTGAGCCACCCGTCAACGTGTCGTCGCCATCCTCACCAAATAATCGATCATCGCCAGCACCTCCGATCAAGGTGTCGTTGCCGTGCCCGGTCCATATGGTGTCGTTACCATTACCGCCATCGACGACATCAACACCAACTCGGCCTGCAAGTTGACTGTTGTCGAAGACATCGTTTCCATCCCCTAGTCGTGCGTTGGAACCAGCCGCTGCACCGTAAATATAGTCGTCTCGGGAAGAACCGATCACGTTCTCGATATTGGTATAGGTGTCGCCAGCAGCATCGCCAGTCAAACCTCCAGCCTTTTGATTCGCATGTGGCCCATGTTGATCGGTATCGTCAAGCTTAACCGTTACACCCTGAGCGGATCTGGAGTAGTCCACTGTGTCGACTCCAGCTTTGCCAACAAAGGCTTCAGCCCTGGCACCTGCAGCGAAGGTATCGTTGCCTGCTGTCCCCAGCACTTGACGACTAGTGATCGTTACCGCAGTCGTTGCCTCGACAACTTGAGACGCAGTAACCTTTAAGTTATCAATGCCCCAAGCTTCATCGCCTGGGCTTTGATCTAACATGGAGCCAAAGCCCAGCTTGAACTGACCGTTTACGACGGGAATAGTGAGCGTGTACCGATGTCGTTGATCCGCCCAACCGCTAAAGCCTTGGTTTTGACGGCCATCATCAAGTGCAACAGAATTTGCTTTGTTGCCATCGCGTTGATACGTGCTGTGCTCTGTAAAGAACGTCTGGGCCGATACAACCTGATCATTAGCGAAGACTCGGAATTGTTCACCATCCCAAGAATCGAGTTCCAGGAAGTCGAATTGCACTTGAACTTCGGTTACACCCGGAGGAGCATCAAAGGTCTTGAAGACAGATTGACTGCCTCGATCATTGCCCGCGACTTCACTGAAGCGACCCAAGAAATTGGTGAGCGATGCACCGCCGTTGGATACCGCATTGCTGTTCCAACCGGATGCTCCGTTCTCAAAATCTTCGGAATAGATCGTACCCTTGGTCTCAATCGTTGACTTGACCGTTATATTCGCGACCCCCTCAAGCTCGCCGGTCGCTTGAAGATTATTCAGTTGTTCCGGGGTTAGTTGCCATGATCCGTCGGCTAGCTTTACACCCGCATTAAGCGACATTGTTGCGGGCACGTTCTGAACGACAACCGATTTCAGCGTTGTTCCTTCAGGACCGACTGCGTCCAGTTTCAGATTCACTGGTCCGTCTGCTAGATCACCCGTCGCTGTTGCGCTCAAGCTAACGGCGGATTCGATCTCGAGTTCGATATTCGATGTGATCGATGTGTTGGCTTGAATCACCAAGTTATCGATCGCCCAGGCCTCATCGCCGATGCTCTGATTAAGTGTTGAGCCAAAGCCCAGCTTGACCATTCCGTTTTCAACTGGCAATACGATGCGGTAACTATGTCGTTGATCTTCCCAACCACTAAAGCCTTGGTTGCCAAGATTTTTTGTATCGGATACAGCGAATCGACTTCCTTGGTCAATACCTCGACCGGCACCTTGGAAGGTGTCGTTGGCAACGAGTTTGTCATTACCGAAGACTTGGAATCTTTCGCCGTCCCATGAATCAAGTTCGAGCATATCGAACTCGACAACGACCTCCGTCACTCCCTCAGGAACTGCGAAGGTCTTGAAGACACCTTGCTGTCCGCCGGTTCCGCCAAATCGGCCCAATGCATTAGTGAAGGAACCGCTATTCTCGGTGGTATTGATATTCCATCCCTTCGCGCCGGATTCAAAGCTCTCGCTGAAGAGCGGAGTTGGGCTAGCAACGTTCGTCGTCACTTTGAGATCAAAGTTACCTGTGACCAAGCTATTGGTGGTGACCGTTAGGTTCTTAAGGTCCGCTGCATCGAGAACCCACTCCCCTTGGCCAACATCGCGACCCGCAGATAGCTTTGCACCGGCTGGTAGCCCTGATACCCTGACCTCAACACCATCAGTCGGTAGGTTAGTTCCGAGATTCAAAGACAACGGAATCGCTTGTCCGGCTGTGATTTCCACATTGGCAGGGAGCAACGAAGCCACGGGGCTGAGATCAAAGTCTGGTAAGTTTGCGGCAACGGACGGATCGTACATCGCGAATCCGCCATTGGATGTCCTCACGTAGTCGATATCGGTAAACTCAACGGTAAAAGACCTGTCGCCGGGCAAAGTAACAACGGCGCGATTGTCGGAAATATCGATATCGCTTGGCGCGAACCTGCTCAAGTCGATTGTGTTGTATCCGTTAGCCGCTTCGATAGTATACGTTGCACCTGGCGTTGGATTAGCGAACGCAAACGTGTCGTCATGGTTCGAACCTACGATTCGTTCAATGCTATTGAGCGTATCGGTATCAGGACCGCTGGTAACAACGCCCGTTGTGATATCTGCCACGATACCTCGGGTGGAGTCGCTATAGGAAGCCGTGTCCCGACCATCGCCTCCGTTAAGCGTGTCGTTGCCTGAGCCACCTTGCAATAGGTCGTTCCCAGTTCCACCGTTTAATACATCATTGCCCATACCGCCAAACAATTGATCGTCACCGCCGTTGCCGAACAATTTGTCGTTTCCAGCACCACCGTTCAGAATATCGTTACCCTGCGTAACAATAGTCGGGGTGACACTGATCTTGGTAACAACGGGACCAAAGAATGGACCGTTGACAGCATTGGCTTGAGTTTGACTCGCGAAGACGATTTTTGTGGACTCGGATGTTGCCACGAACGTGAATTCACGAGTCTCATAACCCATCGATTGGCGAGACCAGTTCGCAGGTCGATTCCATTCAAATCTTGCTGAGCTATCGCCGGCTGTCAATTGCAAGCTCTTGGTTGGTGAGCCTCCATCACAATTGCCAGCCATGTCGAATCGAACGGTATAGGTCATGCCGGGTACTGTGTCCAGTTCTTGGCTGATTGCACCTGGAGAGCTACCGTCAAGATCAATGCTTCCGCCCGCGCCGTTGTGTTCCCAGTAATTGCCGATAACGTCTACTGTTCCGCTTTCAACTTTCCAGCCACTGAACTCATTACCTGCAGTGAGCGTGCGGAAATGATTGGTAACACCGGTGTTAGTAAAGTTGCCATCCGTTACGAGATTCGTTGTATCGCCATCACCATTGTCCCCGATAAGAACATCGTCTCCCTCACCGCCGTTGAGTTCATCGTTTCCAGCGCCACCAACGAGCGTGTCATCGTTATTGACGGAGAATAACCGCACGTTGTCGAGAGCGGTTCCGATACCATCATTACGTCCTACTTCGACGAATCGCAAGGTGTTCGAACCATCGCCGGAACCTGCTTCCAACTGGAATGTATGCTGTTTCCAGCCATCAGCAAATGTGCCGCCAGTCGTCCCGACTTTTTCTCCATTCCAGTAAACTTCCATGACGCCGGTGCCTTCTGTGCCACGGCTTCGCGCATCAAAGCTCAATTCATAAACATCACCGCTCTCGAGTCCATCAATCCTTTGTGAGAATGCGATGCCTCCCGGCGAAGCATCCGTGTCGAGCCAGTGTTCGCCGTCGGTTGCGCCAACATTTCCATGTGCTGCATCGACGACTTCGAATTGGGGGCCGCTTTCTAGATTCCAGCCCTCAAGTTGTTGCATACCTCGCCATCCACCAGTGGCGATATCACCACCGGTGAATTTTTCGAAGCTGCCATTTTGAATGTAATTCTTGCGATCACCATCGCCGGTTAGCTTGTCATCACCATCTCCGCCGGCGAGCACATCGCTTCCTTCGCCGCCGTTGAGAGTATCATTCCCAGCATTGCCAACGAGTTGATCATCGCCAGTGCCACCGTTGAGGGAATCATTACCCAGTCCACCGAACAGCTTGTCATCGCCCGAGCCACCGAACAGTTGATCATTTCCTTCATTTCCAAAAAGCTTATCGTCCCCAGCTAGACTATTGAGAACGTCGTCCATGGCCGATCCATTAGCGGTGTCGTTCCCCTCCGTTGCATTCGCCTCTGGCTCATCGGTTGCAGAATCAACCCATGTTGCTGACATTAGGATTCTTGGCTCCAAAATGTCGGTTGTGAAGCTGGCGTTGGATTTCTCAGGTGCAGCTGTTCGTTTTTGTTTGTTGTTGCTGTTGATGTTGGTGGGGGCAGATTTTTTGTTGGACATTTTTAGTTCTTTTGAGACGTAGTTTGTAGCAGGGGTTTAAAGGGGAGGAGAGATTTTGAGATTGTTAAGTCAAGGCTTAGGTCCGTTGGTCCGTTGAAAGACGAACGGCAAAACCAGCAGGTAGATGTTTGTTTAGATTCTCGATTTCGACCACAACTCGAATGGTCTGCGTAGCGGCATCGATCAAGGGCGCAACAAAAACAACCTTCGCTTCGAGTTGAGGCGTTCCCGGCATTTCGGCTTGCAGAACGACTAATTCACCGACACGGATTGATGCCACACGGGAGAGCGGCACGTAAAGATCAGCTCTTAGCCTGGTGATATCAGCGATCTTGACTATCGGGGCACCACGCGAAACCGTCTCACCGAGATGTGGATAAATTCTGATCACGATTCCTTGGAAGGGAGCACGAATTTCATGAGTATCCAGTTTTGCCTTTTCGACCTCTAGCCTCGCGACGGCTTCCCGTTGGATTTCAAATCCTTCTTTGAGTGTGGCTTGTGCTTCCGCTATTCGGCTGCGTGCTTCGTCGACTTCGAGACCTGAAGCAGCCTGCTTGCTCGCCGCTTGTTGAATGCGGTTTAAGTATTGATCGGCCAGCGACACCTTGGCTTTCGCTGCTTCCATCATTGCTTGACGGTCTGCGGTTGATTGGGCTGCATGCACCGAAGCTAAGGCAACGCGATTGTCGATCAGTCCCATGACAGTATCGGTATCAACGGAATCCCCTTCGGCAACAAATAGCTTCCAAAGAGGCCCATCTGCCGCCGCTGCAATCTCCGCTACGTGAAGAGGATGAGCAATTCCCGGTAGCATTTCGATCGATTGTGAATTGAGTTCAGTGCCTGATAAAGTAGTCGAACTCTCGCGCGTAGTCGGTGCTATGGCGTTTTCAAACGACCCGTCCCTGTTGGTTCTGTGCATCGAATCGGCCATCGAATCAGCTTCATAAGGGGCGACATTCGCTGGGACTGACACAAGGGAAACCGGAATGTTTTGCTTTGGATCGCTATCGACGACCACAGGCGTAGATCTTCGTGTCCAAAGCCCTAACCCAGCGCCTGTGAGCGCAATCAAAACTATGATGAAATTGCCATGGGATAGAATTCTCAAGCTCGACTACCTTTTTTTTGGGGGGTTAGGAAACGGTTTGCCATGCTTCAGGCCTTAGCCAATAAAGATCGCTGGTACGGTCCTAAGGTCCGTCAAGGGATGTAGCTCACGAGGTTGACTCGGAGGGGGCGAAAGGCCGTTTCAAAGAATTGAAAATAAGAGGGGCAGGTGAAGTTTAACGATTGTTCGGAAGGTTCGGATTGCTTGGGGGCTAACTCGCTTTCCTTCAGAACCGAAGATGCCGATTGTAATTGCCGAAGAAGCGTCAGAGACTAATTATTCAACGGTATGGACGTCGTGGCACGCCAGGCGCTTTAGTCAATGAAAACTCACGACGCTTCAACAATCGAACTCAGACATTTCGTGTCTCGGTCCCGCCGAGAGTTCGGAATCGCGATTGTTTCGCTAGCGTTCGGTGCCTATGGCTGCAGAGTCGGTCCTGACTTCGTTAACCCCACGCCCCCTTCGCTAGGGCCATCCTTTCAGCAGTCGGCGAATCAAGAAGTGGTCCAACCATTGGACGAGCAAACCTCGCGATGGTGGACTTACTTTGATGACCCAATTCTTCAGATGCTTATTGCCGATGCGAGTCAACAGAATCTTACCGTTCGTGAAGCTTACTATCGCATTGCGGAATCCCGAGCGTTGCTGGGGCGTGCAAAATCCCAGTTCTTTCCACAAGTCAACGCGACGAGTGACAATAGCTATCGGAGGCTTAGCCAGAACAATAATGATGTCATCAGCTCAAACAATCAAAACGCGTTTTGGAACTTATCCAATGGATTCGAATCAACTTGGGAAATCGATCTTTGGGGACGTTTAGCCCGCGGCGTCGAGGCTGCTAACGCTGAGTTATTGGCCCAGCACGAGTCGCTCAATGACATTCGCGTCACATTGTTAGCCGACGTTGCCACGACTTACATTCAAATTCGGGTTTTGCAGCAACGATGGACGATTGCCGATCAAAATCTAGAACTGCAGAAACAGACCCTGCATATTGTTCAATCACGCCAGGAAGCGGGAATTGTCGGTCAGCTCGACCAATCTGAAGCGGAGTCCAATGTGGCTGTTACGACCGCGTCCATTCCACCAATTCAGCAAGAGTTACAGGTGGCTTTGTATCGACTATCCGTACTGTTAGGGCAAGTACCAGGAGGCGAAATGGGACTGGAAAACGGGTTTGGCCAGCTGCCGATGACCGTTGTAGAAGCGGTGCAACCTGGAATGCCTGCCGAACTACTTACCCGCCGACCCGATATCAGAAAAGCCTACTTCGACGTCATGGCTGCCAATGCACGGATTGGCATAGCTGTCGCCGATCGTCTGCCTCAACTCACGATTCGAGGAAACATCTCCGTCGACGCTCGCGATGTCAATGTTTTATACAGTTCCGGAAGCCTAGCTCATAATGTTGGTCCCGGCTTTCGATGGGACATTCTCAACTTTGGCCGCTTGAAACGAAACATAGAGGCCCGTGAAGCGAGCCATCAACAGAGCGTTATCAGATACGAAGCGGCAGTGCTTCGAGGTGTTCAAGAAGTGGAGTCAGCTCTCGTCGAATACCAACGACAAAAAGAACGCACCTTAGAACTTGAAAAAGTGGTAACGGCTACCAATCGTTCTGTCGAAATCAGTCTCGCTCGTTATGAACAGAATCTCATTACCTTTGACCGCGTGCTTGATGCTCAGCGAAGCCTAGCGGTCGCACAAGGAAACTTGATCGCTGCGCGTGGCGATATTCTCTTTGCATTGGTGAAGATCTATCGAGCGCTCGGCGGAGGCTGGGGAGAGGGCGAACCATCTGTTTCGCCATCGGCCGAGGCTACGAATTCGCCTGTCGGATCTGATTAACGAGTCTCGCTGCTCGACGTAACAGTACACTTCCCAGCGTTTCTCGCTCGCTTTGTAACTTCACCATCGACGACATGCCCACTTTTAGAGGTCTTTCGAGTTGTTGAATGGACTTCTCGTCGATCTCAATGATGACGTCGAAAAAGTTTTCGCCTGCCATGTTATCTTGAGACACGGCGATATCTCCGCCACCGGTATGGGTGAGAGCGGCCTCTTGGATTTTCTTAGTTCCCTCTATATCGCCGCTAATGATTCGCCCCGACAAGGTGCACTCGGTGTTACCAACCAGTGTAATGCTAACGGGGTTGTCTCGGACCGATTCAATACTAGACCATTGATCGGCAGTTAACATGACACGCACAATCCATGGACCCCGACAGATCGATCCCAACGATTCCCCTTGCTTGATGAACTTACCAATCTTGGGCGTTTCGGGAGCCGGTATAAACTCTCCATCGTATTTAGCAGCCAAATCAAGCTGACCAATCTGCGACTCAAGATGCTCTAACTGCTTACGCGCATTTTCCAGCTGAATTTGCGTTTGCTCGGATTGTTGACCAGGCAAGTTCAATTGAGACTGGAGCTGAATCTTGAGTTGGCAGACGAGGGACTGCAATTCACATCGCTGCGTCTCTAGCTCAGCGTTTTCGAGGCGATACAAAACGCGATTCGCGTCAACCCTTTTTTCTTTATCAATAGACGTACTTACCAGAAATCCACTAACCGAAGCACGCACCGACTGCTCTTCTTGGCGATGAACAATTCCTAATGATTGAACGCTGCCTGCGATGGGAATGGCGAATATACCTACCATCAAAGCGACGGTTAATCCTCCAGCCACGCTGACCGCACGAACTCGAACGGCCGCTAACTCCTCTGAGCAGGCAACATACAGTACCCATTTCTTCAGAGTCCTAAGGACAGGAATACCCGAAACAACGAACGCAATTACCGGTCCAATCACTGGAATCGAGAGAGTAAGTAAGGTCGCAATACCAATGGCAACCGTCACCTGATAAATCATACATGCCAATCCGAATGAGATCATCCCGATTTGAACAGATCGTTTTTCTGAGACGCCCTTGGGCTTAACGCCGTACAAAATCCATTTTATGAAGCCGGTAGCGGACGCCTTCGCGTCGCGGTGCAAATTAGGGAAGTTAAGTAGATCGGAAAGAATAAAGTATCCATCGTAACGCATGAGCGGATTCGCGTTGAAGCCGATCGTAACGACAGTGGATAGTACAATTGCATACTGAGCAGCCGAGTGCAGTTGACCAGTTTCGGTACATAGCCACACCACGATCGCCACCATCGCCAGCATGGACTCAAAGTACATACCCGCCAACGCGACGATCATTCGATGCCATCGATTAGGAAAGCTCCACGAGGACGATGCGTCAACATAAGCGCATGGTGTCCCCATCATGATCATGGCTCCCATCTCGGGAACCGTTCCACCAAATCGCTTGCAGGCGTATGCATGTCCGAGTTCGTGAAAGGTCTTTAGCCCAACGAGCAAGGTCCAGAGGATGGGCACATTACTCAATGTCAACATCGTGCCTAGCGGATTAACAAACTCTTTCCAATGAATCAATAAAATTCCGCCGCATGTTGCAACACACGCGAGCCAGATGAATAAGGCCGTTTTAGTAAAGAGAGGAGCAGCCAGATGTACCGTGCTTCCAAGCCATTTGTCAGGTTTCGCAAGTGGAACCTTCATGAACATGAACTTGAGAAACTTGCCCTTTTTCTGCGCTTCCATTCGTTGTTTGTATCGGTTGTAGAGCGCCGAGCCATCGGAAATCGGCAGCGTTAGCAAACCCATCTGATGCAGGTGGACAACGAAACGATAGAAGTCATCGGTCTGTTCAACCATTATTCGATTCTTCTTGATCAGCTGCGACACGGTTTCTCGCAATGTTCGCGTCTGATCGATCGAAATGAATAGTTGATAGTCCTGTGCTGAGAAGCGGTGCGTTTGAGCCGTTACCGGATCGCGAACAACGTAGGTTGGTTTGCCACTAAAGATGTGCCGAGATATCTCAAGATTGGGTCGAACGCTTGCTCGCGCATCCCCGAGTTTTGAGTCGTATTCGCTTGGTGCAGTCTGAGGAGTGGTCATCGCCTTAGATCTTCCATAGCTTGAGTCGTGCTTGATCGATCACGCGATGCAACCACACCCAGTAGATGGGATGGCGGCCGACATCGATTCGCGTTGTGCCCTGCATTCCACTCCGTAACCATTCCGGCGCATCACCGGATACTTGGGCCTCTGATAAAAAGACGTTCTTGCCTTCGCGGACTTCTGCATGGGTTCGCAAGTGATTGACTTCGACGTTCAACGGCACGGTTGGACGGGCAACCGTGGCAAACGTTCCCTTTTGTCCAACCTCAATGAGAGTCGTCGCGAATTCCGGTGAGTCGATAACGATCTTCCACTTATCGGCCGCTGCAAATCGGAAGAGGGACTCTCCCATGGGTACACTTTCCCCAATTCGTTGGTCTAAATCGCCCGTTAGAATCGTGCCTTTACTGGGAGCTCGGATCTCCGCCAATTGCAGATTCCGTTCGATCTTTTTCGCAAGACTTTTCGCTGCATCCGCTTTTGCGCGGCCTATTGCTAGTTTCTGTAGATCCCCCTCCGCAGCACCTTGAATCGATTCAATCGAAGCCGCATGATAATCGGAATTGGCTTTGTTGAGGTCTAGTGACAACTGACGTGTATCCAGGCGTGCCAGGATCTGTCCTTGTTCAACAGTATCACCAGCCCGAACAAAGGTGGCTTCAATCACCCCTTCGAAAGGTGCGGCTATTTCTCGTTCCTCAGCCGGTGCGATGGTGCACGGCAGGGTTAGCATATAAGTCTGTTTACCAAGTATCACAAGACAAAGCGATGCGAGGGCAACACCAAAACCGATTCTGCGAACCCAGGTGTCTTGCGAAAGCTGTTGCACGATCCATTCGACAACAGCGGACTTTGCATGTTCCACCAATTTGCGATCGGCGCGATCCAGTAGAAGCGCACCAGGAATCAGTGGTGTGGCCAACTCTCGAACTTTCTCAAGCTGTTCGAGTGTAAAACACTGTCCAGGCGTATGTCGCAAACTTAGAATCGCGACGATCTTATCGTCCACGCGCAGCGGTATGGATGCGACGGCGGCGTTCGCGGAATCGCTGTGCCATTGTTTGTGCAGGATATGACCTGTAGAGACTCCTTCAGGTCCATTCTTTACAACTTGAATTGAACAAATGTCGCCAGCATCAACGCACTCCTCCATCACCTGCTCGAGCTGCTGGGTACCAAGCGATCTCGGATCGACTTGACTCGTACCAGACATGCTTATGAGCTTGACGCGACTCTTTCTTACGATTCCAAAACTCACCGATTCGCAGCCTAGTTTGGCTTTTAGATTATTACTAACCGCGAAAGCAAACTCGACCAAAGAGCCGTAACCCGCCGCGCGAGACGCAGCAGCGGTATCTGCAGATTTTGCGGAGGCAGCTTTTTGAGGCGCATGACCGATTTCCGTCGCCATCGTGCCTGCCTGAGCGACAATGGCTTGCAATTCTTGTAATTGAGCGGTGTGGGCGTGACGATCTTGTCCCGCGACGACGATACACACTGCACCAATGGTTCCCTCTGCACCGACCGCAAGTGGGCAACTAAGGATCGCAAACGCATGTTCGGTGTCTCCGAGCGCAACGGTCCGAGCACTAGCTAAATTTCGATAGCGAGTGTCCAATAACAAACCGGTGCACCGTTTACCCCAAGCCTGTGTCGCGGCATCGGATGCGGCGTGAACCAATTGCTGATTGCCGACGCTGGACTCTATTGCCAGGACGGAAAATGGGGAGTTGAAATGGTCGCCAAGGATTTTGATGATTTGGCTAAAAAATCCCTGTCGCGTATCACTCGATGTAAACGCCTTCCAAATGGCTTCGCTAGTTTTCTTCGATAATGACTCCAAACTCTCTGCCGTCGACGCATTCGCGTTCTTGGACTGCGATGCAGGTGCGGAGTTAGGACGGGGCTTTGTTTCTGTCGACATGGTTAACGCAATAGATCTTTCAGAGGAATATCTTGCAGAAACCTTAAACCGATCTCGAATGCGTCTTCCTGGACCATTCTGCAACGCATACAACGAGCCAGCAATGGACCGACTCTTTCCAATTGCTCATGAAACGTAATATGGTAGATGTCGCCTGGTAAAATGGCCCGTGAAGCGAGTACCATGCATCCGCCATTGGAGATGTCTGCCGTGACGGCCTCAACTGCATAGGTGTGGCGTTGGCTCGGGTTAGCAGGTCGAAACATGAGCCGTGCGCGAATCTCGACTCGCTCGCTAGATCGCTGCGCGAGGATCGCTCGGTCGGTACACTTTTCTAGTTCGTTAAACGCTTCCAGCGAATCAGACAACTTGAATAGGTCGTCTTCAACTTCCGCAAACATGGTTTGCCCTATCTCATAAAGTTCTACTATGACTCTAAATCGAGTGAGCAACGCTAAAGCATGAGGTTGATAAATCAAACTACAAGCTGTCAGAAATCTGGCCTTAGCCTTTTCTTGATCGGCATTACCCTCCCAATCGATACGACCGTACCAATTCGCTTAGATTATCATTCGTGGTTGGACTGGAAGCTAGAAACCGATAGCGATCTTCGAATCGTTGTTTCCCAAAGAAGAGAAAGCCATTGCTTCGAAGGAAAAACTACCTTCGACATGTGCTACGATCCAATGCGTCGCGCGTAGAGCTTTCGAGCAAGCTCCACGTCCTCGGTGCCAGTCAACACGGCTCGCCCATCGTGAAACACGCTCCACGTGATGCCATCGAGATCGAACCGAAGCATAAATGGCAGCACCTTGACATCGCATTCCTTAGACAGTCGCTCGGCGATTGACGCCAGTCGTAGTGGCTCGCTGCGTGTGACATGAAGATGGACTGCGTTTCGACCGCACATGGCTCTCGCTTGGGTTTGATATCGACCATCGAGAAAATCAAAAATACGCTGCTCACAAGTAACACAACCAGCCTGATTCTCGTTCTTGCGATTTCGTTTCAGCGTCAATTTGCGTATGTTGCCACTCCACAAATCAAATTGACGCAGCGCCCCATCAATGGCATCTGGCCCCGCAACAATGAGTTTCATGGCCTCTAATGCTTGCCAATTAGAGATGATTCCCACTGCTGGTCCGATCACTCCCGCCGAATCACAAGTTTGCATTTGCTCCGCAGGCGGCGGCTCAGGGATCAGACAACGAAAACAAGCGGTCACCCCTGGCACAATCGTCATAGACTGACCTGACGCACCAACAATCCCTGCATGAACCCAGGGGACGTTCGCTTGGCATGCGTAATCATTGATCAAGTAGCGTGTTTCGAAGTTATCGGTGCCGTCAATTATGATTGATGCACGCGAGAACATTGCGTGGATATTGTCGACGTCTAGGTCGCAAACATGCGGCTCAACAATGATGTCTGAATTGATCCGCTGTAAATGTTCCGTAATAGCGATCGATTTCGGGGTGGCATTTCGAGCGTCTTCCTCCGTGTAAAGCGTTTGGCGAGCTAGATTGTCGAGCTCTACCCAATCGCGATCGATCAAAATTAGCTTTCCAATTCCCACCCGACAAAGACGTTCTGCCACGCAAGACCCGAGCGCTCCGAGTCCGCAGATTGCCACTGTTGCTTGTTCCAGTAATGCCTGCCCCGCTTCTCCGATTTCTGCGAATGCGATTTGTCGTCGATAACGATTCACTACGGCACCAGTAAAGCAAACGTACTAAAAGCAAATTGGGGTGATAAAAGGAACAAGGTCGAGTTAACCAACGTTAACTCGACCTCATTTGAAAACTTTCTAACAAAAGGAGCTAGGTCTCGGTGACCACTTCGGTGCTACTTTTTGTTCTTGAGAGCCCGAGCCACTGCGGCTCCCATATCGGCAGGTGAGTCTGCTACAGCAATACCAGCCGCTTCCAACGCTGCGACCTTTTCTGCTGCCGTCCCCTTGCCACCGGTGATGATTGCACCAGCATGACCCATGCGTTTTCCTGGAGGAGCCGTACGCCCCGCAATGAACGCAGCCACTGGCTTGGTCACATGGTTCTTGACATACTCCGCTGCCTTTTCTTCAGCATCGCCACCGATTTCACCGATCATAAGGATGACCTCGGTTTGATCGTCATTCTGGAATCGCTCAAAAACGTCGATGTAGGATGTACCGACAATTGGATCTCCTCCTAAGCCAACGCACGTCGATTGACCGAATCCCAAGCCGCTCGTTTGCCAAACAGCTTCGTAAGTGAGAGTACCGCTGCGGGACATGATCCCAACTTTGCCGGGCTTGTGGATATATCCTGGCATGATACCAATCTTGCATTCGCCCGGAGTGATAACCCCCGGGCAGTTCGGTCCAACGAGGATCGAATTGCTTCGCTTTACGCGATCATAGACGGTTACCATGTCGAGTACGGGTACTCCTTCGGTGATAGCGCAGATGACTTCTATGCCAGCATCGACCGCTTCGAGGATCGCGTCTGCTGTTCCGGCGGGCGGAACGAAAATCATGGTGGCGTTGGCGCCGGTTTGCTTGACCGCTTCTTCGACGGTATCAAACACGGGTAGCCCCTCAACGGTTTCGCCCGATTTGCCAGGTGTTACGCCGCCGACCATTTTCGTGCCGTACTCTTTGCAACCTTTGGTATGGAACGCCCCTGCTTTACCGGTGATACCTTGGCAGATGACTCTGGTCTCTTTATTGATCAAAATGCTCATAATGGTGATTCTTTCGATTGGGTTGTGGATTCAATAGTTAGGAGATGGAAGCAACGACTTTCTTCGCTGCGTCAGTGAGATCGTCTGCGGAAATGATGGCCAATCCGCTCTCTCTCAACATTTTCTTTCCTTCCTCTACTTCTGTTCCCTCGAGTCGAACGACTAGCGGAACCGAGAACCCAACTTCCTTCGATGCTTCAATGATGGCCTGGGCAATTGTGGTGCAACGGGCGATACCACCGAAGATGTTGACCAAAATAGCCTTAACATTCGGATCGGACAAAATGATTCGGAATGCCTCGGTTACTTGTTGTGTGTTAGCGCCACCTCCCACATCCAAGAAATTCGCGGGTGCGCCGCCGTGATACTTGATGATGTCCATCGTGGCCATAGCCAAACCTGCACCATTAACCAAGCAGCCGATGTTGCCATCGAGCTTAACGTAGCTAAGTCCTGTGTTGGCGGCACGGATTTCAGCTGGCTCTTCTTCCGCGAGATCCCGCAATTCCTTAAGATCAGGATGCCGATAAAGAGCGTTGTCATCAAACGTAATCTTTGCATCCAACGCGAGCATTTTGTTGTCTTCTGTGATCACCAGCGGGTTGATCTCTGCCATGGAGCAATCAAGCTCTACGAACAAACGGCACAAGCTCTTCATGAAGAAATCAGCGCTCTTGGCCGCATCCCCAGAAATGCCTAACTTCTTGCAAAGCTTACGAACTTGAAAGCTCTGAAAACCAACTTTGGGATCAAAGTGCTCGCGAAGAATCTTTTCCGGGGTCTCGGCGGCGACCTTTTCAATCTCCACGCCCCCTTCGCTGCTGACCATGAGCAACGGCTTCATCGCGGCTCGATCAACCACGACCGCTAGATAAAGTTCGCGTGCAATCTTGCAGCCTTGCTCAACGAAGACTTGATTGACAACAGACCCCTCGGCACCTGTCTGAATCGTGACTAAGTGATTGCCGATCAAATTCTTAGCAACCGTGGCTGCTTCATCACCCGATTTAACGAGCTGCACACCGCGCTGCGAAGGAACCTCGGTAACGGTTCCTTTTCCTCGACCGCCCGCATGCACCTGGGCCTTAACGACGGCGATGGGGCCGCCCAATTTTTCAAACGCCGATTTGGCCTCTTCTGGCGTTCTGGCGACAAATCCGGTAAGAACAGGGACCTGAGCTTTTCGGAAAAGCTCTTTCGCTTGATATTCGTGAATCTTCATCAACAACCTTCAGACAATGGCAAGAGTTGGGTTCGTGGGATCCTAAATTTCTAGAAGCAAATGATTTAGGATTGTGTGCGGATGTCAAGCCGGAATCGAAGCTCGGGGATTGCTCTGTGCCAAATAGATTCAATTGTTGAGCTATTCCCAGCCTTTTAGCCTTTCCGATAACTTAATCAGCTGGTCCCTCTTTCGCTCAAAAAGGGCGAATAAGACCATTATGCCGATCCCAAGTGAGATCCCAAGGACCCACCATGGCCAAGTGTGCTGCACGCTTTGCTGAGCATGTGCCACCATGGCGACAATGGCGAACAAGGTGAACAAGAGTCCGCTATACAAATAGGACTTGATCTGAAACGCGATTCCCAAGAATCCCACCAACAAACTGAGAACCATCAAAACCATGGGTGGCCAAAGACTCCGGCCCAGCCCCTGAATGAGTATCTCGCTGCTGGAGCTGCAAAAAATGGTTGCCATGCACAAATAGCGAAGCCACGAGGCTGCTTCTTTGGGAATTCGATCCCGCGCAATGTGGGTCGCCAACACGATCGACGCCGCTGGTGGTATCAACCATAACTGCGGATGCTCCAGAAAACTAAGGGAGTCGAATTTTGTCCAGAAACTCAACAATGCCCCATTCGCAAACGTTCCGCCAATCATCGCCAACTGGCGAGAACGCTCCGTCGCTCCTAGAAAAAAATAAAATAGGGCCCCTAGCGCGAGCACCATCTCGAGCGTCGCTTCGGTGCCGATAAAGAACATTGCGAGGGGGGCAATCAGTGGCAAAAGCAAACTTGTGTTGTGCAAAGGATCTCCCACCGCCGAAACGCCAGCTCGTTTCAACAACACTGCCACTCCCTGTGCGATAACCGCCGTTATCAACATTAAAATCGGCCAGTATTCCCGCATGGGTAACCGAAACCACTCAGGGAAAATCGAAACGAGAATCGAAGCGGCTAACACGACAACGACCTCCGCTATGTAAACGTAGACGCCGCGAAGTGTTTTTGAAAACCTAGCGATGTTCCAATTCGCTCGGACGGCTTGAACAATTAGCTGCACCGACCAAGCACCCGCCAAAACGGCAATCCAAAGCGATTCGGTTGCAAACGTATTTCGCGAGATCAGCTCTGCAATGATCTGTAGCTGCTGGTTCGTTGTGATTAAAATCGTCGCGAACCCGATTATGAGAAACGTGATCGCGAGAGTTGTTGCACCGATCCAAATCCGACCAAGTGTCTCAGGCCAACTCTCTCGGCGTGACTCCAGAGAGGTATTGCTTATAGTGTGATGCCGACTTAACCATGCATAGGCAACGCTGATGCCCAACGTCGTGGCGATCATGATGGTTGCCGTTCGCAAAACGCGACTCGTGAAAAGAACAGTTGCATCAACATATTCCAATCGCGCCCAAACGACCAACAACATAAAAAGGGAAGCAAAAATCACCATCAAATAGCGATTGAACACGGCTGGTATCATGGGCAAATCATCGCTCAATAACTCGTGGCTCTCGCGCCGCACTAAAATCCCATTCGCAAAGGCGAGTAGTGCAGCGGCCAACGCGAGCAATCGGACCCCCTCGGAATTCGTCGTCGACATGGCGACTAGCAAACTGAGCAATCCAACACACAGGCTCATCAAATTGGCGTAGGTCCAGCAGACTCGGCGCGCGTCGCTGGCCGTCGCGCGGTCGCTGGTTCTGAGAATGCGTTGTACAAAGCTGGAAACCTGGAACCCCTGCAATACAAACCAAGATGTCACCACGATTTGCATGGCAATCCCTACCAATGCGAGGGATAACGCTAGAACGGCCTCAAGCTTGGTCGCAAAAACACGTGCGATCGCGGTCGGCAAATTCCATGACACGATAAACGTACCAACCAACAGAAAGATGATGAATTGACGCCTGTGCACAACATGACTGGCTAGCCAGAATGATACCAACCCAATAGCCACCCATATCCCCCCCACAAGTGACCATAACCCACATGCTCGCGTGTTGGGATCCTCAATATTGCCAAAAAAACCAACGCATGTGGCCAAAGCCCAAAACAAAATCGTAAAGATCGCAACCACGGTTTCGTAACGCCCTTTGGCCGCGAAGCCTCGGACCGGTTGTTTGCGTTGTAATAGATCTATGGCATTCGCGATCCCTGCTACCAGTTGAGGTGCTCCCAGGAGCAAATAGGCAAAGGCCACCTCATCTCCCCCTTGGGTTGACCATATGCCGACTAGTGTAAATACGACGAACGTGCTCATGCCTCCCGTTAACCAAATATACAGCGAACGCTTGCGACATGCGGTCAATGCTATTGCGCAGCCAAAAAACAAAAGCACGGCCGTGGTCCAGATGCGAGCATTGCTTCGTGAATACAAAACGGACTGCCACCAATCTCTCGCTTCAACGATCCAATAAGCAAAGAACAAAAAGCTGATAACAATGAGAAGCCCATCTCCATGAATCGTCGACCACGATTTGATCTTGATCGTCGACCGAGCAATTCGCGTGGGGCGTGACAAGAAAATGGCACAAATCGTCCCCAGCAAAAACACGCAGGCTATCGCAATCGATAAACTGGATCGGCCCAATACACCGGTTGCGTAGAAACGATTTATCCCGTCTGCCACAAAGAAACAAATCGAACAACCCAATGCGAACCATCCGAGCGATTCCCGATTGGTTCCTCTTCCAACTAACCACCCGATACCGCAACCGAACGCCAGCAAAGCCAAAAGGGAGGCTTGCCATAACCAATCCAAAGTAGGCGCGACGCGAATCAAGAATGGAATGCAGACTGCCGCTGATACGAGCCCCGAGTCGCTTATCCATCGCTCCATGCGAGGCTCCTGCAATCGCGGAACAATAAATGGCAGGAACCGAGAACCTATCGATTCGATGCGTAACAAACTAACAACTGCTGCGATTAATACCGTAGTGATCGCATGACCTGATAATGTATAGACGATTTGGTCGACGACCCAAAAACTATTGATCCCCAATCGATCGCTTAGGATTGTTTCGGGTCTCGCAATGATGGACCAAGCGAACAATATCAGCGAACTACCAATAATGGCCGGTTCCATTCTGCCTGTGATCGGCCCAATCAAAGCGACGACTAAACCCACGAGGGCAAAACACATGATCGCGTACACGTGGGGCCCCAAGGTGGTGGCTGTGCAACCCAAGTAACCTGCGACCCCTAGCCCCGCGACGCTCGTCCATGCTGCCGCGATGAGCAAGATGAATTTGTGCATGCGAGGTGTTCTAAGAGCGAGAATGCTAAAGCTACCAGCTAATACCAAAAAAGTCCCTGAGCTACGGACCGTTCCTATCGCTCGAATCAACCAGTCCAACCTCATACTGGATGTCGGGAATTCTCCTGAAACTCGTTGAACGAGTAACCAACATGAGATCGTGCCAAACGCAGAGGCGATCGCTGTTAATGTCGGCGTGCGCCACAAGAGCACCAAAACGAAACTGACTACAGCGTTTAAACATGCCGTTTCGAGAAACAACGGTGCACTGCTCCAGGCGCTTCCGATGGAAAATACCATGACTCCCGCACCCAAGAAAGAAACCGCACTACCAATCACCGTAACGCGATCGAGCAAAGATTCGCTTAGCTCAGCCTGCGATCGAGAATCAATGTCCTGACTCTTGAATGACATGATGGAGCCAGCACAGACGAGCAAGCCTCCTAGCACCGAGAACATCAATGACAATGACGATACACCGCCGACTGCCCCCTTTAGAAGAAAGAGTATCAATCCTCCCGAAAAAAGAGCTCCCACAAAAGTAATGCCGAACAATCTTAGTTGGGAACGCAAGGAAATAGAGCGAGCATGATTGGGAAATGCAAAATGCAGAACCACGGAACCAATCACCGCGAAAAAGGGCCCGAGCACAGCCGCGTTGCTACCCCACTTTAACTGATCCAAGACTACCTCAGGCTCAAGCCAACGACTTAGAATCAGTGGTGCGATGCCGCTGGTCGTAACCGCCACGGTCCACATTGGTCTCATGCCAGGAAACAGACTGGCGCTAGAAAGAAAGGATAATGTGCCAAAGCCCACTAAGCCCAATAGAAGCGGAACCCAATCACTAACCGGTGCACTAGATTGTTCCGTCAGCAATACGGTTGCCAGCGACGTAACGCACATCATGATCGAACCCAAGATCAACAAGCCTCTCGAGGTCGATGGCAGCTTCCATCGCTTCAAGGTATAGAAACCAGCCAGGTGGATCGCGAGTGTGATGAGAAAGAATAAGACCGACGGAAACATCGGTATCAAGCGATTCAACTCGGTTCTAAGGCTTAAAATTAATCCGACAGCGCTACCGACGATGAGCAATGCACTAACGAGCTCTCCCCAATGGATATTTTTTTCATTCAAAAACTGTTGCAGCACATTGCCAAGCGTTCGTCGGGTTTGGGACGCAATCGTATCAATCAATGGGGGAGCTGATGGCGAATACTGCTTGTCCAGCGCGTGAATCTCCGACGGAATAACGTCTCGTTCGATGGGCTGTAAGGCTCGACCTGCATCCTGTGGCGTTGCTAAGACGGGCGAAGATTCCAGCTCTGAGACGGTCGCAACAGACGAATCGGCAACTCGTTTGGCAGGTATCCACGGCAACTCGAACCCCTGCTTTGCCGCCGCCGTCTCTAAAATCTCGCACGACTGCCGAAACGACTCCGCAGAAATCAACTTGCCGCGAAATAGCCGATCGATAGCCAAGTAGCTTTGAGCGAGATCCGTTTCAGGCGAGTTAACGCTGGGAGGGCTCGGCGGCTGTTGAGGAGTCCCGGTTAGGAAACGAACGATGGATGCAAGTATAACCCATACAACGTGTCCGACGGCAGCGAACAGCACGACAAAGACGATGAACCCCAGGAGCATGAAAATGATTTCCATAATCGCAGTCTCTTGGTCGTGTTGTGTATAAACAGTTTGGCGAATGCTCCCTCTATTGTAATCGATTCTTAAAAAGCATGGTCACGGAGGTTGATCGTTTGCTAGAATGTTTAACCTTACGGCAAACATGGAATTCGTCTCACAGAACCCAAGGACAGTAAATGGATCCACTGGTAAAAGGCCTCTGGCATGGCTTCGAAAAGAACCATACTTATCTTCTATCTCTCGTCGCAGATGTCGAAGATTCTCAAATGGTAGCACAGCCATCGGGAAGTCTTCCTAAACCACTGAATCACGCCGCGTGGGTTTTGTGCCACTTAAAGACTTATCGGCCGATTATTGCAGGCTTGATCTCCAATGGGGAGATTGTTGATCCCATCGATAATCCCTTTGGCATGAAATCGTCCCCTCAGATGGATCGATTCATTTATCCAGCCAAAAGTGTAATCCTCGAAGAATTGGAACGAGGAAAAGCAGCGATCTTAAACGCATTAGAAAACGTCGATCCAAACGTTTGGAGCATGGGGTTACCGTTAGAGCGTTGGCAGGTGCGATGGGGGTGCCGAGGTGTTGCCGTTTCCTACCTCATGCTCAATCACGAGAGCATCCATCTAGGACAATTAAGTGGTTGGCGAAGGGCGTTGGGGCTTCCACCAGCATAGGTCGCATCGTTGCCCGAGTTCGCACTTTGCGGTCGATATCGGATGGCACTATTCGGTTTCGCTTTGACTATTGCTGAATAAGTGGCATTGATTGTCTTTTTCATGGTTTGTTCATCGCTCGGGCGTCGAACCGACCGTGGGTCTCATGTGATGCAGCATGCAGTATAATTAAGACAGAATTCGCGATGCCCTAGCTGCGCGACCATATGTCTACTACCACTGTCTATGCCATGAAAATGACTCCTCTCTATATCTTGGTTCTGCATTGCTTCCTATGGAATGGCGTTTTGGGGGGCTTAACCCAAGCCACTTTTGCAGAGCCACCACGCTCGCTAATCGATGGATGGAAAATCGAGTCGGTTCGTACCGAACCCGATTTGGTTACACCCGTCGGTTGCTGCTTTGATGATCATGGAAGAGTGTTTGTCATTGAAAGCCACACGCATTTTCCTCCTGACAATTACGATGGGCCAAAAGTCGATCGGATCTATCTCTTCGAAGACTCCAATCAAGACGGCAGCTTTGACATGCAAACATTATTCTACGAGGGTGGCGTCGCCACGATGGGGTTGGTATACGAACAAGGCTCGCTTTACGTCGTTTCTCGTTCGAAACTTTGCCAACTACGCGATACCAACGATGACGGAAAAGCCGACGAAGCGAACGATTTACTGACCCTCGAAACCTCTGCGAACTATCCACATAACGGACTTTCCTCAATCGCAATCGGTCCAGATAAGAAACTATACATCGGGCAAGGCGAAAACTTCGGTGCACCATATCGGTTAATTGGCAAGAGTTGCGAGCAGAAGGGGAGCGGCGAAGGCGGGAACATATTTTCTTGCAAGCTCGATGGATCGGAACTGCGACGTTACGCAACCGGACTCTGGAATCCATTCGGTTTGTGCTTCGATGCACGGGGGGATCTATGGACGGTCGATAACGATCCTGACTCGCGACCTCCTTGTCGACTCATCCGCGTAATGGAAAGTGGTGACTACGGATTTCAATTTCGATTTGGCCGTGCTGGGACCAATCCGCTAATTGCCTGGAACGGTGAACTGCCTGGTACTCTGGGAATGGAAGCCGGTACCGGAGAAGCCCCGTGCGCAGTCCTTCCCTATCAAGGAAAATTGCTAGTCACCAGTTGGGGCGAAAACCGGCTGGAACTCTTTTCTGCAGATGATCCTAGCGAACTCGACCGGATTAGTTTGAAGGTTGCCATTCAAGGAGACACGATGTTTCGACCCGTCGGTTTAGCCGCCGCTCCCGACGGATCATTTCTAATGACCGATTGGGTCGACCGAAGCTACTCGGTTCACTCCAAAGGAAGATTGTGGAAAATCACGCCCCCCGAATCTCTGCAAGCGAATCTAAGACTGTTGCGTTCCAGCCCGCCCCAGTCAGAAGCCCTCGGTGGGAAGCGAAACAGCTAGAACAATCCCGTATCCTGGCTCTGTCTCAACGCGACGACGTGTTCGATGCGTCGCCACCTATCGCGAGCAAAGAGCTCGGACACTGGCTCCTCGCCTGTCGTTGGAGAGAATGGCACGAACCAAACGCCGACCATTCGCAAAAGAAACGAATCCGCATCGAA